>CAXTRJ010000259.1:0-3968 GCA_964246585.1 uncultured Sphingomonas sp. | reverse complement strand
CGACAACACCGGCGCGGCGATCGAGCGCGGCGCGGCCCGCACCGGCGACGTCGTCTCGAACGCCGCCGACGATGCCGCCGACGCCACCGGTGGCGCGCTGGTCACCGCCGGCAACGCCATCGCCGACTGACGACCTGTCGTGACGTCGTCCAACGATTACGTCACCGCTACTCCGACCGTCATTCCAGCAAAGGCTGGTATCTCTTCGTCAGGCGTGCGACGCCTTGTGTCGGGGAGATGCCAGCATGCGCTGGCTTGACGGTCGGGCCGTACGGAGCGTGGGCGTCGCACTATTACTGGTTGCCTGCTCAGCGGAGCCCGACGCTCCCGGAGCGATCCCCGCCGACGAGGAGCGCCGGCTAAACGAAGCGGCGGCGATGCTCGACGCCAACAGCGTCGACGCCGACGCGCTGGCCGATCCCGTCATCAACCAGCCCGCCACCGATCAGGAAGCCGACCGATGATCCCGACCAGGCGCCTGGGTTCCACCGATCTCAAGATCTCGCCGCTGATGCTGGGCGGCAACGTGTTCGGCTGGACCGCCGACCGCGACGCCAGCTTCGCCGTGCTCGACGCCTTCGTCGCGGGCGGCGGCACCATGATCGACACCGCTGACGTTTATTCGGCGTGGGTGCCGGGCAACGCCGGTGGCGAATCGGAAACGGTGATCGGCGAGTGGCTCCGTCGATCGGGCAAGCGCGACAATGTGCTGATCGCGACCAAGGTGGGGATGTTGCCCGGCGAGGGTGGCGACAAGCTGGCCCCCGCTCGCATCGCCGCCGCGTGCGAAGCCTCGCTCCGCCGTCTCAGCACCGACCGCATCGACCTCTACTTCGCGCACCGGGACGATGACGACACGCCGCAGGAGGCCACGCTGGAGGCGTTCGGCCGCTTGGTCGACGCGGGCAAGGTCCGCGTCGTCGGCGCGTCGAACTTCGGCGCGATGCGGCTGAAGTCGGCGCGCGACATCGCGATCGCGCATGGCCTGCCGAGCTATCACGTGCTGCAACCCGAGTATAACCTGGTCAGCCGCGACACGTTCGAGGGCGAGCTGCAGGCGTTCTGCATCGAGTACAACATCGGCGTCGTGCCATATTCCGGACTGGCGTCGGGTTTCCTGACCGGCAAATACCGGTCGCGCGACGACCTCGGCCAAAGCGTTCGCGGCGGCCGCATGGGCGAGTTGATTGACGGCCGGGGCGCCCCCATTCTCAACACGATGGACGCCGTCGCCGACGAGTGCGGCGCGACGCTGGCGCAGATCGCCCTCGCCTGGCTGATGGCGCAGCCCGGCGTCACCGCGCCGATCGCCAGCGCGACAGGTGTTGGTCAGCTCGAGGAGCTACTCGGCGCGATGACGCTGCAACTGAGCGAGGACCAGCTAGCCCGTCTAACCAACGCCGGAACCTGAACGGGCCATGACCGGCCGTTACCGTTCCGTACCGGTTTGACGCAGATAACCTTCCACTCGTCGTTGCGCTAATCGTCGCGATAGGCCATTGCGCACCCGCCGATTGGGGGGTCGACCGTGGTGAAGTTGCGTCGTTTAGTTGTTATCCTGTTCTCGTCCGCCGTTCTCGCGGGTTGTGGTGCCGGCGGGTCGCCTGGAGGATCATCGACCGGGTCGGGTGGTGATAGCGCGCCGATCGTGGTGACCCCGTCGCCCAGCCCGACACCAACCCTCCCTTCGACGCCCGATCCGACGCCCATCCCGATACCGACACCGGTCGCGACACCAACGCCGGCGCCCGCGCCCGATCCGACGCCGGGCCCAGCGCCGGAACCCACGCCTACGCCGACACCAACGCCGACACCGCCCCCAACTCCACGGCGTTCCGGTGCGATCGTCGGGCAGGACATGGTACTGGTCGGCGACCGGGTATGGATTTTCGGCGCATCGGGGCCCGATCACAAGGTCACGTTCGGCTATGTCCGGAACAGCGCGACGTTCGACCTGATCGGCTATTTCAACCACAACATGAGCCACGCGGCGACCGTCGACTATTCCGCCCGGCACGACACGGTGATGATTGGCAACAGCGGCGACGGCACCGCCAGCAAGGTCGCCAGGGTCGACCTATTGACCGGGTTCAGTTCCTATCGACCGGGCGCCTTTCTCGATTTCAACAACACCGCCTCGACGCCGCGGGTATCGATTCCCCTGACGGTGTTCAACGCCGACGGCAGCGTCCAGCGCACCGTCTTTTCCGATCGCGCCCGGCGTTCGGCCAATGCCGTATGGATCGACGGGCCGAACACGATCCTGGTGTTCGGCGTCAACGCGTCGGGGCTGAACGCTGTCACCATGCGGCTGGGCACCGGCACCGACGACTTCTCCGCGACCGGCTACGGCGCCTTCATTCCGGGCAAGGGCGAAACCGAGTTCAACGGCACCGCGCGCGTCATCGCCACCTATAACGGGCCGCAGGTCGGGACGACCCAAGGCGCGGACTGGCACGATCGCAAGCTGTTCCTCGGCCTGACCAATCGCGAGGTCAGGCAGCGCGCGCTGGAGGTGCTCGAATTGTCGCTCGTGTCGGGTGGGACGATCGCCACGACGAACCGGTGGTTCTATCAACCGCAAAACCCGGACGGCACGAACGTGCGGTTCGAGATCGAGGGCGTGTTGCACCGCGGCGGCGAGCTGATCGCGGGGGCCATCCGCATCCCGGACGAGTACCAGTCGATCTACCGCTTCACCGATTATACCACCGCGGTCGACCTGCTACCCTGAACATCGGTCAGAACAGCCCCGGCACCTCGCGCTGCGCGGTGCTGGCCCGGACCGGGGAAAGCAGCTCGCGCCGCGCTTCCCTCACCGTTCCCGAGCGTAGCGCCGCCTCGCGGTTGCTGATCCGCGAGCAGCTTCGCCCGGCGAGGAAGTCGAGCGCCGAGCGGGTCGATGCCTCCAGCGGATCGCCCAGCTGCCGGCCGATGTCGTCCGACGCCTGGCAGCTCGCCTCGACGGTGGTGGCGAGCCCGTCGAAATAGGCGCCCTGCCGCTGGCTGTTCTGCGTGGCGAAGGCCACGACGCGGAGCCGGTCGTCGCACGCCTCCTGGTCGAGCGCGATCTGGCCGACCGGCTTGCCGAACGTGTTGGTGCCGATCAGCGCCGCGTTGGCGCGCAGGTAGGGCGTGAAGGCGTTGATCACCAGCTCGCTGGCGGACGCGGTGCCGCCGGTGCCGATGAACGCGATCCGCGTCGGCGCGATCGACTGCGGCTGGGGCGAGAAGAAGCGCGTCTCGTTCTCCGCCGACCTTTCCTGGCGAAAGGTGGTAAAGCTGAACACCTCGGTGGTCGCCCGGTCGCGGCCGAGCAGGTCGCCCATCAGCTCGGCGACCGAGACCAGCCCGCCGCCATTGTAGCGGAAGTCGACGATGATGTCGGTGATGTTCTGCGCGCGGAACTGGGCAAAGGCGTCGCGCAGCGCCGGGTTCGCCGTCTCGATAAAGGTGCGCAGGTTGACATAGCCAACCTGGCGGCCGCCATCGTTGATGATCTTGACGCCGTAGCGCGTCGACACCGGCAGCAGCGCGAAGTCGGTCTTGGCGACGTTGACCTCGCGCGTACCGCCCGCGTCCGCCACGCGTAGCAGCCGGGTGGTGCCGGGTGTGTCGGGGCCGAGCGCGTTGATCACGCCGCCGGTGCCCTCGGCGGCGATGATCGCGTCCACCATGCGGAGGTTGGCGGCGCTGGTGCCGATCGCGACGATCTCGGTGCCGCGGTCGATCCCGGCGGCGAGCGCGGGGGCGCCCTCGAACGCCTCGGTCACGTAGATGCGGCGCTGCGCCGTGTCCGCCGTCAACCGGACGCCGAAACCGGCGGTAGCCCCGGAATTATAATAGGCCTCCTCGTCGGCGATCGAGGTGATGTAGGTGAAGTAACGGTCGCGGCGCTGCGATCGCGCCGTCGCGGTCAGCGCGTCGAGATAGGTGTCGACCGAGGCATAGGGCGCCGGGTCGAGGGT
>CAXTRJ010000258.1:0-3979 GCA_964246585.1 uncultured Sphingomonas sp. | reverse complement strand
GGGCGGGCGCCTTCCCGCTTGGCTACCGCAACACGACCACGCCCGAGGAGGCCGCCGCCGACACCGCGCGGATCGCCGCGCTGGACGGCCCCGACGATCGCTCGGTCCGGTTCCGCCGCGACGGCCAGGCGATCCGGTTGAAGATCTATCGCCAGGGCGGGGCGTTGCCGTTGTCCGACGCGGTGCCGGTGCTGGAGAATTTCGGGTTTCGCGTGATCGAGGAGGTGCCGACCGCGCTCGCCGACGACACCCGCGCGTTCGTCCACGACTTTCTGGTCGAGGCGTCCGGCGGCGACGTCGGCGACACGGCCGTGCTGGAGGAAGCGATCGCCGCGGTGCTGGCGGGCCGGGCGGAGAACGACGCGTTCAACAGCCTGCTCGTCGCGGTCGGGGCGGCCCCGGCGTCGGTCGTGCTGCTGCGCGCCTGGTTCCGTTACCTGCGCCAGGCGGGGCTGACTTATGGCATGGCGACCGTGGTCGACGCACTTCGCCGCGCGCCGACAGTCGCAACCGCGCTTGTTGCCCGCTTCGAGGCGGTACACGGTCCAAAGGCCCATGCTGGCATAGCCGGCGACGCGGACGAGGACATCGTCCGTGGCCTCGAAGCTGTGATGGCGATTGATGACGACCGCATCCTCCGCGCGTATGACGCGGTTATTCGGGCAACGCTGCGAACAAACGCCTTTGTACCTGCGGGGTGCGAGGCGCTCGCCTTCAAGCTCGACAGCCACCGCATCCCGGGCCTGCCGACGCCGCTGCCGTGGCGCGAGATCTGGGTCTATTCCCCCCGGGTCGAGGGGATCCACCTGCGCGCCGGACCGATCGCGCGAGGGGGCTTGCGCTGGTCCGATCGCCGCGACGACTTTCGCGTCGAGGTGCTCGGGCTGATGAAGGCGCAGCGGGTCAAGAACGCGGTGATCGTGCCGACCGGGGCCAAGGGCGGCTTCTATCCCAAGCAGCTTCCCTCCCCGGCCAACCGCGACGCGTGGATGGCGGAGGGGACCGAGAGCTACCGCGTGTTCATCCGCGCGCTGCTGTCGATCACCGACAATATCGAGGGCGGCGCGGTGGTGCATCCCGAGGGCGTCCGCGTTCTCGACGGCGACGATCCCTATTTCGTCGTCGCCGCCGACAAGGGCACCGCGACCTTTTCCGACGTCGCCAATAAGATCGCCACCGAGCGCGGCTTCTGGCTCGGCGACGCGTTCGCCAGCGGCGGCAGCAACGGTTACGACCACAAGGCGATGGGGATCACCGCCCGTGGCGCGTGGCTCTCCGTCCAGCGCCACTTCGCCGAGCGCGGCCGCGACGTGCAGACGCAGCCGCTGACCGTGGTCGGCTGCGGCGACATGTCGGGGGACGTGTTCGGCAACGGGATGCTGCTGTCGAAGCGGATCAGGCTGCTCGCCGCGTTCGATCACCGCCATATCTTTTTCGACCCCGATCCCGACGCCGCGGCGAGCTGGGCCGAGCGCGCGCGGCTGTTCGCGCTGCCGCGGTCGAGCTGGGCCGATTACGCCGGGCCGGTGTCGGCGGGCGGCGGGGTCCACGCCCGCGCCGCCAAGTCGATCGCGCTGACGCCGGAGGTCCGCGCGATGCTCGGCGTCGAGGCCGACGAGATGGAGCCCGGCGCGCTGATCTCCGCCATCCTGAAGGCGCCCGCCGACCTGCTGTGGTTCGGCGGCATCGGCACGTACGTGAAGGCGGCGAGCGAGAACAACATCCAGGTCGGCGACCCGGCCAACGACCGGCTGCGCGTCGACGCCGAGGAGCTGCGCGCGGTCGCGGTCGGCGAAGGCGCGAACCTCGGAACGACGCAGGCGGCGCGGATCGCCTTTGCCTTGCGGGGCGGTCGGATCAACACCGACTTCATCGACAATTCGGCCGGGGTCGACTGCTCGGACAACGAGGTCAACATCAAGATCGCGCTCAACCGCGAGATGGCGGAAGGGCGGCTGTCGTTCGACGACCGCAACGCGCTGCTCGCCGAGATGACCGACGACGTCGCGCATCTGGTGCTGGAGGACAACCGCCTGCAGACGCTGGCCTTGTCGATCGCCGAGGGCGACGGCGCGCCGGCGATGCCGAGCTATGTTCGGCTGATCGAGATCTTCGAGGGCGCGGGGCGGCTCGATCGGCGGGTCGAGGGGCTGGCGGGCAACGAGGAGCTGCTCCGCCGTGGCCAGGAGGGCGCCGGGCTGCAACGCCCCGAGCTGGCGGTGCTGCTGGCGACCGCCAAGCTGGCGTTGCAGGACGCGGTCGAGCATTCGCCGCTGGCGGGCGACGACGCGCTCCGCCCCGACCTCCACGCCGCGTTCCCCCGAGCCATGCGGGAGCGGTTCGCCGGTGCGATCGACGCGCATCGCCTGCGTCCGCAGATTGTCGCGACCAAGCTGGCCAACCGCATCGTCAACCGCATGGGGCTGCTCTACCCGTTCGAGCTGGCCGAGGAGGAAGGCGCGGCGATGGGCGACATCGCCGCGATGTTCGTCGTCGCCGAACGATTGTTCGACCTGCCCGCCCTGTGGGCCGAGATCGAGACCGCCGCGATGCCGGAAGCGGCGCGGATCGCGCTGTTCGACGAGGTCGCGGTCGCCACCCGGTCGCAGATCGCCGACCTGCTGCGCGTCGCCAGGCCCGGCACCTCGCCCGGCGACGTGCTGGCGCGGCTGGCGAACGGCATCCGCCACCTCGACGGGAAGACGCGCGACCTGTTGCTGGAGGAGGCGCGGCTGCACAGCGACCGCATCGCCGGGCAGCTGGAGGCGGCGGGCGCGTCGCCCGCGCTGACGCGCAAGGTCGTGCGGCTGTTCGAGCTAGACGGCGCGGTGGGCCTCGCCGACCTCGGCGAGCGGCTGGCGATCGACGAGGCGGTGCTGACGCGGGCCTTTACCCGGCTGGGTCAGGCGCTGGGCCTGGATTGGGCGCAGGCCAACGCCGCGCGGCTGTCGCCGACCGATCCGTGGGAACGGCTGCTCATCGCCGGGCTGGCGCGTGACTTCCAGCAGCTTCGGCTCGAGTTCCTCGGTCGCGGCGGCGGCGAGTTCGGGGGCGACCCGGGCGCGGCGGTCGATGGCTGGCTCCAGGCGAACGGCGCGCGCGTCCAGCAGTTCAAGGCGGTGGTCGACCGCGCCCGCCACGCGGCGCAGCCCAACGCGGCGATGCTGGCGCAGATCGCCGGACAGGCGCGGGTGCTGCTGGCGCGCTAAGCTACTCCGCCGCCGCCAGCTTGGCGCGCTGGCGCTGGGCGAGATCGCGCTTCCAGCCGCGCGCGCGCCACCACATGATGACGCCGGTCACCGCTAGCCCGACCGGGACGACGCCGCCCAGAAAGATGATCACCTGCCAGACGATCCCCATGTCGGTGCCGTCGTGGATGCGGCGCATCAGCCGGGCGGCGCCGTTCTGGGGCCGGACCGGGGCGGCGATGGCGGCGCCGGTGTCGTCGGCGACCTTGACCTGCACCGGCGCGCCCTTGCCCGCGACCGTCACGGTCCAGTCGGCGCTGAGGTCGGTCGGCCAGGCGATGCTGCGGAGCGTTCCGCCCGGCGCCTGGCCCAGCCCACGGTCGGCGACGACCGCCAGCGATTGCGCGGGCGCCTCGAGCGGCTTCGCGCGCATCGCCGCCATGCGGTCGCCGCCGCCGCCGCCGCCGCCGCGCTGCTGACCACCGCCGGTCAGCCCGGCGAAGAATTGCGGAAAGGAGATCCACGCCCCCGTCAGCGACAGGACGAACAGCGGCAGGGCGATCCAGAAGCCGAAGAGATAGTGGAGATTGGTGTCGGCGTCGCGGTGGCGGCGATAGCGCAGGCCCTTGACCCATTTGCCGACCGACGGCCACCACAGCCACAGGCCGGTGAAGGCGGAGAGCATCATCGCCACGCCGATCCAGCCGACGACCTGTCGGCCGACGCCGGGCACGAACAGGCTGCCGTGGAGGACGTGCATGAAGCGGATCGCGCCCCGGTCGCTCGCCGAC
>CAXTRJ010000257.1:0-3984 GCA_964246585.1 uncultured Sphingomonas sp. | reverse complement strand
GACCAGGATCGTGGCGTACAGCGTCGCGACGCCGGCGCCGCTCAGCGCCTGGCGGACGCGCGGATCGCGGACGCGCGCCTCGCCGCGCAACGCGGCCTCCGCCCCGCCGATCAAGACGGCGCCGAACAGCAGCCCCATGACGACGCGCACCGCCGGCGACAGCAACCCTGAGTCGATCGAATATTTGACGATCAGGAAGCCGGCGACCGCGAGCGTGATCCCACCCGCCCAGATCGGCAGCCGCCGTCCGAACAGGTCTTCGAAGCCGAAGCCGTGGGACGGCTCGACACCTTCCGGGGCCGGGACGTCCGGGATCGGTCGGTCGGGAGTCGAGTGTATTTCGGGCGACAAAGGCTCGGGCAACACGGGCGGCGTCACCGGCGCGGGCATGTTCGACGACGATGGCGGCGGTGGCGAAACCGGCACCGGCGTGGCGGCCACCTTCGGCGCGATGTCGACGACCAGGGGAGCCGCGGCCGGCGCCTGGACCGCGTCGGCCATGGGCGCGGCCCGGTCGAGCTGGCCGACCTCCAGCGCCGCGACCCGCGCCCGCAGATCGCCGACCTGTTGCCACAGTCGCGCGCGCACCGCGATCAGCACGATAAGGACCAAGGTCATCGCAGGCTCTCCCGTTCGGCCGGACGTAGCGCGCAAATGACCACTGTTCAATTGATAAATTAGACGGTGCTCAATTAAATTGCTACCAGCCCTCCATGGGTAGGCGATCGGATCACAGCCGCGACGAACTCGAGGCGCTCATCCTCGACGCCGGGCAGCGGTTGATGGCGGAGGTCGGCTTCGCCCGGTTCTCCGCGCGCGAGGTGGCCAAGCGCGTCGGTTACTCGGTCGGCACGGTCCACAACGTCTTTGGCAGCTACGACCGGCTGGTGCTGGCGATCAACACGCGCACCTTCGGGCTGTGGGCCGAGCATCTGCGCGCGCGGCTGGGCGACGCCGGCGACGATCGCATCGCCGCGCTGGTCGAGGGCTATTTCGCCTTCGCGCGCGCGAACACCAATCTGTGGATGGCGATCTACGACCACCGGCTGCCGGCCGACCTGCCAATGCCCGAGGCGGACGACGCCGCGCGCGGCGCGCTGACCGAGATCGTCGTGCGCGAGATCGCCCGCGCGCTGGGCGCCGAGCCAGATGCGCGCGTCGGGGCGCTGGCGCGGTCGCTGGTCGCCACCGTCCACGGCCACTGCGCCTTCGCCCTCACCGGCGCCTTTGCGCTGATGGGCGAGGAGCGACCCGAGGCCGCCGCGCTCGCCCGCGTCCGCGAGAGCCTGACAGCGGCGTGAGCGGGGGCGGGCGCGACCGTCCGATCGGACGCCCGCGACACGCAATCTTTACCGCTCGACCGCCATGGCCGCGAGTGACTCGACGAAGGGCCGTCATGACCGAGATGCCGCACGCCAGCACGTTTCAACCAAAGCCGGCCGCCGCCGCGCCCGCCGCGACGATGCTGGGGACGGTGTACGAGATCGCCGGCAGCGGCAGCCGGGTGATGCTCGACATGGCGGCGCTCGACCTGCTCGCCGCGCATCCCGACCCGGTCGTCGCCGGGGCCGGCCAGGTCGGCACCCAGATCAAGATGCGCGTCGGGGCGAGCTGGCTGATCGCCAATGTCCGGTCGATGAAGCTCGCCGACGGGCACGGCGACCGCGTGATCGCCTCCGTCGATTTTCTCGGCGAGGGCGACGAGGAGCGGCTGACCGGCAAGCTGTACCATTTCCGCCGCGGCGTGACGCGCTATCCGACGCCGGGTTGCGAGGTCTATCCGCTGACCACCGCCGACCTGAAGCAGATCTACGCCGCCGACGACCGCGCCCACATCGAGATCGGCACCGTCTACCCGACCAAGGACATCCGCGCCGCGCTGTATGTCGACGCGATGCTGGGCAAGCATTTCGCGCTGCTCGGCTCCACCGGCACCGGCAAGTCGACCAGCGCCGCGCTGATCCTGCACAAGATCTGCGAGCTGGCGCCGCAGGGCCACATCGTGATGATCGACCCGCACGGCGAATATTCCGCCGCGTTCAAGACCAACGGCGCGCTGTTCGACGTGTCGAACTTGCAGCTGCCCTATTGGCTGATGAACTTCGAGGAGCATTGCGAGGTGTTCCTGACCACCTCGGGCTCCGAGCGGCAGATCGACGCCGACATCCTCGCCAAATGCCTGCTCGCCGCGCGCAGCAAGGGGCGGTTGGGCCAGGAGATCGGCAAGCTGACGGTCGATGCGCCGGTGCCGTACCTCCTGTCCGACCTGTGCAACCTGATCGGGCTGGAAATGGGCAAGATGGACCGCGCGGGCGACACCGCGCCGTACCTGCGCCTGAAAACCAAGATCGAGGAGGTCAAGGCCGACCCGCGCTACGGCTTCATGTTCTCCGGCATGCTCGTCGCCGACACCATGCCGAACTTCATCCAGCGCATCTTCCGCCTGCCGGGCGAGGGCAAGCCGATCTCGATCATCGACGTGTCGGGGGTGCCGTCGGAGATCACGTCGGTCGTCGTCGCGGTGCTTAGCCGGATGGTGTTCGACTTCGCCATCTGGTCGCGCAACGAGCCGCGCCGCCCGATCCTGCTCGTCTGCGAGGAGGCGCACCGCTACATCCCGTCCGATCGCGACTCGTCGTCGTCGGTCGGCCGCATCCTGGGGCGCATCGCCAAGGAGGGGCGCAAGTACGGCGTCTCGCTCGGCCTGATCACGCAGCGGCCGTCGGACCTGGCCGAGGGCGTGCTGTCGCAGTGCGGCACGATCATCGCGATGCGGCTCAACAACGACCGCGATCAGGCGTTCGTCCGCGCGGCGATGCCCGAGGGCGCGCGGGGTTTCCTCGATTCGATCCCGGCGCTCAGGAACCGCGAGTGCATCATCTGCGGCGAGGGCGTCGCCATCCCGATCCGCGTCCAGTTCGACGGACTGGAGGAGCACAAGCGCCCGGCGTCGAGCGACCCGCTCTTCTCGCAACTATGGCGCGACGTGGGGGGCGAGGAGCAGATCATCGGCCGCACGATCCAGCGCTGGCGCGCGCAGGGGCGGTAACGATCCGGCGCGACGGGCCTTACCGCCCCGCCTTCACCGCCAGCAGGGCCGCCACCCGCGCCTTGAACGCGCGCAGCTTCTCGCCCGAGAGTTGCGCGACCTGGTCGAACGAGATCGACCGGGGGTTCACCGCCTGGCCGTTCCGCCACACCTCCCAGTGGAGGTGCGGCCCGGTCGACATGCCGGTCGACCCGACATAGCCGATCACCTCGCCGCGCGACACGCGGGCGCCCGGGCGGACGGCGATCCGGCTCATATGGCCATAGCCGCTGGCGAGCCCGCCCGAATGCCCGAGCTTGACGAAATTGCCATAGCCGGCGTTGCGCCCGGCGAACTGGACGACGCCGTCGATCGCGGCGTGGATCGGCGTGCCGTGGGGCGCGGCGATGTCGATGCCCTTGTGCATCCGGGTGAAGCGCAGCAGCGGGTGGACGCGCAGGCCGAAATTGGAGGTGACGCGGCCGGCGACGGGCTGCCCCATGACGCCGCGCCGCTGGGTTTCGCCCTTGGCGTCGAACCACTGGTCGCCGCGCGCCGTCGCGCCCTCGGCGTTGAAGCGCACCAGCTGCGTCTTGCGCGAACCGCGATCGAGCCCGGCGAAGACCAAGGCGCCGGTGCGGACCTCGCCGGTGGCGGCGCGAGCCTGTTCGATGATCATGTCGAAGCCGTCGTCGGCCCCCACGTCGCGGCCGAGCGACAGGCGGGTGGCGAGCGCCTTGATGTAGCTTTCGACCGCCTTGGCCGGGACGCCGGCGGCGCGGGCCGAGCGGTACAGGCTCGCGCCCACCAGTCCCTGGATGCGCAGCGGCGTGTGGTCGATCGCGATCGGCTGGCGCGTCATGGCGAGCCGCCCGCCGCCGCGCGCCAGCGTCAGCGCGAGGTCGAAGCGCGCGCGAAAGGCGAGCCGTTCAAGCGGGCGCGACACGGTGCGGTCG
>CAXTRJ010000256.1:0-4104 GCA_964246585.1 uncultured Sphingomonas sp. | reverse complement strand
CGGTTTCGGCGCCGCGCCGTCCGACGACGCCAGCGACGCGGCGCGGCGCGACGTGACCGCGCTGCTCGGCCCGGTGGCGGTGGCGACCGACGAGCTGATCCGCCAGTCGGGCCACGCCCCCGCCGCAGTCCAGCTGGTGCTGTTGGAACTGGAGCTGGCCGGCCGGTTGGAGCGCCACGCGGGAGGACGGGTAAGCCTATGCTGAACGACGCGAATGTGAAGACCAAGCGGGTCAAGGTCGCGGGGCTGCTGCTCGGCATCGGCATGGGCGGGTTCGTCGACGGCATCCTGCTCCATCAGATCTTTCAGGTGCACGCGATGCTGTCCGCCCGGCTGCCGCTCGACACGATGGCGAACATGCGCGCCAACATGGTCTGGGACGGCGTCTTCCACATCGCCGTCTGGGCGGCGACGCTGGCCGGGATCGTCACGCTGTGGCGCGCGCTGACGATGCGAGAGGGCGCGTCGCCGCCCGCCCGCGTCCTGGCGGGTTCGATGCTGGCCGGCTGGGGCGTCTTCAACCTGGTCGAGGGACTGATCGACCATCACCTGCTCGGGCTGCACCATGTGATCGAGCGGCTCGGGCTATCGGCCTGGGACTGGCTGTTCCTCGCGTCGGGCGTCCTGCTGATCGCGATCGGGGCGATCGTCGCGCGGACCGGGGGCGAGGCGTCCCGCCCGCGCTGAACCGGCCGTCGCCGCTGTCCTACAAGCGGCCTTCCTGTCAGGACGACGCTGGACCGGAGCGGAACGAGAGCAAAACAATGCCAGCGATTCAAGTTCTTCAACTTCGCGCCCGCTTGACGCCTCCCCACCGCGCTCCCCATCCTCGCGCGTACACGTGAAGGACCGCGAAACCGCCCATGCAGCTCGTCATCGTCGAATCACCCGCCAAGGCCAAGACCATCGAGAAATACCTGGGGGCGGACTACCGCGTCCTCGCCTCCTACGGCCATGTCCGCGACTTGCCGGCGAAGGACGGCTCGGTCGATCCCGATGACGGCTTCGCGATGGAGTGGGAGAACTACGCCGACAAGTCGAAGCAGCTCAAAGCGATCACCGACGAGGCGAAAAAGGCCGATCGGCTGATCCTGGCGACCGACCCCGACCGCGAGGGCGAGGCGATCTCCTGGCACGTCCGCGAGGTGCTGCGCGCGCGCAAGGCGCTGCCGAAAGAGGTCGAGCGGGTCACCTTCAACGCGATCACCAAGGCGACGGTGACCGAGGCGATGAAGCATCCGCGCGAGCTCGACGACGACCTGATCGACGCCTACCGGGCCCGGCGCGCGCTCGACTATCTCGTCGGCTTCACGCTGTCGCCGGTGCTATGGCGCAAGCTGCCCGGCGCGAAATCGGCTGGTCGCGTCCAGTCGGTGAGCCTGCGCCTCATCGTCGAGCGCGAGCGCGAGATCGAGGCGTTCCGCGCCCAGGAATATTGGTCGGTGACCGCCGACCTGGAGCAAGACGGGACGCCCTTCACCGCCCGGCTGACGATGTGGGACGGCAGGAAGCTCGACCGCCTCTCGATCGGCGACGAAGGCGACGCGCTGCGGGCGAAGGCGGCGGTCGAGGCCGGGCGTTTCAGCGTCCAGTCGGTCGAAACCAAGCCGGCGACGCGCAACCCGCCGCCGCCCTTCACCACCTCGACGCTGCAGCAGGAAGCGGCGCGCAAGCTCGGCTTCTCCGCCGACCACACGATGCGGATCGCGCAAGGATTATACGAGGACGGCGCGATCACCTATATGCGCACCGACGGCGTCCAGATGGACGGCTCGGCGATCTCGGCGGCGCGCAAGGCGATCGCCGACCGCTACGACGCGGGCTATGTCCCCGACAAACCACGCCAGTACCAGACCAAGGCCAAGAACGCGCAGGAAGCCCATGAGGCGATCCGGCCGACCGATTTCGGCAAGGACAAGGTGGGCGGCGGCGATCACGCCCGCCTCTACGACTTGGTCTTCAAGCGCGCGCTCGCCAGCCAGATGGCGTCGGCGCGGATGGAGCGCACCACCGTGGAGCTGGCTGACGGTACCGGCCGACACGTGCTGCGCGCGACCGGGCAGGTCGTCCTCTTCCCCGGTTACCTCGCCTTGTACGAGGAGGGTTCCGACGACTCGGCCGACGAGGACGCCCGCCGCCTGCCCCGGATGCGCGAGGGGGACGCCCCGGCGAAGAAGTCCGTCGACGCCGAGCAGCATTTCACCCAGCCGCCGCCGCGCTTCTCCGAAGCGAGCCTCGTCAAGGGGATGGAGGAACTCGGCATCGGCCGTCCCTCGACCTACGCGTCGATTATCAAGACGCTGAAGGACCGCGCCTATGTCCGGCTGGAGAAGAACCGCTTCTTCGCCGAGGAGAGCGGCCGGCTGGTGACCGCGTTCCTCGAACGCTTCTTCGAGAAATATGTCGGCTACGACTTCACCGCCGGGCTGGAGGACGAGCTCGACGAGGTGTCGGGCGGCCGCGCCGAGTGGCAGGCGGTGCTCGACGCCTTCTGGCGCGACTTCAAGCCGCGCACGACGGAGGTGATGGAACAGCAGCCCTCGGCGATCACCGCCGCGCTCGACCAGTTCCTGGCGCCCTATCTATTTCCCGCCAAGGCCGATGGCGGCGACGCGCGGCTATGCCCCAATTGCGGCGCCGGCCAGCTGTCGCTTCGCGGCGGCAAGTTCGGCGTGTTCGTCGCCTGCTCCAACTATCCCGAGTGCAAATACACCCGTCGCTTCGCCCAAGGCGGCGGCGAGGCGGACGCCGACGCCACGCCGGAAACGCTCGGCCAGGATCCCGACACGGGTCTGCCGGTCGAGCGCAAGTCGGGACGGTTCGGCCCGTACATCCAGCTGGGTGAAGGTAAGGAGGCCAAGCGCGCCTCGATCCCGAAGGACGTGCCCGAGCTCGACCTCGAATGGGCGCTGAAGCTGCTCAGCTTGCCGCGCACGATCGGCGCGCATCCCGAATCGGGCGAGGCGATCACGGCGTCCATCGGGCGCTACGGCCCCTACCTCGCCCATGCCGGCAAATACGCCCGGCTGCAGTCGACCGCCGACGTGTTCGATACGGGGATGAACACAGCGGTCGTCAAGCTGGCCGAGGCGGCGGCGGGCGGCGGCCGCCCGCAACGCGGCGCGGCGGCCCCGCTCAAGATCCTCGGCGCGCACCCGCGCACCGAGCTGGAGCTGAAGCTGATGGAGGGCCGCTACGGCCCCTACGTCACCGACGGCGAGACCAACGCGACCTTGCCCAAGTCGATCACCCCCGACCAGCTGACGCTGGAGGAAGCCGCGTCGCTGATCGACGCCCGCGCGGCGGCCGCGCCGGCGACTAAGGGCAAGAAGAAAGCGGTCAAGAAGCCGCCAGCGAAGAAGGCGGCGGCCAAGAAAGCCTAAAATCCTCCCCGAGCTCGTCTCGGGGAGGGGGACCGTCCGGCGCGGCCAGATGGTGGTGGGGCGATGAGCGAACCCCAGTCCCGCACCGGCCCCTCCACCATGCTACGCATGGTCCCCCTCCCCGAGCTGGTCTCGGGGAGGATAAGAATTACGCCGCCCGCCGCTGCGTCATGCCCAGCCAATCCCGCGCCGCGCGCTGCGCCACCGAGATCTCGCGCGCGGTCATGTCCTCGGCGATCTCGGCGCGGCAATGCTGGGCCGCCTCGTGGCCCGACACGGCGGCCAAGTTGAACCATTTGTGCGCCTCGATCAGGTCGACGACGACCCCCGCGGCGCCGGTCGAATAGACCATACCTAGGTCGTAATAGGCCGCGATGTCGCCGCGCGCCGCGTCGACGCGGCGGCGCTCGACCAGAAACTGTCCACCCTTCAGGCTGCTGCCCATCGTCCTTGCCCCCAAACCTTGTCCCTGGTCCGGGTTGTGGCGCGATTCGCCTCACCAAATGGTTAACGCGATTAACCGTGTCAATTATTCCCTCGCGACCGCGACGTTGTCGATCAGCCGCGTCGTCCCCAACCGCGCCGCGGCCAGCAAGCGACGCTCGCCCGTCGCCTCGGTGACCGGCATCAACGTCGCCGCGTCGACCAGCGCGACGTAATCGACCGCGAACCCCGCCGCGATCATCGCCTCGCGCGCCGTCGCCAGCGCCGCGTCCGCCTC
>CAXTRJ010000255.1:0-4135 GCA_964246585.1 uncultured Sphingomonas sp. | reverse complement strand
CGACCAAGGGCGAGCACCGCGAACTGGCGATCGACCGCCTCGTCTTCGAACCAAACGGCGCCATCCGCCCCGTCACCATGACACGGACGGGCGTGCGCCCCACGCCCATCATCCCGCCGCTGACGCGCGGCGAAGGCGACGCGTGGACGGCCGCACCGCGCGCCTATCCGCGCTTTTCAGCCCAGTATTTCAGCGAGTCGACCCAGATCGAACAGACGCGGGATTGGTCGGCTCACGATGTAGAGCGAACACCCGCTTTCGCCCACTCACCTTGGCGTCGTGAGTGACGTTCTGGCCTGGCCATCGCCGATTGACATAGGCGCGCGGTTTGGTGTTCCCTCGCATACTTAGGGGAGAAGCCATGTTGAGCGAAGTCATCCTGCTGCTTGTCGCCGCGGCGAGCCAGTCTGCGGCGCAGCGTCCTCAGTCGGGCGCCAAGGCGATCGATCGATCAGCCTCGCCCCAAGCGCCTCCGCGTTTTCCTGGCAAAACGCTATTGCGTGGAGCGGCGCTGAAGGCGGCGCTGCGAAATGCGGCTCTGAGACCGCTAGGTCCGAAAGGCCCGGCTAGTTGGAAAGTTGACTACTACCGCGATGACGGTCGATGGCATCACGTTTACACGGGGGTGGCAGAAGGTATCATTGACGGTACTTATCGAATCGAAAATGATTATTATTGTCAAGTCAACGGGATGACAAGACAAGAGTCTTGCAGCTATCTATATCAAGATGAAAATGACGTCTATTATAGATTGATAATTTCATCTGGTATGCTTGGCGCACTAGGGCCGGTTCAGCTTTCGCGGGAAGTTTTCAATGACTAAAGAGGAGGTGCTTGCCAGCGTTCACTTTTGGGGAGTTAAAAGGTGGATTGTTGATGATAGGTACCCACCTTTAGACTTTAGTGAACTGCAGAAAACCAAAGTACTTTCAGCCATCTCTTACCTCTACGACAAATCTCCGACTGCAAGAGCGTTGCTTGAGGCTGAAGCACTTCGAGGCCCGATCAGGATCGGATACGAGCAAGGCAACGGGAGTTACGTCCGGGAGAGCGAAACGGTCCCCGGCTTGGGTGTCCTATCCGACCATTATATGCTGCTCGATCCCGACGCGACGCTTTACGGCATGACGAGCTTCGGCGAGCTGTTCGAGATGAGCTTCGCCGTGGTGCTCGCTCACGAACTCGCGCATGGTGTCAATGGTACGCACGATACGGCAACGACGAATGGTCCAACACCACGACCCAATTCGCTTCTAAACACGCCCGATTACGATTATGTCGGCGACACGGTTCGGACTGAATGGGTGGTCTCGGCGGAACTAGGAATCGCCACCACACGAGCATCTTACGGAGCCGCCTTCTTCGCCGGTAATTCGCGACTGGCCACCATCGACGCGAACACAGATTACGTACCCGACGGTTACGCTGAAATCGTCCGGTTCGGCGACGGAGAGCGCACCGAAGGACCCACCGGTCCCGCCGCGAACCCGGACGATTTCATCGACTTCTCCACGCGCACCGACGGCCGGACCACCCTGACCTTCGCCCTGACCGGAAGCGACTTCGTCCAGGGTGGCTCGGCCGCCGACTGGATATACGGCGGAGCCGGCGACGACACGCTCAACGGTCGCGTAGGCGACGACTATATCCGGGGCGAGGGCGATGTTGATGTCATCGACGGAGGCGACGGGGCCGATGATCTGGACGGCGGCGACGACCGGGATGTCGTGAACGGCGGCGCCGGTAACGATCTGATCGTTGGCGGTGCCGGCGACGACGTGTTGGTCGGTGGCGGCGGCAACGATGTAATCTGGGGTGACGAGGCGGACGCGGCCGCGAGCACGGCGGGGCAGGATGATGCCGCCGACTACGCGTCTTCCCCGAAACCGATCACGATCACCGTCGCCGGATCGACGTCGAGCACGCCTGCCAACATCAGCGTCCGGGACGGGCTCGGCGGCGTCGACGCGCTCCACGCGATCGAGCGGATCGTCGGAACATCGGGTCGCGATTACCTCAAGATCGTCGGCGCGATCGCCGCCGACACTGTGCTCACCATAGACGCCAATGGTGGGCAGGGCGCTAGCCCAAGCGACACGATCGATTTGAAGGACGCGCATGACCGGATGAGCGTCGAGATTGACGCCAATGGTGCCGGCTACATCTACGACCTCGACACCAACGGCCAGATCGACCTGGTCGGCTTCCACACCGCGCTGATCGGCTCCCGCTTCGCCGACACCATCACCGACGACAGCACCGGTCCCAAGCATATCGACGGCGGCGCGGGCGACGACACGATCTCGATCGCTGGGACCAATGGCGACGCGGTCCTGCTGGGCGGCGACGGCGACGATGACCTGCGAGGCGGCTCGGGGAACGACGTGCTGATCGGCGGCGCGGGTGCCAACATGCTGTTGGGGGGTAGCGGGAGCGACCTGATCGGAACGTCGTCTGACTTCCACTACTGGAAATCCACTTCCGGCGACATCATCGATGGCGGCGATGGTCACGACTGGATATCGCTGGCCGGTTCCGCGCGATCGGTTCGCGGCGGACCGGGAAACGACGTGATCGATCCGACCAACGGTCATGCCGGCGTCGTCTACTTCCGCGCTGGAGACGGCCACGACACCATCCTCTCTTCGGAACTCTACAGCATCGATGTCCAGGTCGAGGACGTGTCTCTCCTCGATGTCACGTTCGTCTTTGAGGTTCACCAGTCCTACTATCGGCAGGACAACGGCGATAGTACGTTACCGTTGATGCTTATCATGGAAGGCGATCTGGCGGTTCGGTTGAACGCCACCGGCGACACCATCGTCATTCCCGACCAGAGCATCGCTCAATATAACGACTTTGAGTTGAACCCTAGATATTATGGTACGAGCTGGGAAGGTTCTGGCTTGTCGTTCGTCGACGGCCGCATTGAGGATTGGATCTATCAGAACAATACCGGTCTATTTCCTTACGGGACGCCGCGCATCCTGTTCCAAGACATTTCCGATTATCGAAACGCGGCTGAAGATTTCAACAACGCCGTGTCGGAAGGCGCTCATACCCGGGGCGGAGCCGAAAACGACCAGCTTTCCGGCTCGGCGGGCGACGATGCCTATGTCGGCGATGACGGTGACGACAATATGGCGGCGTCCGCCGGCCGGGACACGATTGATGGCGGCACGGGCATTGATACCGTCGAGTTTTTCGGCGCGCAACTCGGGTTCGGCTTCGCCAGCATCGATGGCAAGCTCGCGGTCAAGCGCGGCGACGTGCCGGGCGAGACGATGCTGTCGAACGTCGAGCAGCTGTATCTCATCGAGGACGACGCCACGCTGGCGGTGTCGGCGTTGCTCGCGACGATCGTCGTGCCCGACCGCTATCACTTCATCGGCACGGCCGGCGACGACGTGCTGACAGGATGGTCGGGCGACGAGACGCTCATCGGCGGCGCCGGCGCGGACCTGCTGTCGGGCGGGGCCGGCGCGGACCGGATGGAGGGTGGCGCCGGCGGCGACACCTACCGGGTCGACGACGCCGGCGACGTCGTGGTCGAGCGCCAGGGCGAGGGCGATGACCTGGTCATCGCCAGCGTCGATCACACGCTGGGCGACCATGTCGAGCGGTTGACGCTGACTGGCGACGCCGACCTGCGCGGGACGGGCAACGCGCTGGGCAACCTCATCGTCGCCAATGGCGGCGACAACATCCTGGCGGGCCTGGGCGGCGACGACGGCTTCTACCTGGGCGCCGCCTTCGACGCGCGCGACCGGATCGACGGCGGCGCGGGCAACGACCAGATCGCCTTGCAGGGGCACTATGCCGGGCTGACGTTCGCCGCAGACAGCCTGGTCGGGGTCGAGACGCTGTTGCTGTTGCCGGCCGCCGACGCCCGGTTCGGTGGCGGTGGCGGCGCCGCGACCAGCTACGGCGTCACCCTTCGCGACGAGAACCTGGCCAGCGGGCTATCCACGGTCAACGGCAACACCCTGCGCGCCGGGGAGGCGATGCGGGTCGATGCCGGCGGGGTCGCGACCGGATCGCTCAACCTCTATGGCGGCGGCGGCGGCGACCAGCTGCGCGGCGGTGAGCGGGCCGACACGATCTCCGGCGGCGCGGGGGCCGACCTTCTCGCCGG
>CAXTRJ010000254.1:0-4146 GCA_964246585.1 uncultured Sphingomonas sp. | reverse complement strand
CCCATGAACTGCGTCGCCAGCGCCGCGACCGGCCGCGCCCGCCCGGCTCGCCGGGTCCGCACGGGGACGCCGTCGATAAAGGCGCCCGCGCCACGCGCCGCGTGGCACATCCGCCGCGACACCGGGTCGTACAGCCAGCCGGCCTGCGTCACGCCGTCCTCGACCAGCGCGATCATCAGCCCGAACGGCGCGCGCCCTGCGGCGAAGTTGGCGGTGCCGTCGATCGGGTCGACGATCCAGACCAGGCCGCGGCCGAGTTCCTCCATCAGCGACGGGTCGGCGGCGCAGGCCTCCTCGCCGACGACCCGCGCGCCGATGCCCAGCCGGTCGAGCCCTTCACCCAGTCGGGCCTCAGATTCCCGATCGGCGACGGTCACCACCTCGCCGGGGGACTTTTCCAGGATCTCGCCGTCCGCCAGCTTGCGAAATCGCGGCATGACCACCGTCGCCGCGACTGATCGAAGCAATGCCGCCACCGGCCCGTCCAGGTCGTGCGCGAGCGACGTTCGCCAGCCAGGCCGCGGCTGGGGCGAAGCCGCCAGGGCGGCGCGAAGAGCTGTCATATCCTGCCTTTGCGATCAGGCGGCCATGACCGGACGCTTGTCGGCCGCCATCGCGCGCGCTTCCATCATCTCGATCCGCGCCATGTCCTCGCCAGCGATCCGCTGGTAATAGTCGCGCTTGTTGCGCAGCCAGTCGAGCTCGAAATCCACCGCGTTGGCGATCCCCGCCTCGATCGACGGCGCTTCAGCCGCCGAGCCGTCGAAGATCACCTTGCGCGTCTCGAACCGATCCAGCCGGATCGCCCTCATCTCGCGCAGCGCCGCCACCGCGTCGGCCGACACCGAACCGCCGACGACCAGCTCCAGGTCGGAATCGGCGCAGGCCCGCGCGACGCGGAGCACGGCGTCGGTGATCCCCCGCTCGTTGATCGCCGAGCGCGGCAATCCGCGCGACAAGGTGAAATCGACGCGCCCGAAGACGATGCCGTCGACCCCCGCCTTGGCGATCGGCAACATTTCATCCAGGTTCTGCAGCGTCGTCTCGGTCTCGAGATTGAACAAGAACTCGGTACGCTCCTTGTAGGGACCGTGCGTCTTGTTCTTGGCCTCAACAAACTTGGTCAGCGCGTAGGCCGTCTCGACCATCGGCGCGATGACGTAGTCGACGCCGTACACCTTGGTCGCGAGCAGGTCGGACACCGCCTCACATCCACCGATCTTGAGCGCGACCTTCACGTCCGCGCGCTGCGCCACCTCAAGCAGCCGGTGAAACTCGTCGGGGCGCGTCCCCTCCGCTTCGAACTCCGCCTTCACCGCAACGACACCATATTGGTCGCGTCCACGCTTGAGCGAGTCAAGCATCCTACGCTCAGTCTGATTCACTATAAATCCGTCCACCCTGAATATCTCCGGGGACGTTGGCGGTAACACGCCAGCGCGTCAAGTCGCTTGGTCGCGGGCGACACCGGCCACCGCGGCCGAACGGGTGATTCTCGGCGACGTTTTCGCGAGACCTCTCAAAGGTTTGTGAAGACTCTGCCGAGCGATGACGGAACGTCCGAATGACGCAACCGGGCAACAGTCGCGCGCTAAAACGCCCTCGGGATGAGGTGCGCGAGAGCGAGCGTTGTTGATCTATTCAACAAACGCGGTCATGCACCGGCGCGGGCTGCCGTATGAATGCGGCGTGTTGGTCGTGCCACCCGTGGATCGACCTACGCCGAGACCATCTGTTGCCCGAATGTAACACCGCGCCAGTTTCGATATTGGCGATGGAGCAATGACAAAGGTTGGCCGTTTCGGCCGAGCAAGTCAGACACAAGGATCACACGTATGCGCACATTCCTGTCAACCGCCGCCATCGCGATCGGGTCGCTGGCGATCCTCGCCACGCCGGCGTCCGCGCAGGACGTCGTCGAGGAAAACCCCTTCACCGGCATCTATGTCGGGGGCGCGATCGGCTTCGACGCGCAGGGCAATGACCTGGGTTCGCGAGTCAATTTCGATCGCAACCTCGATGGCAACTATAACGAGACGGTGACCACCGCCGCGGGTGCCAACGCCTTTGGTCCCGGCTTCTGCAACGGCGCCGCGCTCGCGTCGACGCCCGATTTCGGCTGCGAAAACGACAAGGACAACATCTCCTACTACGGCCGCGTCGGCTTCGATGGCCAGATCGGGCCGTTCATCGTCGGCGCCATGGGCGAATTCGGCAAGACCGAGATCCGCGACAGCGTCTCCGCCTTCTCGACCACCCCGGCGTTCTACACGCTGACCCGCGAAGTCGAGTGGGAGGCGTCGGCTCGCCTGCGCGCCGGTCTCGCGTTCGACAACACGCTGTTCTACGGCACCGGCGGCGCCGGCTATGCCAAGATCACCAACAGCTACTCGTCGTCCAACACGATGAACACGCCCACCGTCAGCGACGACGACCAAGTCCTCGGCTTCGTCGTCGGTGGCGGTCTCGAGCAAAAGCTTGGTCGCAACTTCTCGATCGGTCTCGAGTACACCTACCACGACTACAAGGACAACGAGTCCTCCGTTCGTCTGTCGCAGGGCACCGCGGCGGCGACCAATCCGTTCGTGCTGGCCCCGAACACCACGGGCACCGATCTCCAGCGCAGCGATGAGGATTTCCGCTGGCACAGCGTGCGCGCCGTGGCGGCGTTCCGCTTCTAAGCCGACCGGTCGCCTCGACCATGAAAGGGCCGTCCTTCGGGGCGGCCCTTTTTCGTTGCACCCGCCGTCAGGCGAAGATGTCGGCCAGCGCGCCGCCCGCCGGGCCGTCCTTCCAGCGCCTCAGTTCGACATACAACGACGTCCTGACCGCGCCGTCCAACGCCAGGACGAGGGTCTGGATCAGCCCGGTCAGCGGCCAGTACCAACTCGGCGCCGGCGCTTCAGATTCGAACCAGCGTCCGCCCTGCGCTAGAACGACGATCAGGTCGGGGACCAGCGCCGCCATCATAAGCGGTACGAGCAATTGCCCTTGCAGCCCCAGCACCGACCAGCGCTTCCCGGCCGTCAACGCCCGGCTGCGCGACAGGGCGTGCCCGACACCGCGCCGTTCCTCGACCAGCGCCGGCACCGCCACCGCCCAGATCACCGCCAATAACAGGCCCGGCACGACCAGCACCGCGCCCAGGCCGATCCCGAGCGCCAGCACGACGGCGAGCGCGAGCAACGACGGGAGAACCCGCGCCGCCGCCGCGAGGACGTCGCCCAACCTGACGCCGCGCGCCTCGGCATAGGTCGTCACCGCCGGCGACAGCGCGATCGTGGCCAGCGAGGCGAGCAGGTGTGTCGCACCGATCGCCGCTACGTCGTCATTGCCGGCCCCCGCCACTACCTGCTCGGACGCCCACTCCAGCGCGACGATCGGCGCCCCGCCGACGACCACGCCGATGCAGAGGACGACGAACGGCGCGGCGCCGATCGCCGCGACGCCGCGGCTGACGACGCGGCCGATCGAAACCTCCTCCCGTTCCGCCAACGCTTCCACCCTGACCATGTTCAAAGGCCGGTCAGCGTGTCGCGTGATCCCGGCGCTGTCCAGCGTGGTTTCCCGTTGCGCGGCACGGGCGTTGCGATACACCGCCCTTCGTGGGGACGGGGCACGGATGAGCGGCGCGAACGCGCAGGAAGCGGCCGACGCCGCCGACCGGTTCGCGGCCGCCCACCGCGCGCTTCGCACAGACGGGTCCGTCCAGTTCACCCTGCCCCCCGCCGCGCCGCCGCCCGAGCCGCCGGCCTGGTGGCGCGCTTTCCGCGAATTGCTGGCCGAGGTGCTGAAACCCGTCGGCGATCTCCTGCGCTGGATCGGCGACTTCATGCCCGACGCGCCCTGGGCCCGCATCCTGCTGTGGACCGTACTCGCGCTCGCCGCCGCCGCGCTCGTCTGGGTGGTGGTCGAACGCGTGCGGCACGGCGAATGGCGTCTGCCGCGACGGCGCAAGACGGCGGTGATCGCGGTCGACGCCGATGAGGGAGAGTGGGCGCCCGACGCCGCCCCGGTGCGCGCCTGGCTGCGCGAGGCCGACGCGCTCGCCGCGCAAGGCCGCTTCGCCGAGGCGGTCCACCACCTGCTGTTCCGCTCGGTCGAGGACATCGCCGCCGACATGCAGGCGTCGGCGGAGCCGAGCGA
>CAXTRJ010000253.1:0-4167 GCA_964246585.1 uncultured Sphingomonas sp. | reverse complement strand
CGGCGAAGGTCAGCCGCGGCAACCCGGCGCGCGCCGGTCGACGCCGCGACGACGCCAGCACGGCGAACAGCAGCGCGGCCAGCGCGTGGCTCCATAGCGCGACGGCGACGGCCATCAGCGCGCGCCCTCCGGCCACAGCACGACGCGGATGGTCTGAAGCAGGATCAGCAGGTCGAGGAACGGCGAGTAGTTCTTGGCGTAGTAGAGATCGTATTCGAGCTTGTGCCGCGAATCGTCGATCGACGCGCCGTACGGGTAATTGATCTGCGCCCAGCCGGTGATGCCGGGCTTCACCATGTGGCGCTCGGCGTAATAGGGCAGCTGCTGTTCGAGATCGTCGACGAATTGCGGGCGTTCGGGGCGCGGGCCGACGAAGCTCATCTCGCCCTTCAGCACGCTCCAGCATTGCGGCAGCTCGTCGATGCGGACCTTGCGGATGAAGCGGCCGACGCGGGTGATGCGGGGATCGTCCTTTTCGGCCCACACCGCCTTGCCGGCGACCTCGGCGTCGGTCCTCATCGAGCGCAGCTTCAGAATGTCGAACGACTGGCCGTACAGCCCGACGCGGCGCTGGCGGTAAAAGGCCGCGCCCTTGCTCTCCAGCTTGATCGCGACGGCGGTGGCCAGGATCAGCGGCAGCGCCAGCACGAGCAGCAACAGGCTGGCGGCGATATCGAACAGCCGCTTGGACCAGCTCGACAGCATCCGCCCCGACGAAAAGCCGTCCGAAAAGATCAGCCACGAAGGATTGACCGATTGCAGGTCGATGCGGCCGGTCTCGCGTTCGAGGAACGTCGAGAAGTCGTTGACGTGGACGCCGGTGGTCTTGATCCGCAGAAGATCCTTCAACGGCAGGGCGTTGCGGCGTTCCTCCAACGCCATCACGACCTCAAAAGCATTGAGCAGGACGACGTGGTCCGCCAGATTCCAGATCGCGTCGCGCGCGATCGCCTCGGGCAGGACGCGGCCCGTTTCGCTCATCGAGACATAGCCGACGACGACGAAGGAGGAGCCCGGCCGTTGCCCCAGTTCCTTCAATCGCGCCGCGCGCGACCCGGCGCCGAGCACGACGACGCGGCGCTTGAACGCCTGCCCCCCCAGGGCCTTGCCGACCAGCACCCGAAGCATGATCAGCAGCGGCGGCGCCACCAGCATCGAGACGAACAGGTTGGAGCGCCAAAAGGTGAGCGCCGGCAGCAGAAAGAAGATGACGGACAGGAAGATGATGCCCAGCGACACCGCGACCAGCAGCCGGGCGGTGGCGAAACGGATCGATTGCAGCGCCGGCGGGCCGTAGACGCCGACCGCGACCATCGCCACTTCCAGCGCGGCGGCGAACGAGGCGAGCTGGAGCAACCGGGTGTGCACCGGTTCCACCGCCATGCCGATCTGGCGCGCGCGGATCACCCACCCAATCTCGCCCGCCAGCAGCAGCGCCAAGACGTCGAGCAGCCCAAGCAGCAGCACGGCATTGGGCACGTAGTGCTTGAACACCCTGACCATCGCAGGTTCCACCTTCGCATGGGCCGAGCCGGAAGCCGGCCGTGTAAACTTTACCGACAGGTTCTCCGTATCGGAGCAAATGGCAAAGAAAGGTTGAAGGGAGCGGTTCGGCGGTTCACGCATTCCCATGATAGCCGCCGGCAAGCGCGGTACGCAGGAGAGCCATCATGCCAGAGCCGATCGTTCCCGTGATCCTGTCCGGTGGGTCGGGCACGCGCCTGTGGCCGATGTCGCGGCCGGAGCGGCCCAAGCAGATGCTGGCGCTGACCGCCGCGGAGACTATGATCCAGCTGACCGCCAGGCGGACCGCCGGCGAGCGGTTCGCGGCGCCGATCGTCGTCGCCAACGCGCGCCATGCCGACATGGTCGAGGAGCAGCTGGATGCGGTGTCGGCGAGCGCGGGGACGCTGATCCTGGAGCCGGTGGGACGCAACACCGCGCCCGCCATCGCGCTCGCCGCGATCGCCGCAGGGAGCGGGCCGGCGCCGTTATTGGTGATGCCGTCGGACCACGTCATCGCCGACATCGACGCGTTCCACGCCGCGGTCGGGCGCGCGCTGCCGCTGGTCGCCGATGGCTGGCTGGCGACGTTCGGCATCGCCGCCGACGCGCCGGAGACCGGCTATGGCTGGATCCAGGTCGGCGAGGAGGTCGGCCCCGGCGTCCACCGCGTCGCGCGCTTCGTCGAGAAGCCGCCGCTGGCGGATGCGGAGGCGATGCTGGCGTCGGGCGACCATGCGTGGAACGGCGGCATCTTCCTGTTTCGCGCCGACATGTACCTGCAAGCCCTCGCCGACCATGCCCCCGCCATGCTCGCCGCCGCCGAGGAAGCGATGACGAAGGCGCGGCGCGAGGGCACGCGCGTCTACCCGGACGAGGAGGCGTTCGCCGCCTCGCCCGCCGACTCGATCGACTATGCGGTGATGGAAAAGGCCGAGCGGGTCGCGGTGGTGCCGGTCGCGATGGGGTGGAACGACCTGGGCAGCTGGGACGCGCTGTACGCGATCAGCGAGGCGGACGAGGGCGGCAACGCGCACGGCGTCGGCGAGCGCGGCGAGGTGCTGGCGATCGACACGAGCAACTGCCTGGTCCGCAGCGACGGGGCCAGGATCGCGCTGGTCGGCGTGTCCGACCTGATCGTGGTGGCCAGCGGCGACGACATCCTGATCCTGCCGCGCGGCCGCAGCCAGGAGGTCAAGCGCCTGATCGAGGCGATGAAGGAACGCGACCGCGACCGGGACCAGCGCGGCTGATCCCGGTCGGTCGCGAGGAGCCTATATCAGCCCTTCGTGCTTCATCGCCTTTTGCGTCGAGTCCAGCGCCATGATCCGATCGCGAAAAGCGCTCAGCGGCGCCGGGATCGCGACGCCGTGCTTGTCGGCCCAGAGCAGCATCACGAACAGGTAGAAGTCGGCGACGCTCAGCCGCCCACCGACGACATGATCGCCCGTCATCGTGCCGGCGAGATAGTCGAAGCGCTTGACGATCGTCTCGCCCGCCTTTTTCTTGTCCTCGTCGCCGCCGCCCTGGAAGAACGGCTTGAAGCCCTTGTGAATCTCGGTCGAGATATAGGCGAGCGCTTCGAGCAGGTGGGTATGGCCGAGCGGGCCCTCGGGCTTCAGCGACGGCGACTGGTGGGTGATCCAGTCGAGGATGGCGATGTTCTCCGACAGCATCTCGCCGCTGTCGAGCTTCAGCGCCGGGACATAACCCTTGGGATTAATCGCGGTAAAGTCCTCGCCGTGCTCGGTCTTCTTGGCGCGCAGGTCGACCTTTTCGTGCTCGAAGGCGAGGCCCGCCTCGTGCAGTGCGATATGGTCGGCGAGGCTGCAAGCGCCGGGGGCGTAGTAGAGTTTCATGGGTGATCTCCTTCGATAGGCGGAACGCGCGGGGGACAGGATCAGTCGCGCGCGAAGATTTCCGCTTGCGGAAGCACGAGGTCTACCGACGGAAGGAACAAGGCCTCTTCGGGTCCGAGCACGTGGTCCGACCAGTCCTCGCCGGCGGTGCGCTGCGCGACGATGATCCGCTTCGTCCTCGGATCGATGAGGACGATCGTATCGATCGTTCCGACCTCGCGATACTCGGCAAGCTTGATGCCGCGATCGCTGGCCGCGGTGCTCGGGGACAGAATCTCGAAAACGACGCGCGCATTGTCGAAGGTGAGCAGCGCGTCGTCCTCCTCCAGGTCGTCGCCGCAAACGATCATCACGTCCGGGTAGCGAACGGAAGAGCCATGTGTCTTGACCCCGGACTCCGAGTAGGGACTGCAGCCGGAGCCACGTAACGCCGCTCCCAGGTAGCGCATCAGATTGCGGCCGGTTCTCATATGACCGCGCGTACCGCCGGTCATCATTCGGATGACGCCGTTGTCGAGTTCCGCGCGCTTGTCGCGACCGAAATCGATCTCGAGGAACTGCTCCGCGGTAAGCAGGATGTCGTGTGTAACGGTCGCCATGCGGCAAGCATAACCTGCCCCTTCCAACAATCAAAGGGCCGGACGTTGCCGCCCGGCCCTTCCGTAGTTTGGTAGAGGCGGGCACGAGCGAGCCCGTGCCTGACGTCGACGGGGTAGGCCGGCGTCGCCGCCGGCCCGCCGGCCGTTCTGATTCGTGTCCGGGGCAGCATCGCTGCCCCGGTCCGAAATCAGAAGTCCATGCCGCC
>CAXTRJ010000252.1:0-4175 GCA_964246585.1 uncultured Sphingomonas sp. | reverse complement strand
ATACGGGCGCGGTGGTGCGCGCGCCGCTGCTGGTCGCCGCCGAAGGGCGCAACTCGCCGACCCGCGCCGCCGCCGGGATCACGATGGCGCAGTGGCGTTACGACCACGCGGCGGTGATCGGCGCGTTCCACCACGAACGGTCGCACGACCAGACCGCGTTCGAGATTTTCTACCCCTCGGGGCCGTTCGCCATCCTGCCCCTCTTGGACGACGAGCAGGGGCACCGCTCGGCGCTGGTGTGGACGGTCAAGGGCGAGCACGGCGCGGCGATGCTGAAACTGTCCGACCGCGCGTTCCTGGCCGAGGCGGAAAAGCGGATGGGCGGGTTTCTTGGGGGCCTGTCGGCGGCGAGCCCGCGCGCGAGCTGGCCGCTCGGTTTCCACCATGCCGCGTCGATCACCGCCGAACGGCTAGCGCTGGTCGGCGACGCCGCCCACGGCATCCACCCGATCGCCGGGCAGGGGCTCAACCTGGGGTTCCGCGACGTCGCCGCGCTGGTCGAGGTGCTGGTCGAGGGAAAGCGGGTCGGGCTGGACCTCGGCGACGCGCAGCTGCTCGCGCGCTATCAGCGCTGGCGCAGCCTCGACACGTTCATGGTGGCGGCGGCGACCGACACGCTGGCGCGGCTATTCGGCATCCCCGGCAAGACGGCGAGCGCGGTCCGCCGTTTCGGGCTGTCGGCGGTGCAGCGGATCGAGCCGCTCAAGGAGCGCTTCATGGCCGAGGCGCGGGGGGAAAGCGGCGCGTTGCCGAAGCTGCTGGAAGGGGTGCCGATCTAGCCGGCGGCTGAGCCGGGCAGGGTGTAGCGGAACACGTAGCCGTGCTTGCCGCCCGCGATGACGATATCCATCGTCCCGGTCAGCCCTGTCAGCCCGTCGGTACCGGAATCGGGCACGACCCCGATCGTCAGCGACGGCGCGCCCTTGTCCATGGTGCCGCTATGCTGGAGCGCGAACGAGCCGCGCCGCCCGGCCAGCGTCCCGGTGACCCGCTCCATCGCGACATAGCCGGCCGATCCCTCCACCGGGGTGCGTACCGCCAGCATCTGCCCGACACTGGCGCCCTCGAGATCGCCGTGAAAGATCTTGTCGATCGACATGGCGCCGACCGCGGCATCGGCCGCGCCGATCGGCACCAGCTTGACCTCGAAGCCGCCAGTCGCGGTGCGTTCTATCGTCGATCCCCTCGCCTTTGCCGGCGCATCCGCGTCCGCGTCGCCACCGCTCGGCATCGCCGCGGCGAGCAGGAACGAAAGGACAGCGCGGACCATGGCGACGAGCTATGTCGTCAACTTGTAAATAGCAACGGCCGGAGTCGCCCAGGTCGAGCCGTTCGCGCTGGTGATCGGCGTTCCCGATAGCAGACATTCTGACGCGGGGTTCTGGTGCGCGGAAACTTACGGAAATGCGAGGGTGGAGCGCTGGTGTCAAAACCGACCGGTTGTGACACTCAATGCTAGAAGAATGCAGTTAGCGTAAAAGCGGGTCACAAACGGCTTGCCGTGGGTCTTTGGATATTAGACCCTGCCGCTTTGAGTGGATCGCGGGGACGAAGGCCTATGACTCTGTCGCGGAGGGACCAGTTACGATGGCTGGTCGCCTTGCCGTTCGCCTCGATTGCAGGACGGGTCTTTGCATCCGGGTCGGACCCCCTTGTCGGCACTTGGTCAGGAATGGTCGAAGACAATGCCGGACGGGTGAACCGATTTCGGCTCGTAATCACGCCCAAGGGCGAAGTGACACTTTACGCGATCGATATCGGCCTCGTCGATGCACAGGCGACAAAGGTCGAGTTAAACGCACCCGCCATGTACGTCGAATTGGCGACTCTGGGCGTTACGGTGCGAGGCAAGCTTACCGGTCAGGATCGTATTGACGCCATCGCCAGTTCGGAAGGCGAGACCCAGAAGGCGACGATCCTTCGCGGAGACCTCTATTCTGTTGCTCTAAGCAAGTTACCGCCAGGTCCCCTGACGCGCAATCGCCTGGGCTCGTTCCTGCGGCTCTCTCAAGCACCCGCGATTGGCGTGGGGTGGGCGTTCGAGCAAGACTCCCGAACCGTGCTCGTGGACGGCTTTCGCTCGCTCGAAGCACCCGCTCGCGTCACGAATACCGACGCCTGGCATACCGGGTCCGACACCAAGTCAATGACGGCCACCCTGGTGGCGCGTCTTGTCGAAGCCGGTCGCCTGCGTTGGACGACGACGGTCGGCGAACTGCTGTCGCCGGCCATTCCCGATATCAGAGCCGACTACCGGCAAGCCACCCTGGTCGATCTGCTCAGCCACCATGCCGGTCTGCCCCGCGAAGCGCGGAAGGGTGCGATCACCTTCACGACCGGCCGCCTGAAGGACGCGCGCGCCGAACGTCTTGCCTATGCACGGCTAGTGCTCGCGCAGCCTCCGACAGCGGCCCCTCGCACCACGCCGAACTACAGCAACGCCGGTTACATCGTGGTCGGCTCGATGCTTGAACAAGCAATGGGCGCGTCGTGGGAGGCGTTGATGACGGAACATCTTTTCTCCCCCTTGAAGATGCGGAGCGCCGGTTTCGGTCCCCCCGCTACGCCGGGCAAGATCGATGCGCCCATCGGTCACGCGCGCCGTCGCGACAATAAGCTGCACCCTTACGCAAACCTGGCTGTTGCGGACCTGCCGAATGTGGTCGGGCCCGCAGGCTTGGTTCATGTCTCGCTAGGCGATCTGCTCGCTTATCTTGAAGCGCATCGCGACCGGCCGGAACGGCTGCTGACGAGGGCGGGGTGGAACAAACTCCAAACACCGCCCTTCGGTGACGGCTACGCCCTGGGCTGGGGCGTAGACGCGAATGGGAGCCTCTCCCACGGCGGCTCCAATGGCATGTGGTTCGTGAACGTGTCGGTCGATCGGCCGTCCGGGATGGTATTCGCCGGAGCGCTCAATGCCGCTACTCCGCAATCCATTTCGGTGCTTCAGCAAGCCTTCGAGGCGGCGTTACTGTCCAAAAATCATTTGGTCAGGGGGGCTGAGGGTAGCTGACCGCCTGGAAACGATCCCGGCTTCTTTCGTCTTCACAGCCGTCATGCGTCGGTGTCGAAACCGAACGATTTGACACTCGCCGAACGGCAGCTTTCTGCCATGCCGTTCCCGAAAGCCGCACGGGGGCTAACCACCAGTCCCGGTCGCTCCCGATTATAGGGTTGTGACCCAATACCGGTTCGACGATGGCCGAAACTACGTGTCAGCTACATGCCCGGCCTCCAGCCGCCGCGCCTCATCGACCAGCATCACCGGCACGCCGTCGCGCACCGGATAGGCGAGGCCGGCCGCCTTCGACACCAGTTCCCGCGCGGCCTCGTCGTAGCGCAGCGGGGTGCGCGTCGCCGGGCAGACCAGGCGTTCGAGCAGCCATGGATCGATCACCGCCCAACCCTCACTGCCCGGCCCTCACTGCAGCGTCACTCGCTCGTCGCCGTCGTGGCGGCCGAAGAATTGCATCAGTTGCACGATCAGGTCGGCGCGGTCGGCCAGCGTCGTCGCCTCCAGCAGCGCCTGCTTGGCGGCGGCGTCAAAGGGGGCGATCTGGGCGATGCCGTTGACCAGCGCCTGGTCGTCGAGCCGGGTCACCGCCTCCCAGTCGACCGCGTATCCTTGCGATTCCGCGAAGCGTCGCGACTCCATCTCCAGCGAGGAGCGATCGCCAAGCGACAGCGTCTCGTCGGCGCCGACGGGGAGCAATTCCGCCTCGACCTGGCGGAACAAGGTCGCCACGTCGAGCTCGCGGACGACGCGGAACAGCGAGGTGCCCTCCAGGATGACGTTGTAACGGCCGTCGTCCATCGCCTCGACCTCGGCGATGCGGCCGACGCAGCCCAGGTCAAACAGCGCGGGGCGCTCGGCGTCGCCGCGGGCGGACTCGGGGCTGGTAAGCTCGGGGCGGGGCTGGATCATGCCGATCCGCCGGTCGCGCGCCATCGCGTCGGAGATCATCGCGGTGTAGCGCGGCTCGAACAGGTGCAGCGGCAGGTGCATACCCGGGAACAGGATCGCGCCCGGCAGCGGGAAGATCGACAGCCGGGTGGTCGGACGCGTGTCGGAGGGCGCGGTCATCCGAACAGGATCGCGGACAGGCGGCGGCGTTGCGCCGAGACCCAAGGGTCGACCAGCCCGACGACCTCGAACAGTTTCAGCAACTGCT
>CAXTRJ010000251.1:0-4178 GCA_964246585.1 uncultured Sphingomonas sp. | reverse complement strand
GGAGCACCCAGTCGGCGAAATAGGTGCCGGCGGGCAGTTGCGCCGGGCGGGTGCGCAGCACGCGTTGCGGCTGAACGCGGGCGGCCTCGCGCTCCGTCAGGAAACCGGCGTCGACCATCGCGCCGACGACCAGCTTCTGCCGCGCCCGCGCGCCCTTCAGGTTGCTGGTCGGGGCGAGCCGCGACGGCGCCTTGACTAGTCCCGCCAGCATCGCCGCCTGGCCGATGTTGAGCCTGGCCGGGGTGCGACCGAAATAATGCTTGGCCGCCGCCGTCATGCCATAGACGTTGTCGCCGAAATAGACGTTGGACAGGTAGCGCGACAGGATCTCGTCCTTGGTCAGCCACGCCTCCAGCCAGAAGGCGATCATCACCTCGCGCAGTTTGCGCGCGGCGGTGCGGTCGGAATCGAGGAACGCGTTCTTGGCCAGCTGCTGCGTGATCGTGCTGCCGCCCTGGCGCACGCCGCCGGCGCCGACGTTGGACCAGGCGGCGCGGGCGATACCGCGCGGGTCGATGCCCCAATGGCGATAGAAGCGGCGATCCTCAATCGCCATGAACGCCTCGCGAACATGGGGCGGCAGCTCCGCGGCGTCGACGGGCGCGCCGATGATCGCGCCCCGCCGGGCGATCGGGGTGCCGTCGGCGGCGGTCAGCGTGATCGACGGCGCGGTCAGCGGCTCGAGCGATTTCGACAAGGGCGCGGTGACCGCCAGCCAGGCGACCGCCGCGAGGAACAGCACCAGCGCCACCGCCAACCCGCGCACGATCCAGCGACGCCAAGGCCGGCCGGGCGGGGGCGGCGGGCCCCCGTCGCCGCTATCGGAGCCGCCGCCGTCCCATTCCCACTCGCTGACCGGTTCGGGGCGGAGCGGGGTTGCCGCGACGTCTTCGTCGAGGATGCGTCGGTAGCCGAGCGATACGGGGTGGGTGTCGATGCGTGCCATGTCGTGGGGGCTGTATTATCCTGCTAGGACAGTTGGGGCAAGCCGCCGCCGATTGGCGGTTGCCGCCGCGCACGGGCAACTCGCCGCTTGCCGCCGAGCCCCACTTGCCCGCAAGGGGCGGGCTCGGTTCGGGGAGGGCATCAGCGTGGGCGATCGACCGCTCGTCGTCGGCATCGGCGGCACCATCGGCAGCGTGTCGTCGACCGAACGGGCGCTTCGCATCGCGCTCGACGCGGCGGGGGGCGAGGGGTTTCGCACGCGGATGTTCGGCGGCGCCGACATGGCGCGGCTGCCGCTGTACGATCCGCGCGCGAGCGGCCGCAGCGACGACGAGCGCGCGTTCGTCGACGCGGTGCGCGGCGCGTCGGCGATCATCATCGCCAGTCCCGGCTATCACGGCAGCATCTCGGGCGTGGTCAAGAACGCGCTCGACCTGCTGGAGGAAACCGCGCGCGACGCCCGGCCGTATCTCGCCGACATGCCGGTCGGGCTGATCGCCACCGCTTATGGCTGGCAGGCGACGGGGTCGACCATCGCCGCGCTGCGCTCGATCGTCCACGCGCTCAGGGGCTGGCCGACGCCGTTCGCCGCGGCGATCAACACGCAATTGACGAAGTTCGACGACGAGGGCGGCGCGACCGACGCGGCCGTCGTCGACCAGTTGCGCCTGGTCGGGCGCCAGGTGGCCCGCTTCGCGCCGCTGGCGGCGGGGTAGGACGGAACGTTTCGCCCGGTCCCGGCGCTTTGTCCGGTGGCGCGACCGGCGCCGGGGCGACGAAGGAACCAGCATGGCGGACGAACGCAGCGCGACCCTGTACCGGATGGTACTGCCCGAGCACACCTGCCCCTATGGGCTGAAGGCGAAGGCGTTGCTTGAGGAAGCTGGCTACAAGGTCGAGGAGCACATCCTTGCTTCGCGCGCCGAGATGGGCGCGTTCGAGTCGGAGCACGGTGTCGAGACGACGCCGCAGGTGTTTATCGGGGGTGAACGCATCGGCGGGAGCGACGACTTGGCGCGGTATCTGGCGGAGGTGTAACCGGCGACCGGTTTGAGGACGCGTCCGCGCCGATGACGGGCTGAACGCGAGCCCGTCGTCAACCCGATTCCGTCATGCCAGCTAAGGCTGGCATCTCTCGCGAGCTAGGGCGAGCCTACTCTCGCAGCGATCCCAGCCTACGCTGGGGTGACGATGCCTTGGGAGGCGACCCATGGTGGTGGGGGTGACGATGGCGTGGTGACGCTCGCCGCTCATATCCGCACCATCTTCATGCCCCCTTCGCCGTAGCGCGGACCCGCCGTCCGCCCGCGCGGCGCGGCCGCGTCGAGCGTCGTCAGGTCGTCGGCGGTGAGCTGGACATCAGGCGCGCCGGCGCTGTCCTCCAGCGTCTGGCGGCGCTTGACCCCGGGAATGGGGATGATGTCGTCGCCTTGCGCCAGCAGCCAGGCGAGCGCGACCCGGGCGTTCGACACGCCGTGCCTCGCCGCGACGCCCGCGACCGCGTCGACGATGGCGAGGTTGGCGGGCATGTTCTCGGCCGAGTAGCGCGGGTCCTGCCGTCGCCAGTCGTCGGCGGCAAGGTCGTCGAGGCTCCTGATACCGCCGGCGAGGAAACCGCGGCCAAGCGGGCTGTACGGCACGAAGGCGATGTCGTGCTCGCGGCAGACGCCCAAAATCTCGCCCTCGACATCGCGCTCCCACAGCGAATATTCGCTCTGCAGCGCGGCGATGGGGTGCGTCGCGGCGGCGCGGCGGATCGTCTCGGGGGCGGCTTCCGACAGGCCGAGGAAGCGGACCTTGCCCTCCGCGACAAGCTCACCCATCCCGCCGACGGTTTCCTCGATCGGGACGTTCGGGTCGACGCGATGCTGGTAGAACAGGTCGATCGTCTCGACGCCCAGCCGCTTGAGCGACCCTTCGCAGGCGCGCCGCGCATTAGCCGGGCTGCCGTCAAGCCCGGTGCGCTCGGCGCCGTTCCACGTCATGGCGAACTTGGTCGCGATGACGACGCCGTCGCGCTTGCCCCGGATCGCACCGCCGACCAGTTCCTCGTTGGTGAACGGGCCATATAGCTCGGCGGTGTCGAGAAAGGTGATCCCCAGCTCGATCGCGCGGTGGATCGCGCGGGTCGACTCGTCGTCGCTCGCGTCGCCATAGGTGATATTGCCGCCGCGGATCATCGGCATGCAGCCGATGCCGATCGCGGAGACTTCCATGCCTCCCCCGAGCTTGCGATACTTCATGGCTGATCCTCCATCTTCGTCCGCGCGGAAACGGTTGCGGTGGCGGCAAGGTTCATGCTGACATTGCCCAGCGTGCGGAAAATGTCGGGGATCGTCTCCACCGCGATCAACAGGCCGAGCGGCGCGATGGGGACGCCGAGCGCCACCGCGACGGGGGCGATAGAGGCGAAAAAGGTGATCTGCGCGGGCAGGCTGACGCTGCCCAGCGAGGTGAGCGCGCCCACCGCGACGGCGGCGGCGAGGTTGCCCGGCTGAACCTCCACGCCGAACCAGGCGGCGATGTAGACCGCGACCGCGACGTTCATCGCCGGCTGCGTCGCGCGGAACATCGCCACGCCGACGGGCAGCGTCACCCCCGACACGGCGGTCGGGATGCGCAGCGCCTCGGCGGCGGCGAGCATCGTGGGGAGCGTCGCGAGCGAGGACTGGGTGCTCGCCGCCACCGCCTGCGCCGGCGCGATCGCCCGGGCGAATCGCGCGGGGCTAACCCGCCCGCCGACAAGCGCCAGGACATAGGACAGCGCGATGACGACGACGCCGATGCTGGCGACCACCAGGATGTAGTGGAGCAGCGCGCCGAACGCCGCGCCGCCCGCCCGCGCGCCGACGACCAGCGCCAGCGCGAATACGCCGATGGGGGCGAGCACCAGCACCCAGCCGACCAGCACCAGCATCGCGTCGCGGATCGCGGCGAACAGCCCGACGATCCGCCCGCGTCCCTCCGCGTCGATGCGCGTGACGGCGAAGGCGAAGGCGAGGGTGAAGATGATCAGTGACAGGAACGCGTTGTTGGTGGCGGCGGCGAAGACATTCGTTGGCACCAGCGTGCTGAAGAACTCAGGCAGGCTCGGCGGCGGGGCGACCGGGGTCGCGCCGACCAGCGCCGCGCGCAGCGATCGGGCCGCCTCGGCGGGGACGGGGGCGAGGCGCAGGATCAGCGGCGTGACCAGCGCGGCGATCGTCCCGGTGACGAAGACGCCGGTGACGAAC
>CAXTRJ010000250.1:0-4202 GCA_964246585.1 uncultured Sphingomonas sp. | reverse complement strand
CCGCAGGCCGGCGACATCGTCGTCACCGCCGGGGCCCTGCCGCCCGAACAGGCCGTGCGCCGGCTGACCCGCGCCATCGCCAAGCGATCCGATCAGCAGGTCGCGCGCTTCGAGGAGCCGGTCTGCCCCGACGCCCTCGGCCTGCCGCCGGCGTACAACGCGCTGGTCGTGCGCCGTATCAGGACGACCGCGGCGCGGGCCGGCATCCCGGTCGCCGGCGAAGGCTGCCGCGCCAACGCGACGGTGCTGATCGTCGAAAGCGGCAAGGCGATCCTGGACGAGGACGACCGCACCGGACAGCGGCTGACGCGCTCGCTGACCGACGCCGAGCGGCGCCTGCTCCTGGCGCAGAAGGGTCCGGCGCGCGCCTGGAACGTGACCGAGTTGCGCAGCCGCGACGGCAACCGGCTGATCGGCGGCACGCTGTTCGTCGACAACGCCTCGATCCTCGGTCTGCCGACCCGGCGCGACATCGTCGGCTCGCTGCTGCTGCTCGACCGGGCGGCGCTGATCGGCAAGACGCTGACCCAGATCGCCGACTATGCCGCGATGCGCACCCTGGCGCAGACGCGCGACGCCGTCGGCGAGGACCGCGCGACGATCCTGAGCCTGTTCGCGGGCGGCGCCACCGCCCCTGCCGGGCTGACCACGTTCGACGCGGCCTATCTAAAGGCGCTGTACGAAGGCCCGGCGACGATGCCCTACCACGTCAAGGTCCAGCAGATCGCCCGCCGGATCAACGCCGCCGAGGCGCCGGACCCAGACTAGCCGCGCGGCCGGGTTGCTTGCCAGCTATGGGACGGGCATCAGTCCCCGGATGACCGACACGTTAGCCCACGATCCCGTCCGCCCCGATCCCGCCGTCACCGCCAGCGGCGTCGACCGCCTCCACCGCCGCATGGCGCGAGGGAGCGCCTTTCTCGGCTCCAAGGTCGCGATCATGTGCGGCGCGATGTCGTGGGTCAGCGAGCGCAACCTGGTCGCCGCCATGTCGAACGCCGGCGGCTTCGGCGTGATCGCCTGCGGGGCGATGACCCCCGAGCTGCTCGACCGCGAGATCGCCGCGACACAGGCGCTGACGGGCAAGCCGTTCGGCGTCAACCTCATCACCATGCACCCCGCGCTGATGGAGCTGGTCGAGGTCTGCGGCCGTCACCGCGTCGGCCACGTCGTCCTCGCCGGCGGCCTGCCGCCCAAGGGTTCGCTCGAGGCGATCAAGGCGACCGGGGCCAAGGTCATCGCCTTTTCCCCCGCGCTCAGCCTGGCCAAGAAGCTGATCCGCTCAGGGGTCGACGCGCTGGTGATCGAGGGAATGGAGGCGGGCGGCCATATCGGCCCGGTCTCGACCAGCGTCCTGGCGCAGGAGATGCTGCCCGAGATCGCCGACCAGCTGCCCGTGTTCGTCGCCGGCGGCATCGGCCGAGGCGAGGCGATCGCCGGCTATCTCGACATGGGCGCCGCCGGGGTCCAGCTCGGCACCCGCTTCGTCTGTGCCACCGAATCGATCGCCCACGCCAATTTCAAGCGCGCCTTCATTCGCGCCTCCGCCCGCGACGCGGTGGCGAGTGTCCAGCTCGACCCGCGCCTCCCCGTCATCCCCGTCCGCGCGCTCAAGAACGCCGGGGGCGAGCTGTTCACCGCCAAGCAGCGCGAGGTCGCCGGCCACCTCGACGAGGGCCGCGTCGCGATGGCCGAGGCGCAGCTGCAGATCGAGCATTACTGGGCCGGCGCGCTCCGCCGCGCGGTGGTCGACGGCGACGTCGAGCACGGCTCGGTGATGGCCGGCCAATCGGTCGGCATGGTGACCAGGGAAGAGCCGCTCGCCGACATCATCGCCACCCTGATGGCCGAGGCCGCCCACGCGCTTGAGAAACGCGCGGCCTGAGCGAATTTAAAGGGCAGTGAACAACTCGGTGTATCGCTCGTACACGTAGCCACGGTTACGTTGCTGGCCGGTCACTTCGCGCAGGATGCCCAGCTCCTCCAGTCCTGTGACGATCGCGTTGGCGGTCGGGTAAGAGACGGAGAATTCCTGCGAGAGACCAGTCGGGGTGACGGTGGGAAGACGATACAGCGAATCGAGGACACGTAACGGTACGGCGGCGGATCGTTCGAACCGGGTGATGATGGCGTTTCGATCGCTTTCCCGAAGTCGAAGAACCTTCTTTGCGGTTTCCGCAGCGAGGTTCGACACGGTGGCGACGCCCTCCAGGAAAAACGTCAGCCAGCTTTCCCAGTCGCCTTCGTCCCTTACCGCTTGCAGACGACGATAATACTCGCTGCGATGCTGCTTGAAATAATAAGAGAGGTAAAGGACGGGCCGCTCGAGAATCGTTTGTTCGACCAGGAAGAGCGCGATGATCAGCCGTCCGACGCGGCCGTTTCCGTCGAGGAACGGGTGGATCGTCTCGAATTGTGAGTGGATCAGCCCGATCCGGATGAGGGGCGGCATCGGTGAAGGCGCATGAAGGATGTTCTCCAGCGCACCCAACAGCGCATTGACCTCCTGGGGAGGCGGCGGAACGAACAGCGCGTTCGACAAGGTGCAACCCGCGGGTCCGATCCAGTTCTGCGAACTGCGAAGCTCGCCCGGCGATTGGTGCTGGCCGCGAACGTCATCCATCAACACGGCGTGGAGTTGAGTGATCAACCGAGTGGAGATCGGCAGGTCGTCCAGCATGTCGACGCCCGCGTTCAGCGCCGCCACGTAGTTTCGCACTTCGCGGATGTCGCCCGGCCTGCCTTTGTCGTTGACCTTGGCCTCCGCCTTAATGATGTCGTTCAACGATGCCTGAGTGCCTTCGATCTGGCTCGATAGGACCGCTTCGTTGCGGACGAACATCGAAAGGAACAGGTCGGGTTCGGGCAGTGTCGCTATCGAGCCGTCGAGGCGTCCCAAAGCGCGATCGGCCTCGACAGGGCGGTGCTGAGCCCGTCCGACATGATAAGCGGCGGGTTGGGCGGCAGGGGAGTCGGGAAGAACGCGCTATAGCCGCTTGGTTGGCGAAGGTAGGTTCCGGCACGTCCGATCAGCGCGGTCATGGCTGCCTTTAACAACGGACGAGATATTGGTCCATAGATCGCCTAGACCTTAATAACGCCTCGCCGCATGACCGGCATGCAAGCCGTCTTACATTAAGCTCCGCTGTCAGAGCCGCACCAGACGCCCGTCCCCCGCCGCCGAGCGGTAGATCGCCTGCATGATGCGCACGTCGCGCAGGCCCATAGTCGCCGGTGTCTTGTGCGCGCGGTTGGCACGGATCGCCTCGCAGAAGCCGTCGATCTCGCCGGCGAACTGCTCGCTCGCCTGACCGGGGCTGAGCTCCTCCTTGCCCGCCTCCGTCTCGATGATCATCGCATTGTCGTAATAGTCGGTGGCGCCGTCGAGCTTCATCGTCCCCTTGCTGCCGAAGAACTGGTAGCGCTTGACGTTCTCGAAGCTGTAGCCCGACATCAGCGTCGCGACGGTGCCGTCGGGGAAGCGCATCCGCCACGACACGATGTCCTCGACCGACGCGAAGCGCGGGTCGCCCGGCGGGTTGCTGATTTCCGCGCTGACCGCCACCGGGTCGGCCCCGGCGAACCAGCAGGCGGCGTTGAGCGCGTAGATGCCGATGTCGTACAGCGATCCGCCGCCGGCCAACCTCTTGTCGGTGCGCCACTGGTCGGACGGCTTTGACGGGTCGAGGATGCGGCCATGTTCGCTGGTGAAGTGGCGCAACTGGCCGATCCGCCCGGCGCGCAGCTGCTTCTCCGCTTCCAGATTATGCGGCTCGAAATGCGCGCGATAGGCGATGCCGAGCTGCTTGCCCGCCTTGTTGGCGGCGGCGATCATGCGTTCGCATTCGGCGACGCTCAGCGCCATGGGCTTTTCGCAGAACACGTGCTTGCCCGCTTCTAGGGCGCGGATGGCGTACTCGGCGTGAAGCGAGTTGGGCAGCACGATGTAGACCACGTCGATGTCCGGCGCCCGCGCGATGCGGTCGAAATCGTCGTAGCCGTAGAGGTTGGTCACGCCGTGCCGCCGACCGTACTCGGCGCGCTTGGCCGGGTCGCCCGAGACGAAGCCGGTCAGCTTCGCCATCGCCGAATCGTCAAAGGCGGGGATTATCTCGTTGGTGGCGAAGTCGCCCAACCCCACCACCGCCCAGCCGAGCCGCTCGGCGTCGGGCTGGTTCTCGTCGATGCTGATGCGCACCGGG
>CAXTRJ010000249.1:0-4205 GCA_964246585.1 uncultured Sphingomonas sp. | reverse complement strand
ACATCAGGGAGGAGCACCTGCCCGTCGTGGGCCCCGACCAGCGCCGCGACCAGCCCCGGCACCGCGTCGCTCGTGCCCATGCCCGGCCCCAGGATCAGCGTGTCGCAGCGGTCGATCGCGCCGATGATCGCATCCGCCGCCGACCCGGCGATCTCCCCGTCGTCGCCTGTCGGGAGCGCGATCGTCGCGATCTCGGGCATGGCGATGCCCAGCGGCAGCGCCGCCGCCGCGACGGTCGCGACCTGCAGTTTGCCCGCCCCGGCCCGGAGCGCCGCCTCGCCGGTCAGTTGCAACGCGCCCGGGACCATGACCGAGCCGCCGACCAGCAGCACCTGCCCACGTTGGTTCTTGCTCGCGCCCTCCGACGTCGGCAGCGGATGGTCGCTCCGCCACCGCAGGTCGAGCGCGGTCATCCGCGCGCCGCCGTCGTCCGGTCGGGCGCGTCGGACACGGGCACCGCCTCGTCCGCGACCGGCGCGACCTGGTTGTAGGCGTGCAACACCAGGGCGCCCGCCTTGCCCGCGTCGGGATCGAACCGGTACTCGGTCACGCCACAGTTCGCGACATCGCCCTCGCGGTCGATCGCCAGGATCTCCTCTTCGCTCAAATTCTCGACGATGTATCGCAGGCACAGTACCACGACTTGATGCGCGAAGACGATCACCCGTTGTCCGGCATAGTGCAGCGACACGGTGTCCATCAGCGACCGTAGCCGAAAGATCACGTCGCACCAGCTCTCGCCGCCGGGCGGGCGGTGGTAGAACTTGCCGAGCAGCCGGCGGAACTCGGCCTGGTCCGCCTGCAGCCGCGCGACGCCTTGCGTGGTCAGCCCGTCGAGGATACCGAACTCCTTCTCGCGCAGCCGCTCGTCCGAACAGATCGGCTCGTCCGCCGCGGCCCCGCCCGCCTCCCGGAACAGCGTCGCGGTCTGACGCGCGCGCATATAGGGCGAGCACAGGATGACATCGGGACGCTCGTCGTCGTTCTTGTCCGCGAACCACCGGCCGAGCGCGCGCGCCTGATCCTCTCCCAGCGGGCTGAGCGGCACGTCGACGTCGCGGCCGTGCAGCTCGATCCGGTCGCCGCCCGCGCCCTGCGCCGCGTCGCGCGCGACGTTGCCCGCGCTCTGGCCGTGGCGCACCACCCATAGTCGGTCGGGCCATCGTTGCGGCATACGGTGTTCTCCAGCGGGTCGGGCGGTGCAACGCGCGAAACGGCGAGTCCGCCCCGTTGCGACGCTCGAACGTCAGAGAGCGGCGGTGTCGACCGCCAGTCCGGCCACGGTCGCGGCGGTGATGCGATCGCCGAACGCGATCTCGCGCCGCTCATCATAACGCTCGCCGGCCGGTGCCCACATCTGATGGATCACCCGCGCGTTCACGTCGGCGATCCAATATTCGGGGATGCCTCGACCAGCATATAGCCGAAGCTTCTTGCCGAGATCGTCGGCCAGCGTCGTGTCCGCCACCTCGATGATGAGTGCCACCGACGTGACCGGTACCGCCTTCGCGCCGCGCGGTTCGCTGGTCAGCATGATGTCCGGATCGGGCATGCTGTTCTCGGCCAGGGCGAGGCTGAATTCGGTGACGGGCCGCAGCGGTGAGCGCATGCGCCGCGACGCGACCAGCAGTTCGTCGTACAGCTCCAGCTTGACCATGCCATGAGGGCGGTATTGCGGGCTCATGACGATGATCTCCCCATCGATCAACTCGGTCCGCTGCCCGCCGAACGCGCCGGTCTCGGCAAGCCTTTCATAGTCATCGACGCTCAGCTTGTACTTGCCGGCGGAGAGGCGTTCCTGGATCGTCATGCCCCTGCTCTACCATTTTACCCATATTGGGGAAAGATCACCGCAGCCGTTTGACGAACAACCGGCCGCCCTCGCGGCGTTCGGTCTGGAAATTGGGCACCGCCTCCATCAGGTCCGACAGCCGGTTGTACCCATAGTTGCGCGCGTCGAAGCTGGAGCGGTTGCCGGCGAGCTGGCCCAATTCGGTCAGGCTGGCGTAGCCTTTCTCATCGCGTTTCACCGCGTTGTAGGCGTCGACCAGCAGCTTGATGACCTCGTCGTCGATCGGCTGGGCGGCGGCCTTGGAACGGGCGGGGGCCGGGCGAGTGGCGGCGATCGACGGGGGCAGGGCGGCCTCCAGCGGCACTTCCTCGATCACCGGCGCGGCGCGCGTCGGCGCCTCCACCGGAGCCGCCGCGCTCACCAGCGCGCGCACATCGATGAAGCGGGTGCAGGCCTGCTTGAACGCCTCGGGCGTCTTCGCCTCGCCGAAGCCGTAGACCGGCACTCCGTCCTGGCGGATGCGCATGGCGAGGGGCATGAAATCGCTGTCCGACGACATGATGCCGAACCCCTCGACGCGACCCCGGAACAGCAGGTCCATCGCGTCGATCGTCATCTTCATGTCGGTCGCGTTCTTGCCCTTGGTCAGGTCGAACTGCTGCTGCGGCTCGATGCCGTGGCGGACCGACATGTCGCGCCACGGCTTCAGGCCAGGCTTCGACCAATTGCCATAAACGCGGCGGACGTTGACGGTGCCGAGCTCGGCCAGCACCGTCAGCACCGGGTCGATCGTCGCGGCGGACGCGTTGTCGGCGTCGATCAGGAGCGCGACGTTGCGGGTGGGGGTGGTATCCATCGTCGCACCCTTGCCGCCCGCCGCCCCCTCGTCAATCTACCGCCGTCAACGGATCAGCGACGGTCGCTGTCGTAGGCGGCGTCGTTGTCGATGTCGTCCTGCTTGGTCGGGCGGGCGCGATGTTCGGGATCGCCAACCTGCTCCTCCTCGTTGCGCGACGTGACGTCGCGCGCCAAGTGCCCGCCGCTGGCGTTCGAGTGACCGGGGGTGGGCAGTTCGGCGGCGTCGTCGATCAGTGCGCTGTCATCGTTGTCGCGGGCTTGGGTCGTGCGTTCGTTCTCGGCCATGTTGCTTCTCCTTGTGAGGGCAGAACCGTCGCGCCCGGACGCCGTTCCCGGCTACCGATCGGGATAGCCGACGCCGAGCACCTCGTAGCTCTTCTCGCCGCCCGGCAGCACGACCGTGCGCAGGTCGCCCGCCGCCGCGCCGCGCAGCGCCCGCGCGATCGGGGCGCGTCGACGACGGTGACGGTCGCCCCGAACCAGACCCGTGCGCGATCCTCCTGCGCCGCCGGATCGATCACCTTGGCCGCCTTCATCCGCTTCGCCAGCCAGCCGAGCCGCCGGTCGATCTCGCGCAATCGTTTGCGGCCATAGATGTAGTCGCCATTCTCCGACCGGTCGCCATTGCCCGCCGCCCAGGCGATCGTCTCGACCAGCGCCGGGCGTTCGGTGGCGAACAACCGATCATATTCGGCGCGTAGCGCGACGAAGCCGGCGGGAGTGATGGGGTTTAGTCGCTCCAATCGCCTCAGCCCGGTCGGGACTTGCCCAAGTACCAGCTAAGGTTCGTCGGCGCGCGCGACCTGGCCCGCGCCGGCTGCATCAGGTCGTATACGACCGCGTTCTCCATCACGCGCTGGACATAGTTGCGCGTCTCGGAAAACGGGATCGCCTCGACCCAGTCGACCATGTCGATCGCGCCCGTCCGGGGATCGCCATTGGCGCGGATCCACTTGTTCACGTTGCCGCCGCCAGCATTGTACGCCGCCGCCGCCATCGGAAAATTGTTGTAGATGTTATAGACCCGCTGGAAGTAGCTCGCGCCGAGCTGGAGGTTGTAGTCGGGATTTCCCGTCACCGCGCTCGGGTCGTAAGACAGTCCGATCTTGCCCGCCTGCTCGCGCGCCGTCGCCGGCATCAACTGCATGAGGCCGCTGGCCCCCGCATGGCTGCGGGCGGTACGGTCGAATTGGCTCTCCTGGCGCGTGATGGCGTGGATCATCGTCCAACTGCCCTGGTACGCCGCCGGCACCGTCATCGTCGGGAACCCGGCCAGGCTGTAGTCGCCAAGCCCGTTCTGCAGCGCGCTGCGCCCGATCATCACCGCCAGGTCCTGCCGGTTCAATGTCCGCGCCAGCTCAAAGGCGAGGACGTGGTCGCTGTCGCTCTTGGCGTCGAGCGCGATCTGGCGAAGGAACGCGGTCTGGCTAGCCCGGTCGCCGATCTGCCCCAGGAACTGCGCCGCGCGCACCGTCTCGCTGGCGAAGAAGGCGGCGCGGGTCGCCGGCGCGACCGGCCGCGCGACATAGGCCGGCGGCGCGGCGAGCGGCTGCCG
>CAXTRJ010000248.1:0-4208 GCA_964246585.1 uncultured Sphingomonas sp. | reverse complement strand
GGGCGCGGGCGCGGGCGGTCCGGGAACGAGTTGCGGCGGCGCTTCGGTCGGCGGCGTCGCGACCACGGCGGGAAGCGCGAAGCTCGCCAGCGCCGCCGCGACGGGGAGCGCTGGTGTCGCCGGCGCTTCATCGGTGACGTAACTCCGGCTAATCGCAACGGAGGTCGTCAGGAGTGGCAGGTCGATAGGACGCGCTGTCAACCGTGGACCATTACCAGGGGCAACCGCTGCTTGCCGCAGATCTCGCGCCTCGGCCGTCGGCGCCGCCGCCGCTACCAGCGCGGGTAGCGGCGCCACCGACGGCCACAGCATGGCGACCCGGATCGCCGTCCAGCCGCCCAGCGTCACCGCCAGGAACCGCAGGGGACGGCCACCCTTCAAGGTTGGGCGAGGCCTTGTGGGAACTGGTGCGCCGTCTTGTCCCAATGCAGTGGCCCGCCGCGCAACAGCGTCACGTAGCGGAACACCGCGCGGCGCGCCGCGAGCAGCGCGATGTAATTGGCCACGGCGGCGCGGGGCAGCGACAACAATCCCTGCCGCCAACCGCCGTCGCGCGCCGTGAACACCGCGCGTACCGCCAGCCGCCAACACAGGATCAGCGCGTTGATGAAAAGCAATAGCTCGACGCCGCGCCCATAAGAGGGGAACGGCTCGCCGGACCAACCATGTAGCGCCAGAGACAGGCCCCAGGCGACCAGCGAAACATAGGCGATCGCCATCACCAGGACGCTCAGCGGGCCGCGACGATCGCGCATTCGCATCCAGTGTTCGCGCAGGTCGAGCGCGCGGCCCCAGCCGACCCGGTCCCAGCCGGCGAGCGCGATCCCCGTCATCCAGCGCGCCTTCTGCGTCACCGCCGCGCGGACCGTCGCCGGGAAATAGGCGCGGGTGGCGACCAGCGGGCCGCCCGGGTAACGGCGAATGCGGGCGAGCGTCGTGCGCCCGCCGGTTGCGGCGATGGCGAGGCCGAGCTCATAATCCTCCGTAAGGCTCGTCGCGTCGAACGGAACCCCGCCGCGGGCCTTCGCCGCCACATGGAGCGCCTCGACCCGGATGGCGCAGCCGACGCCGGCGAGCGGCAGGCCGGCCCCCAATGCCTCGCGCACGACCAGCTGTTTCGCGTGTGCCTCAGAAAACTCGTCTAGGTAGTGTCCAGAGACGAATGGTGATCCACGCGCGATCAGCGGCAGCACCGGCAACTGGACCGCCACGTGCGTCTGGAGCAGCGAATCGAAAACGCGCAGCTCGTCCGGGTCGACGACATCCTCGGCATCGTGGAGGATCACCGCCGCCGTCGCCCGCTGCTCCCTGGCATCGTCGCGCAGCAGCGCGCGCCACAGGACGTTGAGGCAATCGGCCTTGGTCGTCGGTCCCGGCTTGAGCCCGATCACCAGCCGCACGCGGGGGTCGCCGTCGGCCACCGCGACCACGGCGTCGATCGTCGCGCGATCGTTGGGGTAGCAGCCGACATAGATCCGGTAGTCGGGATGACGCAGCCGCGCGAGCGCCGTCGTCAGCATCGCGCCGATCACCGCCGACTCGTCCCAGGCGGCGACGAAGATCGCCAAACGTCCCGGCGCCGCCGGTCGCGGCAGCGCATCGACGGTCGCGGGCGCGCCTCGCCCGGCGATCCGCCGCCCACAGCGTCTCGTCAGATAGACCAGGTCGACCAACAGGTCGTCGATGCCCCCGACAAAAAACCCGATCGCGGCGAACAAGGTCAGCTCGCGCGCCAGGACGTCGACCGCCCCGATTGCCCCGTCCATGCCGCCCCCGGTTTCGACTCGGTGGCATTGTTCCCGCACGAAACGACGGATGCAACCTTTGATAACGGCGCGTCCGTCCCTGGGACAGTCAAAGGGGCGACCGCATTCGGCCGCCCCTTTCCCTTACCAGTAGAAGCCGCGGATCACGTCCAGGACCACGCCGCGACGGTAATCGACCAACACGACGTCGTTATAGTGGCGCACCCAGTTGCTGTTGCGGCGGACCGGCGGCAGGCGATAGCGATACGGGTCGGCGATGACATAGCGCTGTCCGTAGAAGCGGCTGTTAATCCGCGCGCCCTGGCGGAAGTTCTGGTAGCCGAACGGCGCGCGCCAGTTGCCGCGCGAGTAGAGCGCGCGATTGTTGTTGCGGTAACCGCGCCAGTCGTCGCGGCCATACTGGCGTACGCGGCGGTCGCGCAGATCCTCGCGGTATTCCTGGCGGGCGCCGCGGACGTCGCGCCGCTGCTCGCGGATGTCACGGGGGTCGCCGCGACGATAGGCGCGGTTCAGGTCGCGCTGTTCCTGGCGGATATCCTGTTGATCGCGGCGCAGCTCGCCGCGCGACTGCGCGCCCGCGGCGGCCGGCAACGCGGCGGCGGCGATGAGCAGGGTGGTGATAAACTTACGCATCACTGTTCTCCATTCCCCGGCGGCCCCTGGACCGCCTGCCGACCGCTATGGCGGCGGGCGACTGAATGCGCCGGGAATGGATCGGTCAGCCGACCGACAGCGTTGTAACGAAATATGTCAGGGCTGGTCGTCAGGGATTGGTGCGGCCACCACCCTGCCCGCCGCCACCGCCGGCGCCGGCCGACCCGACGGTGCCGATATTGCCGAACAGGTCGTCGAAGAAGCCGCGCTCGCGGCCCAGCGTCGGCGTGGTCTTGTCCGACGGGTTGATCGAGGCGATCTCCTCCACCCCGCTGCGACGGATCGCGGTCACGGTGCCGTTCGCGTCGAAGCTGATGCGCAGCGCGATCTGCGCCTGCGCCTTGGGCTTGTTGAACGCGAAATTGCGACTGTCGCGCGCGACGTAATACCAGTCGCCGTCGCCGAACTGGCTGGCGAAGCTCGGCTGCCCCAGCGTCTGCTGCACCGACTGACGGTTGTCGACGCCCGGCTGGACCGAGTTCACCAGGTCGGTATCGACAACATAGCCCTGGTGCGACCGCAACGGGGTGCAGCCGGCCAGAAGGACGCCGGTGGCGAGGAGCGCGCCCATCGCCGGTCGCGGGATCGAAATACGCATGAACACTCTCCACAGCCGCGCCGCGGGACAGGCATGTCCGGCGATTGCATCGGGGGTCGATCGTCTCAATATGCGGGGCGGCGGCGCCGGACAAGGCCGCGCGACGGAGAAGACGCAGGTGGGGTGGCTCGGACGACTGCTGGGGGACCGCCCGGAGGAGGCGTTGCCGCTCTACACCGCCGTCGTGCTGCGCGCGCGAGAGCCGCATTGGTATGTCGCGGGCGCGGTGCCCGACACGGTCGACGGCCGGTTCGACGCGGTCGCCGCCGTGCTGTCGATGGTGCTGCTGCGGCTGGAGGCCGAGCCGGCGGGGGCGATGCCGGTCGCGCAGCTGACCGAGCGGTTCATCGACGACATGGACGGGCAGCTGCGCCAGATCGGCATCGGCGACATCATCGTCGGCAAGCATATCGGGCGGATGATGGCGATGCTCGGCGGCCGGATCGGGGCGTATCGCGACGGGCTGGCCGATGGCGACCTCGGGCCGGCGCTGCGGCGCAACCTGTACCGGGGCGAGGCGCCGGGCGAGGCGGCGGTGGCGCATGTCGCGGGCGAGCTGCGGGCGCTTCGCGACCAGTTGGCGACGGTGCCGATCGACCGGATGATGACGGGGGCGCTGTCGTGACGCCGGAGTTCTCGCGGCCCGAGCGGGTCGAGACGATCGGCGAACGCGAGCGGGAGATCGCGATCGAAGCGGACGAGCGCGAGCGCGCGCGATTGGCGACGCGTTTCGACCTGCTCGCGGTCGACCGGCTTTCGGCGGTCTTCGCGGTCAGGCGCGAGGCGGGCGGCATCGTCGCGCGCGGCCAAGTGTCGGCGGCGGTGGTCCAGCCCTGCTCGGCGACGGGCGAACCGGTCCCGGCCGAGATCGACGAGGCGGTGGCGCTTCGCTTCGTCGCCGACGACGGGACGACGGAGGAGATCGAGCTGAGCGCCGACGCGCTCGACGTGGTGGCGTACGAGGGCGGCGCGGTCGACCTGGGCGAGGCGGCGGCGGAGACGATGGCGCTGGCGCTCGATCCCTTCCCGCGCTCGGCCGGGGCGGCCGAAGCGCTGAAGGAGGCGGGCGTCCTCAGCGAGGAAGAGGCCGGGCCGCTCAAGGCGTTCGCCGGGTTGAAGGCGCGGCTCGAAGGGCGCTAGGTGTTTGATCCCGGCCTTTGATGGTGCATCATCCACGAGTGAGTGGAAGG
>CAXTRJ010000247.1:2732-4220 GCA_964246585.1 uncultured Sphingomonas sp. | reverse complement strand
CCAGCATCTCGACGACACAGCTTACGCCGGTTTCGTCGCCGACCGCATCGCGTCGGCCCTCGACGCGCAAGGGCTCGCGACCACCATCCGAGCGCCGATCCTCTCGCCACCACGCACCCGCCGCCGCGCGACGCTTCACGCCGAGGGGAAGGGCGGCGTCCGCCTCGGCTTCGCCGCCGAGAAGAGCCACGCGATCATCGACATGCGCGAATGCTGGATTCTCGCGCCCGAGCTATTCGCGCTGGTCGCGCCCCTGCGGAAACTGCTCGAACATCTGAAGCTCCGCCGTCGCGCCGACATCCACCTGACGCTCGCCGATCAAGGGCCCGACCTGCTCGTCACCGGCCTCGCCGCCGACGGCCTCGACGCGGCCGAGGCGATCACCGCATTCTGTCAGCAGCACCGCGTCGCCCGCTTCGCGCTCGACGACGGCCTAGGCCCCGAAACGCGTTGGGAGCCCGAGCCGGTCACCGTCACATTCGGCGGCCTGCCCGTCGCGTTCCCGCCTGCGGGCTTTCTCCAGGCGACGGCGGAAGGCGAAGCGGCGCTGATCGCCGCCGTGCGCGAGGCGGTCGGCGCGGCGGCCACGGTCGCCGACCTGTTCGCTGGTCTCGGCACCTTCACGCTGGCGCTCGACGCCCGCGTCTACGCCGCCGAAGGCGCGCGCGACGCGGTGTTCGCGCTAAAAGCCGCCGCCGACCGCGTCCAGCGCCCCGTCTTCACCGAGCACCGCGACCTGTTCCGCCGCCCGCTGATCCCCGCCGAACTCGACCGGTTCGCCGCCGTCGTCCTCGACCCGCCCCGCGCCGGCGCGCGCGAACAGGCAGCGCAGCTCGGTACCAGCCGAACGCCGGTCATCGCCTATGTCTCGTGCAATCCGAGCAGCTTCGCCCGTGATGCGAAGACCTTGTGCGAAGGCGGCTATCGCCTCGATTGGGTCCAACCCGTCGGCCAGTTCCGCTGGTCGACCCACGTCGAACTGGCGGCGCGGTTCAGTCGCTAATAGTCCGCCGCCACGAAGAACAACCCGTCCGGCGGCGCGTTCAGCCCCAGCGCCGCCCGATCCCGCGCCGCCAGCGCCGCCGCCACGTCGTCCGGCGTCCACCGCCCGCGCCCGACCAGCGCCAGGCACCCCACCATCGAGCGCACCTGATGATGCAGGAACGACCGCGCCGACGCCCGCACGACGATCCGTTCTTCGTCGCCGGTCACGTCCAGCCGATCGAGCGTCCGCACCGGGCTGTCCGCCTGACAATGCGCCGAACGAAAGGTGGTGAAGTCGTGTCGCCCGACCAGCCGCGCCGCCGCCGCCGCCATCGCCGCCCCATCAAGCGGCTGCGGCACCCGCCACGCCAGCCCCGCCTCCCAGGTCAGCGGCGCGCGCCGAGTTGCGATCCGGTACTCGTAATGCCGCGCAACACACGAGAAACGCGCGTGCCAGTCCGCCGCGACGACTGCGCACCCGATCACCGCCACCGGCTTTGGCCT
>CAXTRJ010000247.1:0-2722 GCA_964246585.1 uncultured Sphingomonas sp. | reverse complement strand
AGCGCATGGACTCCCGCGTCGGTCCGCCCGGCCGCATGCACCGCGACCCGCTCCCCCGTCACCGCGAACGCCGCGTCCTCCAGCGCCTGCTGCACGCTTGGCCCGTGGTCCTGCCGCTGCCATCCCATGAACGGCCGCCCGTCATACTCGACCGTCAACGCGAACCGCGTCAAAGCTGGGTTCCAACGGGGATCGGGAAACCGCGCAGCAGTTCGGCGGTGGTTGTCACGGCTCGTCCGGCGCGCTGGACGAGGGTAGGGCGGATCGCGCCATTACCGCAAGTTACGGTGAGTACCCGATCACTAACCACACCACCCCGGCGAAGGCCGGGGTCCAGTAAAGTTGCGCTAGCCGGGTGCGCGCCCTCGTCGTCCATGCTGACTGGACCCCGGCCTTCGCCGGGGTGGTAACCGGGGACGATTTCCGCCCCCAGCACCTTCACCCGCTCCCCCCCAAGCTCGAACCAAGCTCCCGGTACCGGCGCGAAAGCGCGGACCTGCCGCTCGACTTCCACCGCCGACTGTGTCCAGTCGATCCGCGCCTCCGCCTTGTCGATCTTGGCGGCATAGGTCACGCCCTCTTCCGCTTGCGCCACAGCGGGATAGCGCTCGAAGTTGCCAAGCACCGTTACCATCGCTTCGGCACCCAACCGCGCCAACTCCGCGGTCAGCTCTCCCGCCGTCTTTGCCCCCACGGCCGTCCGGCGCTCCAACCGCACCGGCCCGGTGTCCAGCCCCGCCTCCATCTGCATGATGCACACGCCCGTCTCGGCATCCCCCGCCAGGATCGCGCGCTGCACCGGTGCCGCGCCGCGCCAGCGTGGCAGTATCGAGCCATGGACGTTGAGGCACCCCAAACGCGGCGCATCCAGCACCGCCCGCGGCAGGATCAGCCCGTACGCCGCGACGACGCCGACATCCGCGCCCAACGCCGCGAATACCGCCTGTTCTTCCGCCCCGCGCAACCGCACCGGCGTCCGCACCGCGATCCCCAAAGCCTCGGCGCGGAGTTGGACCGGGGAGGGGACCAGCTCGCGCCCCCGCCGTCCGCCCGGCCGGGGCGGCTGCGCGTAGGCCGCGACCACCTCGTGTCCCGCTGCGACCAACGCTTCCAGCACCGGCACCGCGAAGTCCGGCGTCCCCATGAACACGATCCGCATGGGGGCGCTCTCGACACGCTGGCGGGGCGGCGCGCAACCCCCTATCTGTTCCCCGATGGCTTCTCCCGAAATCGAGGCGTTGACCCAGGCGCTGGCCCGCTTGCCCGGGCTAGGCCCCCGCTCGGCCCGGCGCGCGGTGCTGCACCTGCTCAAGAAGCGCGAGGGCGCGCTCGGCCCCTTGCGCGCCGCGTTGGAGGCGGTCGACGAGCGCCTCGCCACCTGCGCTACCTGCGGCAACGTCGACACGCACGACCCCTGCGGCATTTGCAGCGATCCGCGCCGCGACGCCCGCGCGCTGTGCGTCGTCGAGGAGGTCGCCGACCTCTGGGCGCTCGACCGCTCCCGACTGTTCCCCGGCCGCTTCCACGTCCTCGGCGGACGCCTCTCGGCGCTGGAGGGCATCCGGCCCGAGGATCTCGCCATCGCATCGCTGGTCGCCCGGATCGAGGCGGGCGGCATCGACGAGGTCGTGCTGGCGATGAACGCGACGCTGGAGGGCCAGACCACCGCCCACTACATCGCCGACCGCATCGAACGCTTCCCTATCCGCGTCACCCAACTGGCCCATGGCCTTCCCGTCGGCGGCGAGCTCGACTATCTCGACGAAGGCACGCTGGCTCAGGCGCTCCGAGCGCGGCGGCCTGTCTGACCTGTCCTCACCCTTCCGCGGCTGCGCCGCTCTCTCCCTCTCCCATCGGGAGAGGGAAGGGGCCCGCCCGGCGTAGCCGGGTGGGAAGGGTGAGGACAGGGTCGCTTGACCCCACCCCGCGTCTTTCCTAGCTGCCCCGCATGGCCGTCCTCCCCATCGTCGAAGTCCCCGACCCGCGCCTCCGCGCGCTTTCCTCCCCCGTCGACACCGTCGACGACGGCGTTCGCCAACTCATCGCCGACATGACCGACACAATGTACGACGCGAAGGGCATCGGCCTCGCCGCTATACAGGTCGGGGTCGCCCGACGCGTCGTCGTCATCGACCTGCAGGAGCGCGAGGACGAGGAGGGCCGCCCGATCCGCGAGCCCCGCGCCTATGTGAACCCGGAGGTGATCTCGGCCAGCGAGGAGCTGTCGACCTATAACGAAGGCTGCCTGTCGATCCCCGAGCAATATGCCGACGTCGCCCGTCCGGCGCGCTGCCGCGTCCGCTGGCTGGACGGCGATGGCGGGACCCATGAGGAAGAACTCGACGGCCTGCTCGCTACCTGCATGCAGCACGAGATCGACCACTGCGACGGGGTCCTGTTCATCGACCACATCTCGCGGCTGAAGCGCGACATGGTGCTGAAGAAGCTCGCCAAGCAGCGCAAGGCGGTGTGATTTAGGGCTGTCCTACGACGCGCGTTCGGGTTACGTTCCGGCCATGAGCCGGATCATATTCGCCGCCGCGACGCGCCGCCCACGCCCTTCCGCAAGGCTCAGCTTCTTCAGGATTGGGCGGCCGGCATGACCGAACTGCTCGCCGTCGCCGTTATCGCGGTCCTGCTCGGCGCCGCGCTGGGCTGGTTCCTTGGTACGCGCGGCACCGCCGCGATGCGCGCCGAGCGCGACGAACGCACGGAGGAGTTC
>CAXTRJ010000246.1:0-4225 GCA_964246585.1 uncultured Sphingomonas sp. | reverse complement strand
GGCGGGGCGACGGTGGCGGCGCGGCGGGGCGCGTGGACGCCGTCGCCGCCCAGGATCGCCGCCACCGGCAGCGTCGCACGGTCGGGCAGTTGGACGAGGTCGGCGGCAGTGACGCCAAGCGCGTCGGCGATTCGGTTTAACCAACCGACCGAAACGGTGCGGGTGCCCGTTTCCAGCCGGCCGATGGTTTGGGCGGTGGTGGGGGGCGCGCAGCGTCGCGCAACGTCGTCAAGGGTCAGGCCACGGGCGTGGCGGACTTCTCTGATGGCGGTAATCATCAAACATCCTGTAACCGATATGGTTTCGATACTGTCCTACAGACGAACGGATGTGGCAAGCGGGTAAGGACTCGGAGCCGCGGGATGCGTTGTTCGCTGACTTCGGAGTTCATGGTTCCCGGCCTTCGCCGGGATGACGGCCGGGAGGGCAGTGGTGCGGGAATTGATGGAGCGGCAAGTCGACCGCGATGGGGTCGCGGTTTGCGGCGGCACAGGGCGGAGCGTCACGGTCAATCTGGCCGAATCGCCGCTGGGCTGGCTGCGGGCGCGCGGGCTGGTCGATGCGCGGCAGTTCGAGGCGGGAGAGCGATTGCGTGGCGACTATGAAGTTGCGTCGCTCAGGCCAAGCGTGACGATGCGGTGGACGGTGCGGGTGGATGGGGGAAGGGGCGACGGGCTCGATCCGACAATGGCGCAGGTGGCGGCCAAGGCGCGATTCCACGCTGCCGTCGATGCCGCCGGACCGGGGCTGTCCGACATCCTGTGGCGGGTGGTGTGTGCCGGCGAGGCGTTGCCGGTCGCGGAAAAGGCGCTGGGATGGCCGGCGCGCGCCGGGCGGCTGGTGCTGACGCTGGCGCTCGATCGCGTTGCCGGGCATTACCGGTTAAAATAGGAGAGCCCACGTGATCGTCTATGGATCGAGCTTGTCGCCCTTCGTGCGCAAGGTGATGGCGTTCGCCGCCGAAAAGGGGATGACGCCCGAGCTGCGCGCCGGCGGCATGGGGCGGGGTGGCGCCGAGTTCGAGGAAGCCTCGCCGTTTCGCAAGATGCCGGCATTCCGCGATCCCGGCGCGGACGGCGGGCGCGACTTCACCATTTCCGATTCGACCGCGATCATCACCTATCTGGAGGCCAAGCAGCCCGAGCCGGCGCTGATCCCGTCCGACCCGATCGCGCGAGCGCGATGTATCTGGTTCGAGGAGTTCGGCGACACGGTGGTGGCGGCGATGGGCGCCAAGCTGTTCTTCAACCGCTTCGTCGCGCCGCGGGTGCTGAAGAGGCCGGGGGACGCGATCGTCGCCGACGCCGCGGAGCGCGACGAGCTGCCGCCGATCCTCGATTACCTGGAGCGGGTGATCCCCGACGGCGGCTTCCTGGTTGCTGAGCGGATCACGCTGGCCGACCTCGCGGTGGCGTCGCCGTTCGTCAACCTGACGCATCTGGGGATGGCGATCGACGCGGCGCGCTGGCCGCTGACGGTCGGGTACCTTGACGCGATCCTGGCGCGGCCGAGCTTCACGGCGATGATTGCGGAAGAGCGCCGGTTCGTCGCGGCGATGGCGGTATAGGCGCGGTGCGGTTCGATATCGTCAAATGCCATGGGTCGGGCAATGATTTCCCATTCATCGACGCGCGGGGGGCGTCGTTGTCGGATGACGAGTGGGCGACCGTGGCGTGCGCGCTGGCGGACCGGGCTGGGCCCGTCGGAGGGGACGGGCTGCTGCTGCTGACCGAGGGCGACGATGCTCATTCGTTCGGGATGATTATGCGGAATTCGGATGGGAGCGAGGCGGAGACTTGCCTGAATGGGCTTCGGTGCGTGGCGCGGGCGGGGTTTGGGGCGTTGGGAGTGGACGCCGCCTGGGTTCGGTTGAAGACGTCGAGCGCCCAAGTCGCGTTGGGCGAGCCATTGGCGGCGGGAGTGTACACCGTGCGCGAGACCGCAGGGCCGGCGTCGCTCGATGTCGCCGCCTGGCCGATGCGGGGGTACCGGCGCGTGGTCGAGGCGGTCGTCGCCGACTTGCCGAGCGAGCGCCGCTTCACCGCGGTGGCGATGCCCAACCCGCACCTCGTCGTGTTCGTCGAGGCGGTCGACGAGGTCGAGCTCGTCCGCGTCGGGCTGGCGTGCGAGGCGGCACCGGCATGGCTGCCCAACCGCGCCAACGTGTCCTTCGTCGAGACGCGGGCCGACGGGCTGTTCGTCCGGACGCACGAGCGCGGGGTCGGGCTGACCGACAGTTGCGGCAGCGCGATGGCGGCGTCGACCTATGCCGCGTGCCTGACCGGGCGGCTGGCGTTCGGGCGCGAGGTGACGGTGTTCAATTGCGGCGGGGTGGTGCGGGCGAGCGCGGGCCAGGATGGGACGGTCACGCTCGTCGGCAACGCGACGTGGGAGTGGCGCGGGTCGGTCGCGGTCGACCTGGCGACGGGCGTGGCGAGCGGGCTGGTGATCGCCGAGCGGTTCGTCGACGAAGTGGCGGCGTGGGACGCGGTGAAAGCGTGCCAGCCGCGCTAAAATTTGTCCTGGCCCCTCCACCAGCTTCGCTGGTCCCCTCCCCGAGACAAGCTCGGGGAGGATTAAGCGATCTCGTAGTCGATCGGCTTGAAGCTGCCGTTGTTGCTGTCCCGCGCGGAGCAGGCCGTGAGACCGATGACGAGGTCGGCATGCGCCTCGAACACGATCGTGTCGCCGGCGCGGCTGAGCGGGGAGAGCACCCTGAGCGCGCCGGTTTTGCCGTCGACGGCGACGTTCATGAAGCAATTGAACGCGATGGGGATCGCGTCGGGGGTCACGCCATAGGGGGCGAGCGCCTCGGCGAGGTTGCCGAAGCAGCCATGGTGGGGATCATGGTCGTCGTAGCAGAGCCGGAAGGTCGCCTCCGAGCATGGCGTGAGCAGGAAGTCGTGGCGGCCGACATCGTCGTGGACGATCTCGAGCAGGACGTTGCTGCGGTTCGAATAAAGCTTGTCGCCGGTGGTTAGATAGATGCGATTGGCGTAGTCGAGGGTGCGGCCGGAGGACACGACCTCGCGGATGTCTCCCCGCGTATAGGCGAGGAGGTCGGCGACCTGCTCGTCCTCCGGCGAGATCACGGTCAGGCGTTGGCCCGCCGCGAGCTCGAACGCGACGCCCGAGCGGGGCGCGATCCTATGCCGCATCCCGCACCGCGGGGCGGCCAGAGAACGGGCACCGCCAAGCGTCGTCGACCGCGCGACCGCTATACTGGCGCGCCTCCGACGCGGTGCCGTGGCGCGACAGCATCGGGTTGATCGAGCCGGCGAGCGCGACGTCGCGGTCGAGGATGGTGCCGCGCAGCTTCTCGTAGAGCCCCGAAGCGCGGAGCTGTTCGAACTGGTCGTGGAGGTTGAACACCATGACGGGCGCGATGAAGCGGCGCGCCGGACGGCTGGCGCCGGGGTGGAGCCCGACGACGAAGAACGCCTCGCCGCCAAAGCTCAAGGAGAAATGCGGGTTCTCGGGATCGTGGCTGACGCGCGGGTCGACGTCCTGGCCGAGCCAGGCGTCCTTGGCGGTGAGCGAGCCGATGCGTTCCCACAAATGGCGTTCAAACTCGGCCTCGTCGAGCTCGGGGTTGTGGGCGTAGATTACGGCGAGCGACTGGAACAGCGTCGGTTTCGCGGCGTAGCCCTTGGCCAGGTCGTCGAGCGCGGGCCAGATGCGCAGGTCGTCCCAGGCGGAGCGGATGTCGCGCGCGACGACGATGCGCATCTGCCCCTTCGCCAGCGCGGACTTCGCGCCGACGCAGGGGAATTGGGGCTGGCGGATGAAGTCGCGGAACGCGTCGGCGAGCGGGTGTTCGCCGTCATGGGTCGGGGATAGCATGGGGGGGCAACGGCCGGCGGCGAGGTTGGTTGCGTCGCCGAATCGATCGGCGGCGTCCCGACGCGGGAGCTGGGTAACCGGTGATAACCGGGGTGGGTAGCCCGTCCGACCGGGCGTGGCGGATCGCCCATTTCGATGATAATGTCGAACTCGGCCGACCGAGGAGACGAGATGGAGCGACACACGGCATCGCGCGATATCGACCCGGCGATCCTGCGCGCGCGACTTCGCGGGTTCAGCGAGGTTTAGGGGGCTTCGCGACGCGGCGGGGTGAGGGGCGTGGGGCGCACGCCCGTCCGTGTCATGGTGACGGGGCGGATGGCGCCATTTGGTTCGAAGACGAGGCGGTCGATCGCCAGTTCGCGGTGCTCGCCCTTGGTCG
>CAXTRJ010000245.1:0-4283 GCA_964246585.1 uncultured Sphingomonas sp. | reverse complement strand
TCGCCGGGCAGCGCCGCCGCCGGCGGGTTCGGGATGACGCTGACCCGCTCGCCCGGCATCCGCATCGCCGCCGCCGCCGCCACGGCGGTCGCCGGCGTCATCGCGACGAGGTGGTCGACGAAGCGGGGATGGAGCCTGAGCCACGCCTGATGCGCCGCGTCGGTCATCCGGCCGTGATCGCCCCGCGATGCGGCGTTGGACATCTTAGCGACGATGGGCGGACAGTCGCGCCCGAGCCGCGCGCGCGTCCGGTGTAATGATTGCCCGGGCAGAACAGGATGTCCGGGCGCAGCCGACGGACCACCGATGGCAACCCCAGCAACGCCCGCATCCGCCGCGACCCAAGCGCGACCAGCTCGACGCCGTCCGGTACCTCGCCCGCCAGCGGCCCGATCGCCTCGCCGACGACGAGCGTGACGCGCCGCCCCGCGGTCGACCAGCCGCGCGCCAGGCGCAACTGGGCGCGCTCGACGCCACCGGGGCCGAGCGCTTGGGCATAGGTCAGGATATGGGCGGCGGCGGGCATCTTGCGGCCGGCCACGCTATCGCCCAAATTGGCCGGCAAGCAACCTTCAATCGCGGGGGCGGGGGCGGGTCGGCGCGGGTGTCGCGCTGGCGTTGGTCATGCTGCTCCTCCCGCCAGGCCGGATCGAACGCTGGGTGCATGGTGACAGACCAGAGGCAATGCCGATGACCGCGCGCGTGGCCGACGCCAGCCTGCCGACGCCCGCCGAGATCGCCGGTCTGGAGCCGTTACGCCGGATCAGGAGTCGCTGGCCGCTGGTGCTTGGCGGCGTCCTCACCGTCGCGATGGTGGTGGGGCTGGCGCGCGAGCTGTTCGGCTCGGGCCTCGCCGGACTGACCCGTTCGGTGCCGACCGATCCCCGCTTCTACCTCGCCTTCGGCTTGCTCTACATGGTGCCACAGTCCTACGATTTCCTCATCTTCCGCCGTTTATGGGGCCTGCCGCTCGCCGGGCTCGCCGCGCTGACCAAGAAGCGGATCGCGAACGACGTGGTGATGGGCTACTCGGGCGAGACCTATTTCTACGCCTGGGCGCGGGCGCGGGCCAAGATCGTCGCCGCGCCGTTCGGGGCGGTGAAGGACGTCAGCATCATGTCGGCGATGGCCGGCAACACGATCACGCTCGTGATGATCGCGGTGGTGCTGCCGCTCGGCATCGAGCTGCTCACCCCGGCCCAGGCGAAGATGGTCTGGGGATCGGCGGCGGTGGTGATCGCCACCACTCTGCCCTTCCTGATCTTTTCCCGGCGCGTCTTCTCGCTGTCGCGCCCGATGCTGCGCTGGATATTCTCCATCCAGTGCCTGCGAGTCGCCACCGGCTCGACCCTGCTGGCGCTGGCCTGGCATTTCGCGCTGCCGGAAATCTCGGTCGCGATGTGGCTGTTCCTCGCCGCCGCGCGCCTGCTGGTGTCGCGATTGCCGCTGGTGCCCAACAAGGATCTCTTGTTCGCCAATTTCGCCATCCTGCTGATCGGGCGCGACCGGGCGTTGTCCGAACTGATGGCGTTCATCGCCGCGTCAAACCTGCTGGTGCACATCGCGCTGCTCGCGGCCTTCGGCGCCTGGGGCCTGTTCACGAGAGCAAAGACATGATCCGATCCGTTCTCCTTGCCGCCGCGCTGGCGATCGCCCCGCCGGCCGGCGCCCAGCTCCTCGGCGGCGACGCCGCCGCCTGCGCCGGCGGTGACGGTCCGGCGATCCGCGCCGATATCGCCGGGCTGAAGGACCGCAAGGGCGACCTGAAGCTGGAGCTGTGGTCCGCGACGGAAGCCGAGTTCCTGAAGGACGACCGCGACCTGATCGCGCAGGGCAAGTTCTTTCGCCGCGTTCGCGCGGCGACGCCGCCGACGGGTGCGGTGTCGATGTGCATCAAGGTGCCGCGTCCTGGCCGCTATGCGCTGCTGTTCACGCACAATCGCGACGGCAAGAACAAATTCGGCTTCTGGTCGGACGGGGCCGGCTTTCCCTCCAACCGGAAACTCGGCCGCGCCCGGCCCAAGCTCGCTCAGGCGCTGATCGAGGTGGGGCCCGGCGTCGCCGTTACGACCATTCGCGCCCAGTATCTGCGCGGGCTCGGCGGCTTCGGCCCGATCACGTAACGGCCGGCCTTGCGCATCGTCGACGTCAACGAGTTCTACTCGCCGACAGGTGGAGGCGTGCGGACCTATGTCGATCGCAAGATGGGCATCCTCGCCGATCTCGGCCACGAGCTGACGGTGATCGCGCCGGGCCGCGAGGACCGCGTCGAGGACCGGCTCGGTGGCGGCCGCGTGATCTACGTGAAGAGCGCGGGGATGCCGTTCGACAAGAATTACGGCCTGTTCTGGAAAGCCGGACCGATCACGCGGCTGCTCGACGCGATCGATCCGGATGTGGTCGAATGCTCCTCGCCCTGGCGTCCGGCATGGATCGTCGCCGACTGGCCCGGCCGCGCGCTCAAGGCCTTTTTCATGCACAACGACAATGTCGAGGCTTATGCCCAGACGTGGCTGGAGGGGCTGGCGTCGCGTGATACGCTGGAACGTCGGTTCGCCTGGTATTCGCGCTACATGGCGCGCTTCCTCGCCCGCTTCGACACGGTGGTGACCAATGGCCCGGCGCTGACCAAACGCATCCGGGGCAGGGGCCTGCGCGTTGACGCCAGCATGACGCTCGGCATCGAGCGGGCGCATTTCTCGCCCGCGCTGCGCGATGAGGCCTTGCGCGCCGATCTGCTCGCGCAGTGCGGGCTTGGCCCCGACGGGCTGCTCCTCCTCGGCATCGGCCGGCACCACCGCGAGAAGCGCTGGCCGATGGTGATCGACGCGGTGACCCGCGCCGGCGCGCGGGTGCCGGTCGGTCTGATCCTGCTGGGGCAGGGGATGGAGACCAAGATGCTGCAGCGCCGGGCGGCGGATAACCCGCACGTCAGGCTGTTCCGCCCGGTGTACGACCGCGACCGGCTGGCGCGGATCATGGCCAGCGCCGACGCGCTGATCCATGGCAACTCCGCCGAGCCGTTCGGCTTGGTCGCCTACGAGGCGCTGGCCTGCGGCGCGCCGCTGATCGTGCCCGACGAAGGCGGCGCCTTCGAGGTCGCCGCGCCCGAATACGCCGAGGTTTATGCAAGCCGCGACGCCGCGTCGTGCGCGAAGGCGATCGCGCGCTTCTACACGCGTGACGGGGCCGCGATGCGCCGTGCCGCCGCGCTCGCCGGCGCGGACGTCCGCACCGACCGCGACCACGCCGTGGCGCTCCTGGCGCATTACCAGACGTTGCTCGACGCCAGGCGCGCGGCCTGAGCCGTGCGGATCGCGCTGGTCGCCACGCACCACGCGGAATACGCCGCCAATCTCGCGCTCGGCATCGCCGGCGAGGGCCACGAGGTGCTGCTGATCCTCAGCCGCCGCAACGCGTCGCGTCAGCTTACCCGCGAATCGCTGGCCTTGCTGCGCGGGCGGGTCATGCTCAGGACCGTGCCGCATCACCTCGCGCCGCTGCAACCGTTCATCGCGGTGCTGCTCGCCGGTCACGTCCGGCGTTTCGCCCCCGACATTGTCCACATCCAGGAACACCCGACCCGCTCGATCGGCTGGCTGGCGCGGCTCTTGCGCGGGCGACTCCCGCTGGTGACCACCGTCCACGATCCCCAACCGCACAGCGGCGTGGACGCGGCGGCTGCGGCGACGTTCGCGCGGAGCTACGAAATCCTGCGCGCCCGCTCAAATCTCCTGCTGGTGCATGGCGAACGATTGGTGGCGAGCATGGCCGCCAAACTGCCCGACGGCGCGGCCCGGGTACGCGTGGTGGCGCACGGCGTACTCCGCTTCGGCCGGCTCGCGCCCGCCCCGGTCCCCGTCCCCCGCCGGCCCGACACGTTCATCTTCTTCGGCCGGATGAACCGCTACAAGGGCCTCGACCTCCTGCTCGACGCCAACGACCGCTGGTTGGCGGAGGGACAGGCGCCCCGGCTGATCGTGGCGGGGGCCGGTCCCGAGCTGGCCCGGCTGGCCGATCGCCTTCGTGCCGCGCCCAACATCGAGCTTCACGCCGGTCGCCTGTCGCAGGACCGGCTCCGCGCGCTGGTGGCGGGCGCGGCGGCGGCGGTCCTACCCTACCACGACGCGACGGGAAGCGGGGCCGTCGCCTCGAGCTTCGGCGCCGGCACCCCGGTGATCGCCTCGGATGCGGGCGCGATCGGCGACACGGTGCGGCCGGGGAGCGACGGCTTGCTGGTGCCCGCCGGTGACGCCACCGCGCTGGCGGAGGCGGGGCTTCGG
>CAXTRJ010000244.1:0-4298 GCA_964246585.1 uncultured Sphingomonas sp. | reverse complement strand
TGGACGTTCTGGGTGGCGACGGGCGCGCGCCGTAGACCGCACCGACGCCGCGCTGGCGGCGGCCTGGGCGACGCTCGTCGCCGACGCCGACTGGGCGGGAAGCCGCGTCGCCGTCGCGCGGGGCAGTTGCGAGCGCTTCCTGCGACTGGCCGACGATGCGCCGCTCGACCCCGACGCGATCGAGGGCGCGGTCAGGGTACGCAAGCACGTGCCGCTGCTGGTCGACGGATGGCGGCGGCAGAGCCGGCACGGCACGGCGTCGATGCGGGAGGCGCGGCTGGAGGAGGTGATCGAGGCGATCGAGACGATCGCCGCCGACGCGGATCGGCGCGCGGGCCGGTTGCGGCGGGCGGCGGCGACGGCGTTCGACGTCGAGCGCGAGCATGTCGCGCGCATGGCCGGGCGCGGGACGTTGCCCTGACGCTTGGCGAAGCGGGTGCAAGCGGACTAGGAACGGCGCGATGACCGACGATCTCCGCGCCGCCGCGCTCGACTCCAAAGCCTGGCCGTTCGAGGAGGCGCGCAAGCTGTTGAAGCGCTGGCCCGACGGCAAGCCCGACGGAGCGATCGTGTTCGAGACCGGTTACGGTCCGTCGGGGCTGCCGCATATCGGGACGTTCACCGAGGTGCTGCGGACGACGATGGTGCGCCAGGCGTTCGCCGCGCTGTCGGACCAGCCGACGCGGCTGATCGCGTTCTCCGACGACATGGACGGGTTGCGCAAAGTGCCCGACAACGTGCCGAACGGGGCGATGCTCGCCGAGCATTTGGGCAAGCCGCTCAGCCGCATCCCCGACCCGTTCGGGACGCACGAGAGCTTCGCCGCGCATAACAACGCGCGGTTGCGCGACTTCCTCGACCGCTACGGGTTCGACTACGAGTTCGTCTCGGCGGCCGAATGCTACGAGAGCGGCCGGTTCGACGAGGCGCTTAAGGGCGTGCTGCGCCGGTATCAGGCGATCCTCGACGTCATGCTGCCCACCTTGGGCGCCGAGCGGCGGGCGACCTATTCGCCCGTGCTGCCGGTCAGCCCGACGACGGGGGTGGTCCTCCAGGCGCCGGTCGAGGTGGTCGACGCCGACGCCGGGGTGATCGCGTTCGAGGATGCCGGCGAGCGGATCGAGCAGTCGGTGTTGGGGGGGCGGGCGAAGCTGCAGTGGAAGGTCGACTGGGCGATGCGCTGGGTGGCGCTCGGCGTCGATTACGAGATGGCGGGCAAGGACCTGATCGATTCGGTAGTCCAATCGGGCCGGATCGCGCGGGTGCTGGGCGGGCGACCGCCCGAGGGGTTCAACTACGAGATGTTCCTCGACGAGGGCGGCGAGAAGATCTCGAAGTCGAAGGGCAACGGGCTGAGCCTCGACCAGTGGCTGGACTACGGGCCGCAGGAGAGCCTAGCCTTTTACATCTACCGCGAGCCGAAAAAAGCCAAGTCGCTCCACCTGGGCGTGATCCCGCGGGCGATCGACGATTACTGGCAATTCCGCGGCAGCTGGCGCGATCAGGCGGTCAAGGAGCGGCTGGGCAACCCGGTGCACCACATTCATGACGGCGCGGTGCCATCCGCAACGCTGCCGGTGACGTTCGGGCTGCTGCTCAACCTGGTCGGGGTGATGGGGGAGGCGACCAAGGGGCAGGTGTGGGGTTACCTCGCCAACTATGTCGCCGACGCGGACCCGGAGCGTTATCCCGAGCTCGATCGGCTGATCGACCACGCGCTGGCTTTTTCGCGCGACGTCGCGCCGGCGCCGGTGCGGCGCGCGCCCGAGGGAGTCGAGGTCGAGGCGCTAAGGGCGCTCGACGCGCTGCTCGGCGAGGAGATCGAAGGCGATCCGGCGACGGCGCTGCAGAACCACGTCTACGAGGTCGGCAAGCGCTTCTACGGCAAGGAAGCCCTGCGCGACTGGTTCCGCGCGCTGTACGAGACGCTGCTGGGATCGAGCCAGGGGCCGCGGATGGGGAGCTTCATCGCGCTGTATGGGATCGACAACACCCGCCGGCTGATCACCGACGCGCTGGCGCGGGGTTAGCCAGGCTCCAGCCCCTTCGCGAGCCGGGCCTGCAGGTCCGCGCCGACGCGGCGGAAGCCGAGCAGACGGGCGGCGGTGCGGATAAGGTCGGCGTCGCTGCCGCCGGCATTGTCCTCTCGCGCCAGCGCCAGCGCCGCGCGGACCTCGAGCAAGGAGATGGCGTCGGCCTTGCCCGTCGCGCCGGTCTCGGCCGACCGGTCGCGCACCGGCGGGCTCGCCGCTTGCGACGCGGTAAACCAGAAGCCGCCCTCGGTCTGGAGGTCGGAGCCGTGCCGCGCGGTCCACAGCGCCTCGCGAGTCACCGCGGTGATCCGACTGCCCGCCTTTTCGCGGCCGAAGCAGGTCGCGATGCGGCGCGCGACCTCGTCGAGGTGGATCGGCCCCTCCGCCTCGACGATGCGCCGGGCCAGCGGCGCCAGGGTCGCGACCGGCGTTTCGTGCGGCTCGCCGCCGCCGCGCACCGGGAAGTGCGCGCGGGCATAGGCGGGCATCGTCCGGGCGACGGCCTCGGGAATGACGAACGTATCGGCGACGGGTTGCTCGACCACCGGGACGGGACGGCCGCGATTGGCGCCGTCCAACCGTATCCCCGCCTCCGCCGCGTCGCGCGCGGCGTTCAGCGCCTGGCGCAAGCGCTCGATCTCGGCCGGGCGGTGGTGGAACCAGTCGGTGCTCCAGACGCGGTGGAAGCGCCAGCCGAGATGCTCCAGTACGTCCTGGCGCAACCGGTCGCGCTCGCGCGCCCATAACGCCGAGTGATAGGCCGCGCCGTCGCACTCGACCGCGAGCAGGTAGGTTCCGGGCCGGTCGGGGTGGCGGACGCCGATGTCGATGCGGAACCCCGCCGATCCGACCTGCGGATCGGCGAGGAAGCCGAACGAGCGGACGACGTCGGCGACATCTTCCTCGAACGGGGTGTCAGCCGGCGCGCCGGTCGCCGCCGCCTCGTCGAGCCGGCCCGATTTGGCATATTCGAGGAAACGCTTGAGGATGCGCGGGCCCTCGCGCGCGGTGCGGCTGGCGTCGATGTCGCCGGGGTCGAACGAGGCGAACACCTCGCAGCGGACGCGCGCCCTCGTGAACAGGACATTGAGGCGCCGCTCGCCGCCCTCGCCATTGACCGGGCCAAAAGTCATGCTGGCGAGCCGCCCGCCTGAGATCGTCGGGCCGTAGCCGACGCTGACCAGGATCACGTCGCGCTCGTCGCCCTGGACGTTCTCGATATTCTTGACGAACAGATCCTCCGCCTGGCCTTCGCGAAGGAAATCGTCGAGCGCGGGGTCGGTGCGTCGCGCCAGTTCGAGCAGTTCGGTGACGGTGTTGCGCTGCGCCGAGGAGAAGGTGACGATGCCGAGCGACAGGTCGGGATGCGCGCGGGCGTGCTCGGCGACGCGGGCGACGATCGCCTCGCCCTCCAACCGGTTGTCGCGTTTGCCGCCCTTTTCGTAGACGCCGTTCACGCGGGTAAAGGTCAGGCCATAGGCCGGGTCCGCTTGCAGCGGCGAAGGCGGCAGGATCAGGCCGTCGTCGTAGAACTCGCGGTTGGACACCGCGATCAGCGACGGGTCGCGCGAACGATAATGCCATTTGAGCATCCGCGACGACAGCCCGCGCGCTTCGCACAAGGACAGGATGCTCTCCAGCGCGCCGAGCGAGGCCGCGCCGCCGAGCAGATCCTCCTCGTCCTCCGGCGCATCCTCGCCGTCCTCGTCGCCGCTCACCAGTCGGTCGAAGAAGGACGAGGGCGGCAGCTGCTTCTGGTCGCCGACGACGACGATCTGGCGCGCGCGGGCGATCGCGCCCAGCGCGTCCTCCGGCCGGACCTGGCTCGCTTCGTCGATCACCAGCAGGTCGAACTGGAGCAGCCTGGGGGTGAGGAACTGGGCGACGGAAATGGGGCTCATCAGCAGCACCGGCTTGATCCGCTGGAGCGCGGTCGGGGCCTGCTGAAACAGGCGGCGCAACGCCATGTGGGCGCGCTTCTTGCCGATCTCGCCGCGAATCACCTTCATCTCGCCTTGCGCGCCCTGCGGCACCTGCGCCAAGTGAGCGGCGAGGATGGTCGTCACGTTCTCGCCCAGGCGCGCGCGCTCCAGCCGGGCGAACTCGGCGACGAGCGCATGGCGATCGAGCGCGGCGATGTCATGGAGCGCCGGCGCGGTCCGAATCGCCTCGCGCCACAATCGCTCGGCGCGGGCGAAGCGGAGTTCGGTCACCGCGGCCGGGCCGTCCAGCGCGCGCGAGGCGATCCGCGCGGCGAGGGTGTCG
>CAXTRJ010000243.1:251-4304 GCA_964246585.1 uncultured Sphingomonas sp. | reverse complement strand
GCTGCCAGCCGTCGAAGCTGCTGATCGCCGCCGCCCACGCCGCCGCCGGCGCGCGCACCGCCGATACGTTCGGCGTGCGGGTGTCCGGGGTCGAGATCGACGGACCCGCCGTCATGCGCCGCGTCCGCGCCGAGCGCGACCATTTCGTCGAATCCGCGCTGGCGGGATATCACGCCATCCCCGACGACCAGCGCTTGGGCGGCGTCGCGCGCTTCGCCGGCCCGAACACGCTCCTGGTCGGCGACGACCTGCGGGTCGAGGCAGGCGCGATCGTGATCGCCACCGGCGGCCGCGCGCTCGTCCCCAAGTCGCTCGACGGGGTGCGCGACCGCGTGCTGACCACCGAAACCGTGTTCGAGATAGCCGACCTGCCCCGCACCCTCGCCGTGCTCGGCGCCGGCCCGCTCGGGCTCGAACTCGCCTACGCCTTTGCCCAACTCGGCACGAAGGTGACCGTCCTCGACACGAGCAAGACGATCGCCAAGCTCGCCGATCCGGAGGCGGAAAAGGTTACCCGGCCAGCGTTCGAGCGGCAGTTCGCGCTCCATCTCGGCGTCGAGGCGAAAGCGAGCAACGCCCCTGATGGCCAGGTCGCGCTTCGCTGGGACGGCGGCGAGGTGGTGGTCGACGCGGTGCTCGCCGCCGCCGGCCGCGCGCCCGAACTCGAACAGCTCGATCTGGCGGCGGCGGAGCTCGACCTCGACGAGGGCGGCGTCCCGACGTTCGACCCCGACACGCGGCGCTGTGGCGACTCGTCGATCTACATCGCCGGCGACGCGGGGGTGACACGACCTTACCTGCACGAGGCCAAGCGCGAGGGCGCGGTCGCCGCGGCGGTGGCGGCGGGCGAAAAAGGCAGCCCGCCCCCGCCCAACTTCACGATCACCTTCACCGACCCGCAAATGGTCGAAGTCGGCGTCCGGTTCGACAAGCTGCCCGACGGGCACCGGATCGGGAGCGTCGACCTGGCCGAGAACGGCCGCACCCGGATCGACGCCGACAGCGTGGGGATCGTCCGGCTTTACGGCGACAAGGACCGCCGGCTGATCGGCGCGACCGTCGTCGGCAAGGATGCCGAGCATCTCGGCCACCTGCTCGTCCTGGCGATCGCGCGGGATCTATCGGTGTCCGACCTCGCCGACGGCGTCTACTATCACCCGACGGTGTTCGAGGCGCTACCCGAGGCGGCGGAGGCGCTGCTCGCCGCCTACGACGCGTAGCCGAAATCGAACGCCGCCCGCTTCTGGACGTTGATGCGGGTTACCGATAGGCCGGCACGGGGTCGGGACGCGGAGAAGCCGGTTGGAGTTGTGGGGCGGCGTCGAATGCACCGTGAACCGCGTCGGCGACGTGTTCCGTGACCAGACACGGCTGAACGGGCATCACGACCGGCTTGGCGACCTGACGCTGGTCGCCAGTCTCGGCGTCCGCGCGATCCGTTATCCCGTGTTGTGGGAGCGCGTCGCCCCCGAGCGCCCGGACGCGCGCGACTGGCGCTGGAGCGACGAGCGCCTCGCCGAGATCGACCGGCTCGGGATGCGCGCGATCGTCGGCCTGCTCCATCACGGCAGCGGACCGCGTTATACCAGCCTCCTCGCGGACGACTTCGTGGCCCTGTTCGCCGACCACGCCCGCGCCGTCGCCGAGCGCTACCCGCACGTGATCGACTGGACCCCGGTGAACGAGCCGCTGACCACCGCTCGCTTCAGCGCGCTTTACGGGACGTGGTATCCCCATGCGCGCGAGGAGCGGAGCTTCTGGACCGCGCTGCTCAACCAAATCGACGCGACCCGGGCGGCGATGAAGGCCATTCGTCAGGTCGTGCCAGGCGCTCGCCTGATCCAGACCGAGGATCTGGGCGAGGTCCACGCGACACCGTCGCTCGCGGGCGTGGCGCACTACTATAACGACCGACGCTGTATGACCTGGGATCTGCTGACCGGCCGGGTCGGGCGCGACCATCCGCTTTGGGATTGGCTGGAGGGCATGGGGCTGACCGAACGCCTGCGCGCGATCGCCGACGACCCCTGCCCGCCCGACGTCATCGGGATCAATCACTACCCGACCAGCGACCGCTTCCTCGACGATCGCGCCGAGCCGGACGGCGGCGCGTTGCCATCGGTCGGCTATCACGACCGGACCGCGCTCCGCGTCGTCGATCCACCACCGCCCGGGTTATCGGCGGTGCTGCGTCAGGCGTGGGACCGCTACGGGCTGCCACTCGCAGTCACCGAATCGCATCTCGGCTGCACCCGCGAGGAGCAGGCGCGCTGGCTATGGCAGTCGTGGCGGACCTGCTTGGGGCTGCACCGCGACGGCGTCGACCTGCGCGCGCTAACGGTCTGGTCGGTGTTCGGCGCGGTCGACTGGGACAGCCTGATCACGAGCGACCGCGATCACTACGAACCCGGTGCGTTCGACGTGCGTGGCGGCGCCCCGCGCGCGACCGCGATCGCCCAGGTCGCCGCGCTGATCGGCGCGGGGAAGGACGAGGTCGACCCCGGCGACCGGCTACACCCGATCGTTACCGGCGCGGGCTGGTGGCGGCGTGACGTCCGGCTCGAACATCCGCCCTTCGCCTGGGACGGCGAGCCGGCGAGCGACGAGGAGGTGCCGACGCGGCCGATCCTGATCACCGGCGCGACCGGTACGCTCGGCCAGGCGCTGGCCGGCGCTTGTCGGCTGCGGGGATTGTCGTACATCCTGACCGATCGGTCGGCGTTCCCGATCACCGACGCCGACCGGGTCGCCCGCGCGCTCGACCTGTACCAGCCCTGGGCGGTGGTCAACGCCGCCGGCTGGGTCCGGGTCGACGAGGCGGAGGACGAGCCGGACGCTTGCCACCGCGCCAACGCCGACGGCGCCGCCATCGTCGCCGGCGCCTGCGCCGCGCGTGGGATCCATTGCACGATCTTCTCGTCGGACCTGGTGTTCGATGGCCGGACCGCGACGCCCTATGTCGAAGCGGACCGGGTCGCACCGCTCGGCGTCTATGGCCGCGGCAAGGTCGCGGCAGAAGCGCGGGCGCGGGCGGCGAGCGCGGCCACGTTGGTGATCCGGACGGCGGCGTTCTTCTCGCCCTATGACGAGCATAATTTCGCGCGGGCGGTCGAGCGGGCGCTGGTCGCCGGGCGGACGATCGGCGCATCGGCGGAACACGTCATCACGCCAACCTTCGTCCCCGACCTGGCCCGGACGTGCCTCGACCTTGTAATCGACGGCGAGGGCGGCTTGTGGCACCTGACCAATCAGGAAGCGCTCAGCTGGCTAGCGTTCGGCCGTCTCGTCGCCCGCGCGCTCGATCTCGATCCCGCGCTGGTCGTCCCGGCCGACGCGCGCGCGCTGGGCTGGCGGGCGGAACGGCCGCGCTACGCCGCGCTGGGTTCCAGTCGCGGCCGGATGCTCCCCTCGTTGGAGGACGCCATCGCCCGCCACGCCGCGGTCCGCGGCCGCGCGCCGGCGCCGCTGGAGGCCGCGCTCCGCTGACCCGCGCCGGCGTCAGGTCAGGACAGCATCACCGTGTTGTTGCCCGCCGCCTTGGCCAGCATCCGACTCATCGCCTTCAACAGCTTGCTCATCGCCACCGGTTTCAGGATGACGTCGTCGGCCCCCTCCGACAGGCATTTCTCGCGCAGGTCGACGGCGGTGTCGGCGGTGACAACGATCACCGGCAGGTGCGCCTTGGCGTCGGTGCGCGCGCGCAGGTGCTTGATCGCGGTCAGCCCGTCCATGCCGGGCATTCTGAGGTCCATCAGGATGATGTTGAACGCGCCGTCATGGATCATCTGCAACCCGGTTTCGGCGTCGGGCGCCTCGTCCATGCTCGCGCCGACGACGCTCAGCATATCCCTGACCACCCGGCGGTTCATGGCATCGTCTTCGACGAACAGCACCTGCATCGCACACCTTTCACACGTTACCCGCGGGCGTACCGGGGCGAAGTAAAGACTGTCTTACCGACTCACGCCGCCTGGCGATCGAGCAGGGCGGGCGCGACAAACATCTCGGGCTCGTCGCCGTAAAGGTTCCTGAGCGCCGCGATCAGGTCGGCGG
>CAXTRJ010000243.1:0-241 GCA_964246585.1 uncultured Sphingomonas sp. | reverse complement strand
CGGCGCCAATCGGCTTGATGACCAGCTGCGACGCGCCGGCGGTCATCGCGTCGGCGATGCTGACGCCCGACTCGGGCGACACCAGCAGCGTCAGATGCGCGCCAGCCGCCCGAGCCGCCTCGGCCAGCGCGCGGAGCGCCGCTTGCGGTTCGGCCTCGCCGACGACCGCCCCGGCATCGGCGACGACATGGTCGATCCCGCCAGCCGCCAGCGCCGCGATCGCCGCGTCGCCACCGCGCGC
>CAXTRJ010000242.1:0-4377 GCA_964246585.1 uncultured Sphingomonas sp. | reverse complement strand
GCCGACATGCTCGTCTGGCGCTTCGTCACCGCGCAGGAGCACGACCTCGCCGAGACGATCGCCGCCCTGCTCGCGGGGCCAACCGGAGACCGGTTCGGCGGCAGCGGCATCATGGCCGCGCTGCTCAGCCCCGACGGGCGGGTCCGCGCCGCCAACCGCGTCCTCGCCACTCGCGCGCTCGGGCGCGGGGACGGCGCGATCGAGGGCCGCGACTTCGCCCGCTTCCTCATCACCGACAGCCGCGGGCTGGTCCGCTTCGAGCGCGAGGGGCTGGAGGGCACCCCTCTGCGCATCCTCCAGATCCCGTTCCTGGAGGGCGAGGACGCGCCGATGCTGGTCGCGCTGCTCGACGACGAGGAGGGCGCGCCGGCGATCGGCGCGTCGGCCTCCGCTCATGTTCGCAGCCTGGTGTCGCTGATGCCGTTCGGCATGGCGCTGGTCGACCGCGACGGCCGCTTCATCCAGATGAACGACAGCTTCGTCCGCGCCGCCAACGTCGACCCAGCCTCGCCGCCGCTCTACCCCGGCGACCTGGTCGTGCGCGAGGACAAGGCCGCCGTCGCGGAAGCCGTGCGCCGCTTCGCCGGTGGCGCCACCCATTCCAGCGACATGGCGGTGCGCCTGCGCGATCACCCCGATGAGCCGGTGGCGCTGACCATCGCCGGCGCGCGCGGGCTGGGCGACGCCGCCGTGCTCCTCAGTCTCAAGGACAACAGCGAGGAAAGCCGGCTCAAGCGCGAGGTGGCGCAGGCGACCAAGATGCAGGCGGTGGGGCAGCTGGCCGGCGGCGTCGCGCATGATTTCAACAACATCCTGACCGCCATCATCGGCCACTGCGACCTGATGCTGATGCGCCATTCGCCCGGCGACAGCGACTATGATGATATCCAACAGGTCCGCATCAACTCGAACCGCGCCGCCGGCCTGACCCGCCAGCTGCTCGCCTTCTCGCGCCAGCAGACGCTCCGGCCGCAGGTGCTCCAGCTGCCCGACGTCGTGTCGGAGGTGTCGAACCTGCTCACCCGCCTGCTCGGCGAGACCGTCCGCCTGGTCGTCACCCACGGCCGCAACCTGGGTCCGGTCCGCGCCGACCCCGGCCAGCTCGAACAGGTCGTCGTCAATCTCGCGGTCAACGCGCGCGACGCGATGCTGACCAAGGATCCGCATGGCGGCGGCACGCTGACCATCCGCACGCTCTCCGTCAGCGTCGCCGAGGTCCGCCGCATGGGATCGGACGTGCTGCCCGTCGCCGATTACACCGCGCTGGAGGTGTCCGACACCGGCGGTGGCATTCCGCCCGAGGTGCTGCCCAAGATCTTCGAGCCGTTCTTCACCACCAAGGAGGTCGGCAAGGGCACCGGGCTCGGCCTGTCAACCGTCTACGGCATCGTCAAGCAGTCGGGCGGCTACATCTTCGCGGACTCCCGGCCGGGGCAGGGGGCGACCTTTACCATCTATCTGCCGGTCCACGCCGCCGTCGTCGCGGTCGCCGCGCCCGTCCGCCCCCGCGCCAAACCGGCCGAGAACTGGGGGACCGGCACGATCCTGCTGGTCGAGGACGAGGACATGGTCCGCGCCGTCGCCGAGCGCGCGCTGACGCGCCACGGCTATACCGTGCTGGTCGCCGAGAATGGCGAGGCGGCGCTGGACCTGCTCGCCCGCAGCGGCCGCCCCGACCTCCTCGTCTCCGACGTCGTCATGCCGGTGATGGACGGCCCGACCATGGTCCGCCGCGTCCGCGAGACCTATCCCGACCTCCCCATCCTGTTCATGTCGGGCTATGCCGAGGAGCAGTTGAGGAAGTCGATCGACCTCGACAACGTCGCCTTTCTGCCCAAGCCCTTCTCCGTCCAGCAGCTGGCCGAGGCCGCGCGCGACGTGCTGGCGGGCAGGTAGTGACGCCGCGCGAAACAGCCCTTATGGCTGCGTAATGAACTCTCCCCAGCGTATCCTCGTCGTCGAGGACGAGCCCCTGATCGCGATGATGCTCGAGGATTTCCTGGAGATACTCGAGAAGCAGGTCGCCGGCACCGCGGACAACGTCGCATCGGCGCTGGCGCTGGTTCAAGAAGGAGGGGTCGACGGTGGCGGCATCGACGCGGCGATCCTCGACGTGAACCTGCGCGGCGGCGAGAAGAGTACCTTGGTCGCCGACGCGCTGGCCCAAAGGGGCGTGCCCTTCGTCTTCGCGACCGGCGGCAGCGAGGACGGCGTTGTCGCCGAACACCGCGACCGTCCGCGCCTGCAAAAGCCCTTCACCATGGACGGCGTCTCGAAAGCGCTCGAGGGGCTCTGACAAATCGTCACCCCGGACTTGTTCCGGGGTCAATCGCTGTGCCAGCCCGACATCGCGTAGGCTCGCGCAACGATGGATGCCGGAACAAGTCCGGCATGACGGAGATGACGACACCAAGTCTCTTGCGCGCCCGCCCCCTCCCGCGACATACCGCCACCATGACCCGCCAGTTCGACAAGTCCCGCCTGCCCAGCCGCCACGTCTCGGTCGGCCCCGAGCGCGCGCCCCATCGCAGCTACTACTATGCGATGGGCATCGCCGAGGAGGACATCGCTCGGCCGTTCGTCGCGCTCGCCTCCGCCGGCAACGACAGCGCGCCGTGCAACACCACGCTCGATCATCAGGCCGACGCCGCCCGCGCCGGGGTGGTCGCCGGCGGCGGGATGCCGCGCCGCTTCAACACCATCACCGTCACCGACGGCATCGCCATGGGCCACCAGGGGATGAAGGCGTCGCTGGTCAGCCGCGAGGTCATCGCCGATTCGGTCGAGCTCAGCGTACGCGGCCATTGCTACGACGCGCTGGTCGCCTTCGCCGGCTGCGACAAGTCGCTCCCCGGCATGATGATGGCGATGCTCCGCCTCAACATTCCCTCGATCTTCGTCTATGGCGGCTCGATCCTGCCCGGCCGCTATGAAGACCGCGACGTGACGGTGGTCGACGTGTTCGAGGCGGTCGGTCGTCATGCCGCCGGGGGCTGCCCACTCGCCGAACTCACCGCGCTCGAAAAGGTCGCGTGCCCCGGCCACGGTGCTTGCGGAGGGCAGTTCACCGCCAACACCATGGCGTGCGTCGGCGAGGCGATCGGTCTGTCGCTGCCCAACTCGAACATGATGCCCGCCCCTTACCGCGCCCGCGACGAGATCGCCGTCGCCGCCGGCGAACAGGTCATGGCGCTGCTGGAGGCGAACATCCGCCCCCGCGACATCTGCACCGCCGCCGCGTTCCGCAACGCCGCCCGCGTCGTCGCGGCGACCGGCGGCTCGACCAACGCCGCGCTCCACCTGCCGGCGATGGCGAGCGAGGCGGGGATCGCGTTCGACCTGTTCGATGTCGCGGAAACCTTTAAAACAACGCCTTATCTCGCCGACCTCAAACCCGGCGGCAAGTACGTCGCGCGTGACATGCACGAGGCGGGCGGCGTTTATATGCTGATGAAGACGCTCCTCGCCGAGGGCCTGCTCGACGGCGACTGCCTGACCGTCACCGGCCGAACGCTGGGCGAGAACATCGACCAGGTCACCTGGAACCCCGACCAGAAGGTCATCTACGACGCGAGGACGCCGATTACCCCCACTGGCGGCGTCGTCGGCCTGCGCGGCTCGCTCGCCCCTGACGGCGCGATCGTCAAGGTCGCCGGGATGCACCGCCTCCAGTTCACCGGGCCCGCCCGCGTGTTCGATTGCGAGGAGGACTGTTTCGCCGCAGTCGAGGCGCGTTCGATCGTCGAGGGCGAGGTGATCGTCATCCGCTACGAAGGGCCAAAGGGCGGCCCGGGAATGCGCGAGATGCTGTCGACCACCGCCGCGCTCTACGGCCTGGGGCTCGGCGAAAAGGTCGCGCTGGTCACCGATGGGCGCTTCTCCGGCGCGACGCGCGGCTTCTGCATCGGTCATGTCGGTCCGGAAGCGGCCGAAGGCGGGGCGATCGCGCTGATCGTGGACGGCGACATGATACGCATCGACGCCGACGCGGGGACGATCGACCTCGACGTGCCCGACGCGGTGCTGGCCGAGCGCCGCGCCGCCTGGCGACCGCGCGTCAACGATTACCAATCGGGCGCCCTATGGCGTTATGCCGCGACCGTCGGCCCGGCCTACCAGGGCGCCGTCACCCATCCCGGAGCCGCCACCGAACGTCATGTCTATGCGGATATCTAGCGCCGTCCTCCTCGCGCTCGCGCTGGCCGGCTGCGGGGACAGGACCGAACCCGAGGCCGCGCCCACCGTCGCCGTGAACCTCGACACCGGCGCCGAGGTGTCCGCCGCCGACCGCATCCCATGCGCGCGCGGCGCCGCGCCGCTCGCCCGCAGCTGCACCGTCGAGCGCGAGACCGGCGACGACGGCGAGCAGCTGCTGAC
>CAXTRJ010000241.1:0-4397 GCA_964246585.1 uncultured Sphingomonas sp. | reverse complement strand
CTATCCGGTGGCGGCGGGCGCGAAGGACACCAGCTCGGCGAGCGATTATGAGGAGATGGGCTACGACAAGGCGAGCAACGTCACGAGCCGCACCTTGCGGGGCAACCCGGGGGTGGTGTCGACGACGGCGTACGACGCGCTGGGTCGCCCGGTGCGGGTGGAGCTGGCGGGATCGAGCTGGGCGGACCCGGACACCGACTATGCCTATGACAATTTCGGCCGGCTGGTGTCGGCGGTGTCGTCGAACAGCCACGCGCTGTACCTCGATTACGACGCGTTGGGCAGGAAGGTGCGCGAGGCGGACGCGGTGTCGGGTCGGACGATGGCGTATGACGGGGGCGGACGGCGGACGCGGCTGACCTGGGCGGACGGGTTCTTCGTCGCTTACGAGCATGACGTGACAGGCGCGGTGACGGCGATCCGGGAGAACGGAGGCGGGCTGCTGGCGTCGTTCGCGTATGACGACCTCGGGCGGCGGACCAGGCTGACGCGGGGCAACGGGGTGGTGACCAACTACGGTTATGACGCGGTGTCGCGGCTCCAGTCGCTCGGGCTCGATCTGGCGGGCACGGCGCGGGACCACACGGTCACGTTCACCCACAACGTGGCGGGTCAGGTGAAGACGCGCGAGGCCGGCAACGACGCGTACGCGTATGCCGGGCGCCACAACGTCGCCAAGCCGTACGCGGTCAACGGGCTGAACCAGTACACCCAGGCGGGATCGGCCGCGCCGACGCACGACGCCAAGGGCAACACGATCCGCATCGGCGGGGCGACGTTCGCGTACAACGTGCTGAACCAGCTGGTCACCGCCAGCGCGCCGGCCAAGCGGCTGGTGTACGGCCCGTCGGGGTTGCTGGAGAGCATCCACGACGAGCCGGGGGTGGGGACGCGGGACGACGGGCTGCAGCGGGCGGACGGGGTGATCGTGAACGAGATCACGGGGACGCCGGGTTACCCGATCCAGCGGCGCTACGTGCACGGTCCGGGGGTGGACGAGCCGCTGGTGTGGTACGAGGGCGCGGGCACCGGCGACAAGCGCTGGCTGGTGGCGGACGAGCGCGGCTCGGTGGTGGCGGTGACCGACGCGGGCGGCAATGCGACGGCGATCAACACCTACGACGAGTACGGCGCGCCGGCGGCCACCAACGTCGGCCGGTTCGGCTACACCGGTCAGGCCTGGTTGCCCGAGCTTGGGCTGTACGACTACAAGGCTCGGATGTACGCGCCCAGCCTTGGCCGGTTCATGCAGACGGACCCGATCGGCTATGGCGACGGGCTGAACTGGTACAACTATGTCGGCGGCGATCCGGTGAACGGGAGCGATCCTTGGGGGCTCCTCCAGGCACCCCAGGGACCGTGCGGCACGAACTTCAATCCTTGCCCGGACCCTACTCCGATAGATGACGACATCATTATACAGGTGAGGAGCGGGGGTTGTGCCGCGATCGACGGATGCCGCGTTTACCTGACCAACGACAGCCACGTCATGGTATCCCTTCCTGGCAGGCTACCGGCTGACATCACCCCCGAAGCCGACATCGTGGTGACAGGAAAGAGGCCGCAAAGGGCGAACGATCCGTGTGGCGGGACATACCGCACCGTTGCGTTTGGAGGTAGCGTTACAGCGGCATTATTCGCTGGCGTGAACATTAGCGCTTCAGGCGGGACAACCTCGCCTATCGAGGGCGGAGCTAATCGACCGCAGCTCTTCTTCAGCTTTCAAGTCAGCGGTATGCTAGGAATCGGAGCTTTTCTCGGTGCTGGCGTAACGGGATCGGTTGGAAAAAACCAGGGTGCTTTAAGCACGATCAGTTCTGGCGGGTACGCTTACGGCGAGGCTGATGTAGGCGCTGGACCCTCGGTCGGAGTCAGTGCACAGACGAGCAAGGGGTCGAGCTCAGTCACAGGAGGGCTTCCAGTGCCGAAGGTTGGAGCCGGAGCTGGAGCATATGCGGGAGCTGGCGTGGGCTATGGCGTGACAGCAGCAACTGGGGGATGTTCGCGATGAGCGAAGGTATGCAAAAATACATCAAGACGATTATAATCGCCGTTCAAATGCTGTTTTTCGTCGTTGGCGCAGGCTTTGCGTTCATCTTGCTTCCCGAGCTGTATCGGCTCTATTCCGTCGCGCAATGGAAAGACTTGCAACAGGATGTGATAGTTGGAGCATTCGCCTTGGCAGCGTGCATAGCGGGAATTGCTGGAGCAAAACTTGTGAAGCATCGTTTGTTGAAACGGAGCTAGCCGCCACAAAAACCGCAATGCCCGAAGAAATTATGGAGTTACGGTGCCAGTTTACTAATTACCTTTTTTGATACGACCTGCATTGAGGGGGAGCGGCACGGGTGCCGCTCTCCCTTCGTCGTTCGGTGACCACGCGGCGGCGACACGATCTACCAGTTGATGCAGTACGGTTACGACGCGGCGGGCCGGGTCGGGTGTACGGCGGTCCGGATGAACCCGGGGACGTGGACCGCGCTGCCCGACGCCTGCACACCGGCGGCGACGGGGGGCGAGGGGCCGGACCGGATCGCGAGCGTACGGTACGACGCGCTCGGGCGGGTGGTCGAGCGGACGGTCGCGCTGGGCACGGCGGCGGCGTCGAGCGAGGCGATGGGGTATGGCGACAACGGCCAGCTGGCGTGGGCGCGCGACGGCGAGGGTAATCGGACGAGCTATAGCTATGACGGGCACGACCGGTTGCGGCGGACGAGCTATCCGGTGGCGGCGGGCGCGAAGGACACCAGCTCGGCGAGCGATTATGAGGAGCTGGGCTACGACAAGGCGGGCAACGTGGTCAGCCGGACGCTCAGGGGCAACCCGGGGGTGGCGAGCACCACGGCGTACGACGCGCTGGGTCGGCCGATCCGGGTCGAGTTGGCGGGATCGAGCCCGGCGGACCCGGACACCGACTATGCCTATGACAATTTCGGCCGGCTGGTGTCGGCGGTGTCGTCGAACAGCCACGCGCTCTACCTCGATTACGACGCGTTGGGGAGGAAGGTGCGGGAGGCGGACGCGGTGTCGGGGCGGACGATGCAGTACGACTTGGCCGGGCGGCGGACACGGCTGACCTGGGCGGACGGGTTCTTCGTCAGCTACGAGCACGACGTGGCGGGCGCGGTGACGGCGATCCGGGAGAACGGCGCGGCGCTGCTGGCGTCGTTCGCGTACGACGATCTCGGGCGTCGGACCAGGCTGACGCGGGGCAACGGGGTGGTGACGACGTACGGTTATGACGCGGTGTCGCGGCTGGCCTCGCTCGGGCTCGATCTGGCGGGCACGGCGCGGGAACCCTTCGCCCGCTCCGCTCCGCCGCGCGAGATGCAGCGAAGCAGCAGCGAATAACCGCAGCTAATCGGCCAGCGCGGCTTTGCCGCGACGCTGCTATAGGTGTTTCATGACAACAGGCGACATCCGAATCGGCATCGGCGGCTGGACATACGAGCCCTGGCGCGGCACCTTTTATCCCGAGAAGTGGCCGCATAAGCGCGAGCTGGAATACGCCAGCAGCAAGGTCACCGCGATCGAGGTCAACGGCACCTATTATAGTACGCAGAAGCCGGCGAGCTTCGCCGCCTGGGCGAAGACCGCGCCCGACGGTTTCGTCTTCGCGGTCAAGGCGTCGCGCTACTGTACCAACCGCAAGGTGCTCGCCGAAGCGGGCGAGTCGATCGCGCGCTTCGTCGACCAGGGGCTGGTCGAACTGGGCGACAAGCTGGGTCCGATCCTGTGGCAATTCATGGCGACCAAGCGGTTCGACCCCGACGATTTCGCCGCGTTTCTCCAGCTACTCCCCGCCAGCCACGCTGGCGTGGCGCTGCGTCACGCGGTGCAGGTGCGGCACGACAGCTTCGCCGTCCCCGAGTTCGTCGAGATGGCGCGCGCGGCCGGCGTCGCGCTGGTCTTCGCCGATTCGGCGACCTATCCGGCGATCGCCGACATCACCGGCGACTTCGTCTACGCCCGACTGGAAAGCGCCGAGGAGCGCTTCGACCAGGGCTACGCGCCCGGTGAGCTCGATCGCTGGGCCGGGGTGGCGCGACGCTGGGCCGCCGGCGAGCGCCCGGACGGGCTGCCCTATGTCGCCGATACCGCCGTGCCGAAGCGGCCGCGCGACGCCTTCGTCTTTTTCATCAATGGGGCGAAGGTACGCGCGCCGCAGGGCGCGATCGCCTTGATCGAGCGCTTGCGCGGTTAGAGGGCGGGCGCCGAAAGGCCATATGGCACCGGCGCCGGCGCGATCGCGCTGGTCTCCAGCACCTCCAGCGCCTGTCGCGCCAGAATATAGCGCCGCGCCGCCTCGCGCCAGTTGACCGCGTCCGCCGCGCCGGGAAGTCGGTCGACCTCGGCCAGCGCCGCCCGCACCTGACCCCGGTCGAGCAGGCGACGCG
>CAXTRJ010000240.1:0-4421 GCA_964246585.1 uncultured Sphingomonas sp. | reverse complement strand
GGACAAGGGCGCGCCGCGGCCCGCCGCCGCCGCCTCGCCCAATTGCTGGGCGGTGCCCGACGGCGCGTCGACCTTGTGGCGGTGGTGCATCTCGACGATCTCGATGTCCCAGTCGGGGCCGAGCCGGGCGGCGGCGTCGCGGACCAGGATGCCGAGCAGCGTGACGCCAAGTGACGTGTTGCCGGTCTGGAGCACGGCGATGTCGGCGGCGGCGGCGTCGACCAGCGCGTGGTGGGCGCGGGTGAGGCCGGTGGTGCCGATGACGATGGGAGTGCCGGCGGCGCGGGCGGCGGCCAAATGCGGCTCCAGCGCGCCCGGGGTGGAGAAGTCGACCAGCACGTCGGCGCGGGTCGCCAGGTCGCCGGGGTCGTCGCGCGAGTCGGCCCCGCCGGCGAGCGTCGCGCCCTGATCGCCGATCGTGTCGGCGATGGCGCGGCCCATCCGTCCCGCGCTGCCGTAGATGCCGATCGCGGTCATGGCTGGGGGGCGATCCTGAAGAAGCTGAGCCATGCGGAGGCCCCTGGACGAGCGCCGGGGCGCGTCGGCGGAACGGTGACCCGGCCAGTGTGGCACGAGTCGTTCGTGTAGGACAGCGTCATCGGATGCGGGTCCAGTCCTGCGTCCGGCAGCCGAAACCGGCGAACAGGCAGCCTTCGCCGCGCAAGGTGCGGGCGTCGACGCGGGTGATTGTGCCGGCGACGCTTTGGCCGATGTCGGGGATGAACACCTCGCCGCTCCAATAGCCGGGCTCCTCCTCGACGAAGCCGTCGAACAGGCGGCTGCCGACGAGGCGGTCGGCGCCGCCGCGCGCGGCGTCGTCCTTGGCCTTCTCGTTGGCCCAGACGACGTCGCCGCAGATGGCGGGACCGCAACGCTTGAACGCGACGTGGACGCTGCGCGCGGGATTGGCCCAGACGCCCGGCGGGGGCGTCGGCCGCGCGGGTGCGGGCGCGGACAAGGCGAGCGCGAGCGTCGTCAAGGCGAATGCGAGTGTCACCGTAATCTCCCAGCGGACCGCCACCAACGCCGCGCGCGCGGGGCGTATCCCCGCCGCGTTGATCCAGGTGCTCCCATTGGACCGGCGCGCTTTACCCGGCGATGAATAGCTTGGCCGGAGGCGACGGGCGGGAGTAAGGCGAAGCCGCGACGCTGGTGTCGCGAACGGGAGACGCGCGGGTGGCACGGGGCCTGGGGGCGATACGGGCGACGGCACCGGTGGTGGCGCTTACCGGCTGCACGGGTGTGCTCGATCCGGCGGGACCGGTCGGGGCGGCGCAGAAGCTGATCCTGCTCAACTCGCTCGGCATCATGCTGGCGATCATCATCCCCGTGATCGTCGCCACCGGCGCGTTCGCCTGGTGGTTCCGCGCCGGCAACAAGCGCGCGGTGTACCGCCCCGACTGGGCCTATTCGGGGCGAATCGAGGCGGTGGTGTGGGCGATCCCGACGATGATCATCCTGTTCCTCGGCGGCATCGCCTATATCGGGTCGCACCAGCTCGACCCGTATCGGCCGCTCGTCTCGAGCGTCAGGCCGATCGAGGTGCAGGTGGTGTCGCTCGACTGGAAATGGCTGTTCATCTATCCCGAACAGGGGGTCGCCAGCGTCAACCGCCTCGTCATCCCGGCGGGCACGCCCGTCCGGTTCCGGCTGACCTCGGCGACCGTCTGGAACACCTTTTTCGTGCCCCGGCTGGGGTCGATGATCTACACGATGAACGGCATGGCGACGACGGTGCACCTCCAGGCCGACCGGCCGGGCACGTTCAACGGCATGTCGGCGCATTACAGCGGCGACGGGTTCTCCGACATGGATTTCCAGGTCGAGGCGGTGACCCCCCAGGCGTTCGCCGGCTGGGCGGCGGGGACGAAGGGGACGGGGCCGGTGCTCGACGCGAACGGGTATCGCCAGTTGCTCCGCCAGACCGCCGACGTCGCGCCCTACACCTACCGCGCGGTCCAGCCCGGGCTGTTCGACGCGGTGGTGGTGCAGAAGTTGCCGCCGGGCGAGGGGCCGCAAGAAGGTCGTGGCGGCCCGGCCGTGTCGTCGAGGTCGGGGGCGTGATGACGATGCCGCACACCTCCGGGCATAGCGCCCCGACCATGCCCACCTTGTCGTCACCCCGGACTTGTTCGTGATCATCCCCCTCCGACAACTATGCCTTCCCGGCGAAGGCCGGGGTCCAGCTACGGTGGTCATCGGGAGTGGGCGCCACGCCCGCGTAGCGCACCGTGACTGGACCCCGGCCTTCGCCGGGGAGGCACTTACTTGTTGGACGAGTACAAGCCCCGACTTGTTCCGGGGTCCAGCGTGGCGCCGAACCCGCCACCGGCGAGCGCGTACGACGCTGGATGCCGGAACAAGTCCGGCATGACGGGACATGGCTGAAGGAACATCACCGGTGACCACCTCTCCCATTTTCGGCAAGCTGACCTGGCAGGCGATCCCGCTCGACGAGCCGATGCCGATCGTTGCGTCGGGCGTCGCCACGCTGATCCTGGGCGGCACGCTGCTATGGATCGTGCGCGCCGGGCATTGGCCGTATCTGTGGCGCGAGTGGATCACGAGCGTCGACCACAAGCGGATCGGCGTCATGTACACGCTGCTCGCCGCCGTGATGATGCTGCGCGGCTTTTCCGACGCGATGATGATGCGGACGCAGCAAGCGGTGGCGTACCGCTCCGACGGCTTCCTGCCCCCCGAGCATTACGACCAGGTCTTCTCCGCCCACGGCACGATCATGATCTTCTTCGTCGCCATGCCGTTCATGGTCGGGCTGATGAACTTCGTCATCCCGCTGCAACTGGGGGTGCGCGACGTCGCCTTCCCGACGCTCAATTCGGTCAGTTTCTGGATGACGGCGGCCGCCGTGCTGCTGATCAACATGAGCCTGGTCGTCGGCGAGTTCGCCCGCACCGGCTGGCTCGGTTACCCGCCCCTGTCGGGGATCCAGTATTCGCCGGGCGTCGGCGTCGACTATTACCTGTGGGCGCTCCAGATCGCGGGGGTGGGCACGTTGATGTCGGGCATTAACCTGGTGACGACGATCCTGAAGACGCGCGCGCCGGGGATGAGCTATACTCGGATGCCGATCTTCTGCTGGACCTCGCTCGCCTCCAACCTTCTGATCATCGCCGCCTTCCCGATCCTGACCGCGACGCTGGCGATGCTGCTGCTCGACCGGTATCTCGGCTTCCATTTCTTCACGAACGACTTCGGCGGCAACTCGATGATGTACATGAACCTCATCTGGGCCTGGGGGCATCCGGAGGTGTACATCCTGATCCTGCCGGCGTTTGGCATCTTTTCGGAAGTGATCTCGACCTTCTCGGGCAAGCCGCTGTTCGGGTACCGTTCGATGATCGCGGCGACGATGGTGATCTTCGTGCTGAGCTTCACCGTCTGGCTGCACCACTTCTTCACCATGGGGGCGGGGGCCAACGTCAACGCGTTCTTCGGCATCATGACGATGATCATCGCGGTGCCGACGGGGGTGAAGGTGTTCAACTGGCTGTTCACGCTGTACGGCGGGCGCATCCGGTTCGACACGCCGATGCTGTGGGCGCTGGCGTTCATGACGACCTTCGTCATCGGCGGCATGACCGGCGTGCTGATGGCGGTGCCGCCGGCCGACTTCGTGCTGCACAACTCGCTGTTCCTGGTCGCGCATTTCCACAATATCGTCATCGGCGGCGTGCTGTTCGGGGCGTTCGCCGGCTATACCTACTGGTTCCCCAAGGCGTTCGGCTTCACCCTCGACGAGAAGATCGGCAAGCGGGCGTTCTGGTGCTGGGTGCTCGGGTTCTACGTCGCCTTCATGCCGCTATATGCGCTGGGGCTGATGGGGATGACGCGGCGGATGCAGCATTACGACGTCGCCGAGTGGCGGCCGTGGCTGCTCGTCGCCGGCGTCGGGGCGATCATCATTTTCGCCGGCATCGCGCTGCAGGTGTGGCAGCTGGTCCACTCGATCCGCACCCGCGACCAGCGGCGCGACGAGACCGGCGATCCGTGGGACGGCCGGACGCTGGAATGGTCGACCAGCTCGCCGCCGCCCTTCTTCAACTTCGCGGTGCTGCCCGACGTCGACGGCGAGGAGGCCTACTGGGGGGCCAAGCGCCGCGCGCAGGAGGAGGAGGGCGCCGTCGAGGAGCCCGACTACGAGGCGATCGAGATGCCCAGGCGCACCGCGACCGGCGTGGTCGTCGCCTTCTTCTCGGTCGCGACCGGCTTCGCCTTGATCTGGCACATCTGGTGGCTGGTGGCGGCCGGGCTGGTCGGGGCGTTCGCCACCTTTGTCGCGTTCGCCTGGCGCGATCACGGCGAGGACGAGATCCCGGCCGACGAGCTGCGCCGGATCGATCGCGAGCACCGCGAGCGGGCGAAGGCGGCGCGGGCGCGCGACGAGCGCGGTCGCGACG
>CAXTRJ010000239.1:0-4434 GCA_964246585.1 uncultured Sphingomonas sp. | reverse complement strand
GCTGGACGCCTACGTCCGCCTCGCGGGCCCCGCGATCGCCGCCGCCGGATAGCTCCGCGCGAACCGCCGCGTCGCCAGCGTACCCCAGGCGTTGGCCGTCGTCGTATCCCAATGCCCCCGCCGCTGACGGAGCGAAACGCCGACCATCATGCGCGGCACGTCGTCCGCCCACCCGGGCCGCCCCAGCACCGCCAGCGTCGCCTTCAGCGCCGCCTCATCCCCCGACGACATCAGCCACCAGCTCGCATTCGCCTGGTCCGACAGGTCGAGCCGCGTCCCCTCGAACACCAGCCGCGACCGGAGCACCGCCTCGACCGACGCCCGGAGCGCCGCCTGGTTGGCCAGCCCGGGAATGCGATCGAGCGCGACGAGATAGTCGGCGAGACTCGCCGTCGGCATTTCGCCCGGGGTCATCCCGACCTGCCCCAGCATCGTCGGCGTCGCCTCCCCCGCCCGCGCCAAGGCGGCGAGCGCGGCGATCCGTTGCAGCCGGACATCGCCATACTCCTCGCGCCTGAGCCGCCCGTCGAGCACCGCCTTCATCGCCTCGACCATTCGGGTGCGGGACGCCGCCGGGATCGCCAAACCCGCCTCCGCCGTCAGCGACAGGACATAGGCGGTCAGCGCCTCCGACCCTGTCATCTGCTCGCCGGGGAAGTAACGCAGCAGTCCGTCGGGCGCCTGATAGGTCGGGATCTCCCCCGCCAGCCGCGCCCAGGCCGACACGTCGCCCATCACCACCAGCCGCGACAGCCGCTGCTCGAAGCAGTTGTAGGGATAGCCTGACATGTACGCGCGCACGCCCGCCAGCGGCGGCGCCAGCGTGTCCTCCAGCCGTACGCTCAGTGTGCCCCGCCCCGGCAACGCCCCCGCCGGCGGCGCGATCGGGATCGTCGTGTCGCCGCCGACCCGCGCCAGCGTCGCCGCCCACACCTCCACCGGCACAGCCGGGATCACTTCCTGCGTCACCGTCAGCCGGTCGCTCGCCCGGCCGTCGCGTGACCTGGCGCTGACCCGCCAGCGCAGGTTGGCGAGCCCCTCGGGCGTATCGAGGTTCCACGCCACCGGCGCCGCCCCACCCGCCGGAATGGTGACGGTCAGCGGCTTGCCGCGCGCGACACGCGGGAACACCTCGACATCGGCGGTCACCGTCATCGCGCGGTCCGACCCGTTGCGGAGCGTGAACCCCGCCGCGAACCGGTCGCCCGTCCTGACCAGCGGCGGCAACCCGGCATAGATCGACAGGTCCTGCGCGGTGCGGATGTCCGCCGTCCCCGTCCCGAACAGCTGCGCGCCGTCGGTGGCGATCGCGACCAGCTTGAATGAGGACAGCGCGTCCGACAGCGGCACCGACACGCGAGCACGGCCCTGCTCGTCGAGCTTCACCCGCCCGCGCCACAACAGCACCGGCTGGAAGTTCTCGCGGTTAAGCGCCGACGCGTCGCCGCCGCCACCGCCCGCCTCCAGCGCCTTGCGCCCAAAATGCCGCTTGCCGACGACCTGCATCTGCGCGGTCGAGGTCAGCACCGACAATGGCCGTTCGCCCATCATCGCGGTCAGCACGTCCCACGACTCGTTGGGCGCGAGCTGGAGCAACGCCTGGTCGACCGCCGCGAACGCCACGTCGGCCGTTCGCGCCGGTCGCCCCGCCGGGTCGCGCACCCGGATCGCCACCTGCGCCGTGTCGCGCGCCGCGTAGCGCTCGCGGTCGGCCTTGACCGCAACCTGGAGCCGGTGCGCTTCCCAACCCACCTTCACCTTGGCGATGCCGATGCGGTAGGCCGGCTTGGCCAGGTCGACCAGCGCGGTGGGCGGCCGCGATTCCGACTGGCCCGCCAGCCCCAGGCTCTCGGCGATGCCGTGGAGCCAGCTCCACCAGCCGCTCTCGACCCGGCCGCGCACCGCCATCACCGACACGAATATATCGGGCGCGTAGGATCCCGGCATCGGCACCTCGACCACCGGGTCGGTCCCCGACAGCTCGGTGACGAAGCTCGACAGCACACCCTCGCGCTCGACCGTCACCAGCGCGGTCGCGCGGCGGAACGGCATCCTGACCTGGAATCGCGCGGTCTCGCCCGCCTTGTAGGTCAACTGCTCGGGGACCAGGTCCATCCGGTCGCCATTGTCGCCGCCGAACCACCAGTCGTCGTCCCCCGCCAGCCACACCGACCGCACCGCCCGCGCGACATGGCCGTCGCCGTCCGCCGCCGTCGCGACGACATATACTTCGCCCGACACCCCCGGATCGACCTGGCATTGCGCTAGGCCTTGCTGGTCAGTTGTCGCGGTGCAGGTTGCGTCCAGCTTCGTCGTCCGCATCTGATTGTCGTAGGCGTAGAACCCGCCGATCAACCGTCGCCGCGCGGTCAGCACCTGTCGGCTGTACAGCGCCACCGCGATCCTCTGCCCGGCGATCGGCTTGCCCGCCGTGTCCAGCGCGACGAAGCGCAGCCGCAAATCGTCCTGCTTCATCAGCCAGCCGTCGGTCCGCACGCCCAGCTGCACGGCGGAGGCGAAGATCGGGATCGTCCGCGACGCGGTCAGCGTCTCGCCGTTGGCGTCCTGGTAATCCATCTCCACCGTCATGTCGGTCGCGCCGTCGAGCGCCGGGACCGCCACCGTCGTCCGCGTCGCGCCGTCGGCGCCGAGCGTCACGGGCAGCATCTGCGTCGGCGGCAGCGGCGTCGCCGCCTCCTGACCGTCGCCGTCGAGCGGCTTGACCCCCTCGACAACCGCCCGCCCGCCAAAGGTGAAATTGTCATACCCTTCGGGCGCGGCGGTGCGCGCGAACCAGCCGACGCGCAGATCGGCGGCGAGGTTGGACGCGCCGCCGCCCGACAAATAGCCGACATACAGGTCAATCGGCAGCGAGCCTGGTCGCACCGCGGCCGCCTTCGGTCCCGACACCGTCGCGCGCATCGTCGGTAGCCGGTACTCGTCGACCTTGAACGACTGCCCGCTCGACAGCATCCGCTCGCCGGCGACGAACGACAGGTCGTAGTCGCCCATCGGCGCCCCCGCCGGCGCGGTCCACGCCGTCTCGCCGACGCCGCCGCCGTCGATCGCGACGGGCAGTTCGAACATCGTATCCGACCCGCGATGCTGCAACCTGAGCGTCCCCGCGAACCCCGGCGCCAGTGCGAACCCCGCGCCGTTGGGCCGGCGCAGGATGTGCTTCATGTTGATCGCCTCGCCCTGGCGCACCAGCGCCCGGTCGAACACGGTGTGGACGACCTCGCCCGTGGCGGCCCAGCCATAGAGCAGGTCGAAGTCGTACGGCCGGATGCCGTCGCCCCACGCCGTCAACGTGAAGCTGAAATCTCCCGCCCGCCGCGCCGACACCATCAGCGGGTGCGTCCCGCCCTCGCAACCGCCATATGTCTCGGGCTGGGGCAGCCCCGCCGGCACGAACAACCCGCCCGCCCGGTCGGTCACCCCGCGCGCCAGCAGCCTGCCCGTGCAGCTGTCGGTTACCCGCACCTCGGCGTTCGCCGCCGGTTTGCCGGTCGACAGCTCGGTCACCCAGGCGAGGCTGCGCTCGCGCCCCCATTTGAAATGCACCGCCAGATCGGTGACCAGCGCCGCGCTCGCCACGTAGCGCGGGGCGTTTCGCCCGAGCAGCGCGCGCCCCAGCACCGGGCTGGCGAGCTCGACGACGTAGAAACCCGGCTTGGTCATCGGGATACCGACGACCTCGAAATCGCGCCCCTTGCCCGGCAGGCCCAGCTTGAAGCCCGCCCCCCGCCCGCCCGGCAGGATCGAGCGCGCGCCCGTACTGTTGACCAGCACCGTCTCGCCGCGCCGCTCGACCTCCTCGACGTCGAGATCGTCGGCGACGTCGACCTTTCGCAGCCAGTCCGCCACCGCGCCGTCCGACCCGTCGACCCGCAGCGTCCGTCCGCCGATCGCGAGATTTCGCCCCGCCAGCGCCGGCTCGACCGCGCGCACGGTGACCGGCAGTACCCCGCCCTCCTTCGCCTCGAGTATCCCGAACCCGGCGGCGAACTTGACCAGCGGCGGCGCGCGGTCGACGCGGATGTCGAGCGGGAACCGCGCGGCGTTGGCTAGCGCCCGCCCGCTCTCGTCACGCACCCCCGCCGGCAGCGTTAGCGTCGCCGCCGTCTCCGCCGGCAGCGGCGCGGCGAAGCTCACGTCGCTGATCGTCGCCCGGTTCTTCTCGTCGTCGCTGAATGTCGGCGCGATCTCGCGGCCGTCCGACGTCCTGATCCGAATGCCCCGCGCCGCCGACATCGCGACGGGCGCGGTAAAGCGCACGAACGCCTTTTCGACCGGGCTGCACCCGGCGCGGGCGTTGACCCGCGAACACTCGAACCGCGCGGTGAAGGGTTTGCGCACGACATAGTCGAACCGCTGGTCCGCGCCCGCCGCCCGGCCGCCCGCGCCGGCGATCGCCGCCCCCCAGACCAGCGC
>CAXTRJ010000238.1:0-4466 GCA_964246585.1 uncultured Sphingomonas sp. | reverse complement strand
CGCTGGCGGCGGGGGCCGCGCAAGCCGCCGAGGCGCTCGACAACGGCGCGGCCGACCGCCTGCTGGGTCGCTGGATCGCCTACGCGTGACCGTCCTCGACCGCATCCTGGCGACCAAGCGCGACGAGGTCGCGATCCGCCAGGCGACGACCAGCCTCGCCGACCTCGACGCCCGCATCGCCGAGCAGACCCCACCACGCGGCTTTCGGGCAGCGCTCGATGCCCGCGCCGGCCACGCCCTTATCGCCGAGGTCAAAAAGGCCAGCCCCTCCAAGGGCCTGATCCGCGCCGACTTCGATCCCGCCGCCCACGCCCGCGCCTACCAGGCCGGGGGGGCCGCCTGCCTGTCGGTCCTGACCGACGAACCCTATTTCCAGGGCAGCGATGCCTATCTTCGGGCCGCCCGCGCCGCTTGCGATCTGCCGGTGCTGCGCAAGGATTTCACGATCGACCCGTGGCAGGCGGTCGAGGCGCGCGCGCTCGGGGCCGACGCGATCCTCGTCATCATGGCCGCGCTCGACGACGCTCGCGCCGCCGCGATCGAGGCGGCGGCGATCGAGCACGGCATGGACGTGCTGGTCGAGGTCCACGACGCGGACGAACTCGACCGCGCGATGAAGCTCCGCTCGCGCCTCATCGGCGTCAACAACCGCGACCTGCGCGACTTCACCGTCGACTTCGCCCGCACCTACGACCTCGTCGGCCGCGCGCCGCCCGATTGCACCTTCGTCGCCGAAAGCGGCCTCACCACCCGCGCCGACCTCGACGCGATGGCGGAACACGGCGTCCGCTGCTTCCTGATCGGTGAAGCGCTGATGCGCCAGAATGACATAGAAGCCGCCACGCGGACCCTTCTTTCCCCTCTCCCCGTGGGAGAGGGAGGGAGCCGCGTAGCGGCGGAAGGGTGAGGACAGTTCCGAATGCCTGACCTCACACACCTCGACGAAGCCGGCGCCGCGCGCATGGTCGACGTCGCCGACAAGGCGATCACCGCGCGGGAGGCCACCGCCACCGGCCGCATCACGATGTCGCGCGACGCCGCCGCCACCATCGCCGGTGGCGCGGCCAGGAAGGGCGACGTCCTCGCCGTCGCCCGCGTCGCCGGGATCATGGCGGCCAAGCGCACCGCCGACCTCATCCCGCTGTGCCACCCCCTCCCCCTCACCCGCGTCACGCTTGACCTGGCGCTGGACGACACCGGTGTCACCGCCACCGCGACCGTCGCCACCGACGGCAAGACCGGCGTCGAGATGGAGGCGCTGACCGCCGCCACCGTGGCGCTGCTCACCGTCTACGACATGGCCAAGGCGCTGGATAAGGCGATGGTGATCGGCGATGTCCGCGTCGTCGCCAAAAGCGGCGGCAAATCGGGCGATTGGCGCGCGTAAGGCGTTCGGCGGCGTTCCGCCTTGCACCGATCTCGCGAGCTGGGATAGGTCCGAGGAGGTACGATAGGGGGTATAGCATGACGGGACCGGCCTCGAACAATCCGGCGTGGCGACCAAGGTCGTCGCGCCCACCGGCCGCGCACCCCGCGCCCCGGCGCTCGCCCTCGCCGAGAGCCAGTGTGTCGCCGCGCGCGCCGGAGCGCGTCCTGATCGTCGATCAAAAGAACATGCTGCGTCTCTGGCTCGAGGAAAAGGTCATCCGGCGCGAGATGACGCCCGCCCAGGCCGACGCCATGCTCCGGGACGCCGGTTCGGGCATCAAGAACTGGGTGAGCCCGGCCAAGGATGCGCTCGGCAGCGTCAAGCTTTTCCACAAGATCGCGCGCGATTTCGCCTCGTGGAAGGGCGCCAGGGTGTATTTCAGCAGAAGTTCGGCGGGCCATCAGCTAGTCACGTTCAAGGGTTGGCCGAACAATCGCGCGATCATCCGGGGGACGCGCTACCGCGTCGATCATCCAAGGATGATCGAGCTTCAGATCGGCAAGCCGGGCCTGCGCGCCGCCGCCAAGGATTCGGCGCGCTTCGGCCTGTACCTCGTCGTCGCGGTCGACGTCGCCGATTACCTGTTCCGCGACAAGGCGACGCTCGGGCAGCTCCTCGGCGCGCTCACCGTCGACATCCCCGGCGTGCTGCTGGCCTCCGCGGTCGGGGCCGCGGCGGGTTCGGCCGTGGCCGGTACGGCGCTGGGGACCGCCCTGGTCGTCGGCAGCTTTGCGCTCGGACCGATGCTGGTCGCCTTCGTCGTCGGCGTGGCCGTCGGCTATGCGCTCAGCCAGATCGACTCGCATTACAAGATCAGCGAAAAGCTCGGGAAGGCCTTCGATGCCGGCCTCGACAGGCTCGCGGAGGTCTGGGAAAACCTCAGCGACGAAGCCGAAGCCCGTTACCGGCAGCTTATGAACAGCGTGCTGGTCCACGATCTCGAACAGAACATCGACTGGCTGAGCAAGCGGATCGCCAGGCAAAGCGACCGGGTGAGCGGCACGCTCTCCCAGCTCTGGTGATCGACCGGAACGCGCCGCCGGGATTGCGCTTGCAGGTCTTCCTGGTGATCGCCGGTTTCGCCGGGGCGGGGGTGGTCCTGTTGTGGCTCGGCCTCGCGGCGCTGCTGCCGTTGATCCGGGCCATTTCGACGCGGGCGGAAGTCGTCGCGTTCAGCCCTCGGAACCTCCTCCCCCTGCCGCTGTCGATCGCGTTCCTGGCCTTGGCCGGCCTGCCCTTCCTCCGGAAGTCGAACGACAAGCGGTCACGTCGCAAGGGTTCGCCCGCGGCGAAGCGCGGCGTCGATCCCGCCTCCGTCCTGTTCGCGGTAGCGGTGATCGCCGCGATGCTGTCGCTCGCCATCCTGCCGCTCAGCCGCCTCGTCGTCGCCGCGATCCTGACCGATCGCGGCTACCAATCCTGTCCGCCGCCGCGGGAGTATGACAGGTACGCGCCGCTTCGGTGGGCTCGCCCCGGCGGCCGTTGCCCTTGAGGGCCGTGGTGACTCAAGATGTGCCGAAGCCTTATCGGACGTGTCGAGCTGAAGCGTTCGCGACTGCCTGGAGGTCTAAGCGAGCATGAACGTCCAAGCGATGACGATGAGAGACCGGCTGGCGGTCGTGATCCGCAAGGCGTGCGCGCTGCTGCCCGGCGATGCCGGCCGACGACTCGCGGCGCTGCTCTCGCCCACCGCCCTCGCCGTCATGGCGACCGTCGTGACGTTGTGGGCGGCATCGCACTTCATCGGCGTGGGCGAGCTCGCCGATGTGGTGCTGCTGCTCGTGGGCGTCGTGGCGATCGGAAGCGCCGCGATCGAGGGCGCCCGCGAACTAGTCGATTTCGCCGTGACCACCCACCGGGCCCGAACGGAAGCGGACCTCGACCGCGCGGCCGGATCGCTCGCCAAGGCGGTCAACATCCTCGGGATCGACGTGGTCCTGAGCCTGCTCCTGAAACGCCGGCCGGAAGGAACCTTCAAGACCGTCCACAAGCCGGAGGTACGCTTTCCCAGCTATCGCGAGTTCGCCAGCGCCATGCCCCGCGCGGGACCGACCCGAATGTACCCGGCCGACGTGATCTTCACCAGGTTGCGCGACGCGGGGGCGGGCGGTACCCCTCCCAGGAATTTAGCTTCTGTCGGGCGCCGGTTTACCCCTGGAAGCAAGACAAGCGCCGACGCTTTCCGAGATGTTGTGAAAACGCTGCATCATGAGCGAGTCCATCAGCGGCTGACACAGGCCTTCTCACTCCTCGGCCATCCAGGGCTATACTTGAAAATTGGCGCTTACAAGCGATCGTTCATTCTGCGCTATCTCGAGGAGGCCGCCGCCGAGACTTACGGGTTGATGCGGGCCGGCGGTGTCAGACCCGGAGAAATCGCTGGCTATCGCTTTCCCTTCAACGGCAACTACGCCGTCACGCTCACGCAATCCGCGGCGAGGCCGACGAGATCCTGCTCGGCCCCATGACGGTTGGCGGCGCGACCTACACACCTGTTTCGGAGCCTCGCACGACGCTCGGTAAGGCCGAGGCGATCGATGCGATGCAGCACTTTTTGACCACCCGTCGTCAGGACCCCGCAGGGGAACAAGTCTTGTCGGTCGAGTGGGGCGAGTTCATGGGTCGAGACTGCTGGCTGGTCAACACGGCATTGGCGCTCAAACCGGGCGAACCGGACTGGTTCCGCATCTATGATTTAGACATGACCTATTTCATCGACGCGGTTTCCGGCCGTTGCCTCGCGATGCAGGATGTCAGATCGACGACAATCCTTCCCGATGATCAAGCAACGCGTCCGCCGCCACCCACCGACCACGACGAGCCGTAGGATGGTGGACCATCGTTGATCAGGCCCATGTCCACATTCGGTGAACGCGCCCGCGCTCCGGAACGATCGCATGCGCGAGACGCGGAAGCTTGAAACATCGATCGCTTTCGCCGACACGTCGCACCTCCGCTTTCCCGGGCCAATCGCGAGCATGACCCTCCTCCCCGTCGCCGAGGCCCACCAGGGTCGGGGCGACGGCGCCGACCAGGG
>CAXTRJ010000237.1:0-4521 GCA_964246585.1 uncultured Sphingomonas sp. | reverse complement strand
CGCCGCCACCGCCGCCGCCGCCGTAATCGTCACGGCCACCGCCACGGCCACCGCCACCGCCACCCTGGCCGCCACCCGGCCCGTCGAGCATCGTCAGCACCCCGCCGAAGCGCGGCACGACCACCTCGGTGGTATAACGGTCGGCGCCCGACTGGTCCTGCCACTTGCGCGTCTGGATTTGTCCCTCGAGGTACACCTTCGAGCCTTTACGCAGGAATTTCTCGGCGACGTCGCCCAGCCGCTCGTCGAAGATCGCGACCTGGTGCCACTCGTTCTTTTCCTTGCGCTCGCCCGACTGCCGGTCCTTCCACGATTCGGACGTCGCGATGCGCAGGTTGACCACCTTGCCGCCATTCTGGAAGCTCTTCGACTCGGGATCCTTGCCGAGGTTGCCGACGATGATGACCTTGTTGACGCTGCCCGCCATGATGTTCTCCCTTTGCCGGCTTCGCCGGATGCGGCTAAACTATAGCCCCAGCGCGACGGCGGCCCAGTATGTGATTCCGGCCATGATGTAGGCGGCGGCGAACAGGTAGCCAACCATGAACAGCGGCCATTTCCACCCGTTGGTCTCGCGCCGGGTCACCGCGATCGTCGAGATGCACTGCGGCGCGAAGACGAACCACATCAGGAAGGCGAGCGCGGTCGGCAGCGACCAGCGTTCGCGCATCCGCTCGGTCATCGCCTGCTGCCCCGATTCGCCGTCGGGATCGTCGATCGCGTAGACGGTGCCGATCGCCGCCACCGCCACCTCGCGCGCCGCCATCGCCGGGATCAGCGCCAGCGCGATGTCGCGGTTGAACCCGATCGGCGCGACGACGACCTCGATGCCGTTCGCGACGCGCCCGGCGATCGAGTAATCGACCGGCGACACCGTGCTGCCCTCGGGCGGTTTGGGGAAGCTCAGCAGCGCCCACAGCACGATCGTGGTGACGGCGATGATCGTCCCAGCGCGTTTCAGGAAGATCGCCGCCCGGCTCCACAGGCCGATCGCCACGTCGCGGAACGACGGCCACTGGTATTTCGGCATCTCCATCAGGAACCCCGACGACGATCCCTTGGCGACCGTGCGCCTGAGCACCAGCGCGGCGACGAACGCTCCGACGATGCCGAGCAGGTAGAGCGCGAACAGCACCAGCCCCTGCAACCCGACCAGCGGCGCGACCGTCCGGTCGGGAATGAACGCGCCGATGATGATGGTGTAGACGGGCAACCGCGCCGAACACGTCATCAGCGGCGCGATCAGGATGGTGGTGAGCCGGTCCTTTTCGTCGTCGATCGTCCTGGTCGCCATGATGCCCGGCACCGCGCAGGCGAAGGAGGAGAGCAGCGGGATGAACGCCCGGCCCGACAGGCCGACCCCGGCCATCATTCGGTCCATCAGGAACGCCGCGCGAACCATGTATCCCGACGCCTCCAGCACCAGGATGAAGAGGAACAGGATCAGGATCTGCGGCAGGAACACGATCACCGCGCCGACGCCCGCGATGATCCCGTCGACGACGAGCGAGCGGACCCAGTTGTCGGGCGTCGCGCCCGTCACCCAACCCTCGACGCTCGCGAGCCCCGCCTCGATCCAGCCGATCGGCGCCTCCGACCAGGCGAACACCGCCTGGAACATGACGAACAGCAGCGCCGCCAGCAGCACGGGGCCCGCGACCGGGTGTAGCGCCACCGCGTCGAGCCCGTGCGTCCAGCGCCGCGTCGCGGTCTCCGCCACCGTCGTCTTCGCCGCGATGGCGCGGGCGCGCTTCTGCAGGACGGGCAGCTCCTCGGCCGGCCGCGCGTCGACCTCGCGCCCGATCACCTCGCCCAACCGCGCGCGCAACTCGTCCAGCCCGCGCCGCCGCACCGCCACCGTGGCCACCACCGGCACCCCCAGCTCGCGCTCCAGGATGCTCGCGTCGAGCGTCAGCCCGTCGCGCTCGGCCAGGTCGACCATGTTGAGCGCGACCACCACCGGCAGCCCCAGCGCGGTCAGCTGCAACGTGAAGCGCAGATGGTTGTCGAGATTAGCGGCGTCCACGACGACAAGTAGCGCGTCGGGCCGCCGCTCGAACCCCCCTTCGCCGGTGACGACGTCGCGCGTCACCCGCTCGTCGGGGGAGGACGGGTCGAGGCTGTACGCGCCGGGCAGGTCGACCAGCTCGACCGGCCGCCCGTCGGGCAGCACCGTGCGCCCCGAATGCCGCTCGACGGTGACGCCCGGGTAGTTCCCGACCTTCTGCCGCGCCCCGGTCAGCGCGTTGAACAGCGCGCTTTTGCCCGCATTGGGATTCCCGACGAGCGCGACGAGCGGGGTGGCTTGTACACCCTCAACACCCCCCTCCGTTCGTCCTGAGTAGCCACTGAGCGAAGCCGAAGTGGTGTATCGAAGGATAGGGTCAGACGCAGGTGCGTCGATACGGGCGTCCGCCAACCTCAGTTCCTCATCGACGGTCGGGCAGGTAAATCAGGCGACCGCCACATGGATCGCGCCCGCCACCGTGCGGCGCAGCGCCACCGTCATCCGCCCGATGCGGCACGCGATCGGCCCGCGCCCGAACAACGCGCGGTGGAGCACCTCGACGCCGACGCCCTCGTCGAACCCCAATTCGCGCAGCCGCCGCGCCTCGGGCGCGCCCAGCCGCGACCATTCGATCGCCGCCACCGTGGCGGACTGCCGCCGGGGCAGGTCTTCCAACGTCAGCGCGGCGCGGATCGGCGAGGACAGGTCCATATGCGACTGATTATCAATAACGGCCGGCCAACACCAGCGAAATCAGCATCGCGACAAGGCCGCCCGATCGTTCGGGACGGCGGGCGTCCGGGCCGCTTGTCGACGCGTCAGCCAGCGTCCGACCGGGGCGTCATACGCGACCGCGAGCGGCCAGCTGACCGGCGGCAGCAACAGGCAGGCGACGATCGCCGTCGCCGCTTCGTTCAGGCCACCGGCGTCTATGATGGTCTCGACCCATGGCTTGACCGCAAGGTGGATGGCGTAAAGCGGGTAGGAGACGACCGCGGCGGCGGCCGCCAGCCGCTTATATCGCTTGATCGGGCGAGCGACCGAGCCAAGCATGATCAGCAGCGGCGAGAAGCAGATCACCGCGACGATGTCGTATGCCGTCCGGTAATCGCCTCGGGCGGGCACGGCGAACAGTACCGCGGTCAGCAGCAATATGACCCAGGATGGCACGCGGATCAGCCGCGGCCGCCACCATGCCCGCGACCGCGCCAGCGCGACGCCGAGAAAGAACGAGAAGCCGACCCGCGCGCAGCCGAGCAGGATGAACAACGGAGTGGACGCCGCGCGGAGGTGTCCGGCCTCGATCGTGACGCAGATCAGGACAACCATCGTGCTCCCGATCAGGAACGTCAGGCGGCGCGGCCCCATCGACGGACAGGTCAGGGCGAAATAGATGTTCGCCAGCATCTCGTAGAACAGCGACCATTCGGCGCCGTTGGCCGGCCACATCGTCCGATCGTAATAGGGCAGGATCACGGCGTTCAACAGCGTGGCGACGACGACCTGCGACGTCGACCAATCCGATCGCGTCAGCAGATAGGCCCCGCCGATCGCCGCGCCCACCCAGATCATCGGCAGCAGCCGGATCAGCCGAAGAACGAAGAACGCGCGAAAGGCATCCCCGCGGCGATCCGACGACCATAGGCGAATGCGATCACGAACCCACTCAGCACGAAGAAAAGGTCGACCGCGAAGTTGCCGGCCTCGAACGCGCGGATCCCGCCGATCGAAGGCAGCAGGTCGCCATAATGGTACAGCATGACGCAAACTGCGGCGACCCCGCGCATCGCGTCAAGTGTCTCGAATTCGTGACTTTTCGCTGACGTCATCGGCCCCGACCCGAACGAAACCGGTGCCGGGGCACACGGTCGCTCTCGATCGCGCCTTGCACATGTTAACTGTTTGACATTGCCTATTGCGACGAACCCGGTCGCGTATGCGACCGTTCGGCCCCGCTCAGCCCGGGATCAAACTACCGGGTAACGTAAGCGACCGACGAAGCGTGCGAGGCTCGGCCGGTGGCGCGTCCGCTGGACGAATCCGGCTTTCGCCTTTTCAAACCGCATGACGCCGTCGACCCGCCGCGCCAGGAACGCGCGGGTGTCGGCGTGGCCATCGCTCTCGTCGTCGAGGAGCACGGTCGCCGTCGCCCCGTAGACGCCGAGCAGGATCGCGCGCTTGGTATAATGGTTGTAGTCGGTCGCGATATCGCCGGCCATCCGCCACATCAGGTCGACCGCGCGCCACCCTAGCCGCCCGGCGCGCGCAATATGCCGCGGGTCGGCCAGCACCGCCAGCGCGCGCCTGAGCGCCTCGCGGTCGTTCGCCATCACCTCCAGCCGCGCCTCGACCAGCCGGGTAATCCGGTCGCGCACCTTCATCGCCGACAGCGTCGCGGGCGGCAGCGCGGCCACCATCGCCCGGTCGATATGCGCGAACCAGGCGTCGATCATCGCGACCGCGCCGCCGTCGAACGCCAGCGCGGCAACGTCCGCGTCGATCCCGGCCTCGGC
>CAXTRJ010000236.1:0-4522 GCA_964246585.1 uncultured Sphingomonas sp. | reverse complement strand
GCGCTGTTCGCGGTCGGCGATCGCCCGACCGAGCTGTCGCTGGCGCTCGCCGACCCGCGCGGGATCGCGGCGGCGTCGGTCGGGGGCGGCGTTCGCGATAACAGCAACCTCGCCGCGCTCGCGTCGCTGCGCGCCGCCGGCGGCTTCGAAACGGGGCTGACCGGGCTGGTGTCGAACAACGCCGCGACACTGGAACAGCGGCGGATCGTCGCCGACGCGCAAGGCTCGATCCTCGCCGGCGCGACCACCGCGCGCGACCAGCTGACCGGGGTCAACCTCGACCAGGAGGCGGTCGACCTACTCCGCTTCCAGCAGGCCTATCAGGCGTCAAGCCGCGTCATCCAGGTGGCGCGCGACACGCTGCAATCGATCCTCGAGATCCGGTAATCGCCATGCAGATTTCGACCAGCTCCTTTTACGACCGGTCGGCGACCGCGATGAACAAGCTCGCCGTCCGCGCCGACACGCTCAACACCCAGATCGCGACGGAAAAGCGCCTGGCCGCGCCGTCGGACGACAGCGTCGCCTTTTCGCGGCTGCGCGGGCTGGCGAAAGGCGCGGCCGACGACGGCGCCTACGCCGGCAACCTGCGCATGGCCGACGCGGTCCTGAGCCAGGCCGACGCGACCTTGTCCGCGATCGGCGACCAGCTCCAAAACGCGTCCGAGCTCGCTGTCCGCGCGAAGAACGGCACCTTTTCCGCCGCCGACCGCCGCGTCATGGGGGCCGAGCTCGCCGGCATCGTCGATCGCCTGGTCGGGCTCGCCAACACGCGCGACACGCGCGGGCAACCGCTATTCGGCGGCGTCGACGGTGGCGCGGCGGTGACGCGGAACGCCGATGGCGGCTTCACCTTCGCCAGCGTCGCCGTCCCCGCCATTCCGATCGGCGAGGGCCAGTCGGTCCAGGCGAACGAGACCGCCGGGCGCGTCTTCGCGATCGGCGACACCGACACGCTGGCCGTCCTCGCCACGCTCGCCGCCGCGCTCCAATCCGACGCGCCGCTCGGCGACACCGTGCTCACCGACATCACCGACGGCATCGCCCAGGCCGCCGCCGTCCAGTCCTCGCTCGGCGTCCGCGCCGTCCGCGTCGAGATGGAGCAGGCCCGCCTCGCCGACACCGCGATCGACCGCGAATCGGCGCGGAGCGCGCTGGAGGACACTGACGTCCCCGCGACGATCATCGAACTCCAGAAGACAATGACGATCCTCTCCGCGACGCAGGCGAGCTTCGGCAAGCTGAGCACCCTGTCATTGTTCGATTACCTGCGCTGAGGCGCCCGCGCGGTAACCGGATGGCGACGAAGTCCGGTTAACCAGCAGGGGACAAGGCGGCGCCCGCCGCAGCGAAGGATCACCCCGGCCCCATGTTCCCGATCATCGGCATCGTCGTCCTCCTCGCCATGGTGTTCGGCGGGTTCGCCATCACCGGCGGCGCGCTCGGCCCCGTGATGCACGCCATCCCGCACGAGATGCTGATCATCGGCGGCGCCGCGCTCGGCGCGCTGATCATCGGCAATTCCGGCAAGGAGCTGAAGGCGGTCGGCTCGGGGCTGGGCAAGGTGTTCAAGGGGCCGCGCTGGAAGAAGCAGGATTTCCTCGACGTCATCTTCCTCGTGTCGAAGCTGATGAAGATGCTCCGCACCGAAGGCCCGATTGCGCTCGAGCCGCATGTCGAGGATCCCAAATCGTCGGCGGTGTTCGCCGAATATCCGCGCCTCCTCGCCGACCACACGCTGGTCAACCTCATCGCCGACACGCTGCGCCTCGTCGTCGTGTCGTCGGGGACGCTCGACGTCCACGCTGTCGAGGAGGTGATGGACAACGCGATCAAGACGCACCACCACGAGGTCGAGAGCCCGCACACGACGCTGACCAGCCTCGCCGACGCGCTCCCCGCGCTGGGTATCGTCGCCGCGGTGCTCGGCGTGGTCAAGACGATGGGCTCGATCGACAAGCCGCCCTCGATCCTGGGCGGGATGATCGGCTCGGCGCTGGTCGGCACCTTCCTCGGCGTGCTGCTGGCGTACGGCCTGGTCGCGCCGCTGGCCAACCGGCTGAAGCAGGTGATCGACGCCGACGCGGCGATCTATCACGTCGTCAAGCAGATCATCATCGCCTCGCTCCACGGCCACCCGCAGCCGCTGGTGATCGAGGCCGCGCGCTCCGGCATCGCCCACGCCAACCAGCCCGGCTTCGCCGAGGTGTTCGACGGGCTGAGGGGAAGGTGATCACGCCCATGCGGAAAGAAGGTGGGTTCGCGCGGAGCCGCGGAGCCGCGGAGGAGGGATCGCGCGCGTCGGCGCGCCTTGGTCCTCCTCGGGCGTGGCCGCATCGGGAGCCGCTGGCGCGGCGGTCTTCTTCTCCGCGTCTCCGCGTCTCCGCGCGAACAAAGCTCCTTCGCTGCTTCGCCTATACGCGCGCGGAAGGACGAGCTTAGATGGCCGCGCGCGCGCCGCACGGCTCGAACCAGCCGGCCAAGGTCATCGTCAAGAAGATCTACATCGAAGGGCACGGCGGCCATCACGGCGGCGCGTGGAAGGTCGCCTATGCCGATTTCGTGACGGCGATGATGGCGTTCTTCCTGCTCCTCTGGCTGCTCGGCGCGACGACGGAGAAACAGCGCAAGGGCATCGCCGATTACTTCGCGCCGACGCTGACCAACACCAAATCGGTGGGCGTCGGCGGCAACGGGCCATTCGGCGGCGAGTCGCTGACGAGCCAGAACACGCTCGGCCCCAAGGCCGGGCAGTCGGCGATGCAGGCGATGATCCAACCGGTCGAAAGCGCCGGCGGCGCCAAATACGGCACCGGCGACAAGGGTTCGCTGCGCAACAAGCAGTCCGTCGCCGAGGATCGCAAGAACTTCGAGGCGATGCGGCGCGAAGTCGCCCGCGAGATGGCGAGTTCCGCCGCGCTGGCGAAGCTCGCCAACCATGTCCGCTTCGTCCGCACCCCCGACGGGATGCGGATCGACCTGGTCGACAGCGCCGATTATTCGATGTTCGCGCTGGGCACGACCGCGCTGGCGGGGGAGGCGTCGGGGCTGATCGGGCTGATCGCGCGCTCGGTGCGCCCGCTCGGCAACCCGGTGATGATCCGCGGCCACACCGACAGCCTGCCCTATGGCGACCCGCTGGCGATGAACAACTGGATGCTGTCATCGGGCCGCGCCGAGGCGACTCGGCGACGCCTGGCGCTTGGCGGCATTCCCGAGGCCCGGTTCGAACGCATCGAGGGGGTCGCCGACCGCGAGCCCATGGTCGAAAACCCGCAGGATCCGCGCAACCGCCGGGTGGCGATCACGCTGCTGTACCGGCGGGGCGTGTTCGGCCGCTAGCGCCGATCGCCCGGTGCTGGCGGATCAACGAAGGGCGAATCAGCTGCCCTGGGAGAAGAGGCCGTCATCCTGGTTCGGCGTCGGGCCGTTCTCGGCGTCGCCGGCGCGCATGCGTGACACGGCGGGCGCGATCCACGCGTGGCGGGTGTCGGTGACGGGCTGTGTCGGCGTCGAGCAATCGCGTCCGGTGCTGGTCGACATGGTGGTTCTCCCTGAGATGCGTGATCGCTTGCCCTCTCGCGTTGATGGCTGTCAACGCCCGCGCGCGACCAAGGCGTTGAATTCCGCCGGGTTGGTTGGTTAATTTCGTTGTCCGGTATAGAGACCGCCGCGGTCCCGGGGGGGAAAGTCGAGTTGGTGTCGTGAGTTCCTTGCGTTTCAGGCCCGAGCGCGTGCTGCGCTGGCTGACGTTCGCCGGCGTGATGGCGGCGATGCCGGCGACCGGACGGCAGGCCGCGCCGGCTCCGGCCGCCACGCCCACTTCGGCTCCGCGATCGCCCGAGCAGTCGTCCGTGCTGCCCGGCTATTCGCGCGATCCGGTGAAGGGCGATCTCGTCGCCGACGACCCGCTGCTTCGCCTGGGTCGCGAGTCGGTCGACGCGGAGATACTCGCCGCGCTGGTGCGCCAGACGATCGCCCGCGCGCCCGCGGCCGCCGAGGCGCTGGCGACCCGCGACGAGGCCGCCGCCGTGCTGGCCGAGGCGCGCGCGGCGCGCTACCCGTCGCTCGACTTGTCGGTCAGCAGCTACCGGGTGATCGACCGCAATTTCGGCGACAACGCGGAAAACGTGATCGAGCGCGCCCGGCCGGGGCGCCGGACCGACCTGTTGGTCAACGCCGACCAGTTGCTGCTCGACGCCGGCGGGCGGCGCAACCGGATCGGCGCCGCTGCCGCCCGGCTGGAGAGTGCCGGCGAGGATGTCGCGACCATCGCCGACCGCGTCGCGCTCGACACGGTCGCGGCGTGGTACGACGTGTTCACCTATCGCGCGCTGGTCCGATTGGGTGCCGGGTTCGCCGACAGCCAGCGCGCCCTGCGCGCGTCGGTGGCGGAGCGGATACGCCGCGGCGTCTCGGCGGAGGCCGACTTGGCGCGCGTCGACAGCTACATCGCCTCCGCCGAGGCGCGGCTCGCCCGCTTCCGTCGTCAGCAGGCGCAGGCGGAGGCGCGGTTCCAGGC
>CAXTRJ010000235.1:2263-4603 GCA_964246585.1 uncultured Sphingomonas sp. | reverse complement strand
GGCCCAACCCGTCGACGACACCCGGCACGCGGGCGAGGCGGCGTCGAAAGCGAAGCTCAAGGTCACCGAGGCCGACCGCGCGGCCGTCGCCAAGGAGCTGAAGTCCCAGAAGCGATCTCAGCTCCGCACCTCGCAGGCGGAACCGGGCACCGGAGGCATACCGGTGGGTGGGGAGAAGACCTGGCTGGTCAGCGACGACAGCGTCGGGGGGTTGTCGCCCGACGGCTGGGCGCGGGCGGTGTCCCGGTGCGCGCGGGCGGTGGGCGCGGACCGGGTGGTGGCCGAGAAGAACCAGGGCGGCGAGATGGTCGCGAACATCCTGCACGGGGTCGACCCCGGGCTGCCGGTCCGGCCGGTCCATGCCAGCCGGAGCAAGGTCGCGCGGGCCGAGCCGGTGGCGGCGCTGTACGAGCGTGGGCTGGTCAAGCATCGCGGGCGGTTCACTGCGCTGGAGGACGAGCTGCGCGGGCTGGTCGTCGGCGGCGACTATGCCGGGCCGGGCCGGTCGCCCGACCGCGCCGACGCGCTGGTGTGGGCGGTGAGCGAGCTGATGCTGGGGACAAGGGGGAAGGCGGCGGTGCGGGGGTTGTAGGGGGGCTCTTACGCCGGGCAGCGCCCGCTGGCCCCTCCACCATGCTTCGCATGGTCCCCCTCCCCGAGCGGAGCTCGGGGAGGAATAAGAAAGGACACATCATGAAATGGTTCGGTCGGTGGGCCGGGCGCGAGGAGTCGCGGCCGGCGCTTTCTTCGTCTGGGCGTGGGGCGGTGGAGGCCTGGCCGGCGTCGTACGAGGGGCGGGTGCGCGAGGGGTATTGTCGCAATCCGGTGGCGCAGCGGGCGGTGCGGCTGGTCGCGGAGGCGCTGGGCGACGCGCCGCTGGAGGTGTCGGACCCGGCGCTGGCGCGCCTCGTCGAGGCGCGGACGTCGGGGCAGCCGTTGCTGGCGACGGTGGCGGCGCAGATGCTGCTGCACGGCAACGCGTTCATCCAGGTGCTGCGCGACGAGGAGGGCGGGGCGGCCGAGCTGTTCGCGTTGCGCCCCGAGCGGGTGAGCGTCGAGCCCGACGCGGGCGGATGGCCGGCGGCGTACCGGTACCGCGTCGGCGAGCGGATCACGCGGCTGTCGGCGGACGGACCGCGGCCCGACGTCATCCACGTCAAGGCGTTCCACCCGGTCGACGACCATTATGGGCTGGGGTGCCTGGGCGCGGCGTCGGCGGCGATCGGCGTCCATAACGCCGCCGCCGCGTGGAACCGGGCGCTGCTCGACAACGCGGCGCGGCCGTCGGGGGCGCTGGTGTACGATCCGGGCGACGGGTCGACGCTGTCGGCGGAGCAGTTCGCCCGGTTGCGGGGCGAGATGGAGGCGGGGTTCGCCGGGGCGGGCAACGCCGGGCGGCCGATGCTGCTGGAGGGCGGGCTGAAGTGGCAGGCGATGAGCCTGACCCCGGCGGACATGGACTTCGTCGGCGCGCGGGCGGCGGCGGCGCGCGAGATCGCGCTGGCGTTCGGGGTGCCGCCGATGCTGCTCGGGCAACCCGGCGACGCGACCTACGCCAATTACCGCGAGGCGAACCGGGCGCTGTGGCGGCTCGCGGTGCTGCCGCTGGCGGGAACGATCCTGGAAGGGTTGGCGCAAGGGATGCGGGGATGGTTCGCCGACGCGACGATCCGGGTCGACCTGAACCGGGTGACGGCGCTGGCGGAGGAGCGGGCGCTGTTGTGGCGCAGCGTGTCGGCGGCGGGGTTCCTGTCCGACGACGAGAAGCGGGCGATGTTGGGGATTGGAGGCGCGTGATGGCTGAGGATGTGCTGGCGCAATTGATGGCGCAGGCGCGCGGGGCGGGCGCGGATCTCGCGACCTTGCGCGCGATCGCGGAAGAAGCGGGGGAGCTGGGGGCGACGCGGGCGCTGGGGCGGCTGGGGCTGCACGACGAGGCGGCGCGGGGCGACATGGCGGAGCTGCGCGAGCTGCTGCGGACATGGCGCGACGCCAAGCGATCGGCGTGGAAGTCGTTCGCCGGGTGGCTGTCGGCGATGCTGCTGGCGGTGCTGGCGGTGAAGCTGGGGTTCGGGGAGTGGCTTCGGTGAGCCTCGTTTCCGACATGCCCTCCCCCAACCCCTCCCGCGAGCGGGAGGGGGGATTACGGTTCACCGGCTACGCGGCGGTGTTCGACCGGGTCGACCGGGCGGGGGACGTGATGCGCGCGGGAGCCTTTCGCGACGCGGTCGAGGCGCCGCTGGAGGTGCCGCTGCTGTGGCAGCATCGCGGCAAGCCCGTCGGGGTGGCCGAGGTGGTCGAGGACGCGCGGGGGCTGCTGGTGGCGGGGCGGGTCGACGA
>CAXTRJ010000235.1:0-2253 GCA_964246585.1 uncultured Sphingomonas sp. | reverse complement strand
GGTCGGGGGCGCTGGGCGGGCTGTCGGTCGGGTACCGGGCGGTCAGGGCGCGGCAGGGTGTCTGGCGCGAGCTGCTGGCGGTCAATCTGGTCGAGGTGAGCTTGGTGGTGGCGCCGATGCAGGTGCTGGCGCGGGTGGATGGGGTGAGCGATCCCTGACCCTGTCGCTTGATACCGGGGCCGGTGCGTCCGGGCCCAGCACCCCCCCCGCGCGCGCCGGGGGGGGGCCCCCCCCCGCGGCGAGCGCGGGGGGGGGTTTTTTCGTCTGGAGGAGATGACGTGATGGGTGATGTGATGACGCGGCCGGTGCTGGAGGGGGCGCGGGAGGCCGAGAGCGCGTTTGGCGGGTTCGTGCGGTCGGGGGCGACGATCGAGATGAAGGCGTTCACCGGGGTGACGGGGGACGCGGGCGGCTATGCCGTGCCGCGCGAGATCGACGCGCGGATCGACGCGGTGCTTAAAAGCGCGTCGCCGATCCGGTCGATCGCCAACGTCGTGCGGGTCGGCACGGCGGGGTACAGGAAGCTGGTGACGACGGGGGGCACGCCGTCGGGCTGGGCGAGCGAGACGGGGCCGCGGCCGGAGACGGCGACGCCGCTGTTCCAGGAGATCGCGCCGCCGATGGGCGAGCTCTACGCCAACCCGTCGGCCAGCCAGGCGATGCTCGACGACGCGCAGTTCGATGTCGAGGAATGGCTGGCCGGCGAGATCGCCGCCGAGTTCGCCAAGGCGGAAGGCGCGGCGTTCGTCAGCGGCTCCGGGGTCAACCGGCCCCGTGGGTTCCTGGCCCAGCCGACGGCGGCGACGGGGGACGCCGGGCGGGCGTTCGGGACCTTGCAGCATCTGGCGACGGGCGCGGCGGGGGATTTCGGCGCGAACCCGCAGGAGCGGCTGATCGACCTGGTCCAGTCGCTGCGTAGCCCGTATCGGCGGGGGGCGACGTTCGTGATGAACGCGGCGACGCTGGCGCGCATCCGCAAGTTCAAGACGTCCGACGGCGCATTCGTGTGGCAGCCGAGCCTGCATGAGGGGCAGCCGGCGACGCTGCTCGGATACCCGGTGGTCGAGGCGGAGGACATGCCCGACATCGCCGCGGGGTCGCTGTCGATCGCGTTCGGCAATTTCCGCGCCGGCTATATCGTCGCCGAGCGGACGGAGACCGCGATCCTGCGCGATCCGTATTCGAACAAGCCGTTCGTCGGCTTCTACGCGACCAAGCGCGTCGGCGGGTGCGTGTCGAACTCGGAGGCGATCAAGCTGCTCAGGTTCGCGGCGGCATGAGCGCGGCCGCGTTGCCGGCGCCAATGATAGTGGCGGCGTTGCCGCCGGGAGTGGTGGCGGAGGCCGCGGCGGCGACGCGGGCGATGCTGCGGCTGACGGGCGAGGGCGAGCAGGCGGCGCTGGAGGGCGTGGCGGCGGCGGCGATCGTCGTCGCCGAGGCGTTCTGCCGCGCCGCGCTGATCGAGCGGGGGCATGAGGCGGTGCTGCCGGTGTCGGGAAGCTGGACGCGGCTGCCGGCTTGTCCGGTCGTCGCGATCGAGGGGGTGGTCGGGCTGTCGGCGACGGCGGCGCCGTTCGTGCTGCCGGTGGAGGCGTACGCGGTCGACATCGACGCAGGGTCGCGGGGGTGGGTGCGGGTCGTCGCGCCGATCGCCGCCCGCCGCGTGGCGGTGGCCGAACTGGCGGTGCAGACGTCGTCCTATGGCGCGCCGATCGCCAAGCTGTTCGGCGCGATGCGGGTGGCGGGAACGGTGATCTGGGCGACCGATCTCGTCGAGACGCGGAGCAAGGGCGGCGGCGGCAAGGGACGGCCTTCGACCACCGATTACAGCTATTCGGCGTCGTTCGCGGTGCTTCTGTCGGGGCGGCGCATACGGAGCGTCGGGCGGATCTGGGCCGACGGCAAGCTGTTGCGCGGGGCCGCGGGGGACTGGAAGACGGCGACCGGGTTCCGGCTGCATCTGGGCGGCGAGGAGCAGGCGGTCGACCCGCTGATCGCGTCGGCGGAAGGAGCGTCGACGCCGGCGCACCGGGGCTGTGCCTATGCGGTGTTCGAGGGATTGCAGCTGGCCGATTTCGGCAATCGCATCCCGTCGCTGACATTCGAGGTGGTGGCGGACGCGGGCCCGGTCGAAACGGGGGCGATCGTCGCCGAGCTGGCCGGCGGCGCGGTCGACGGAAGCGTCGTCGATGGGCGTGGGGCGACGCTGCCGCTGGCCGGGTTCGCGGCGGGGGGCGACGCGGTGCGCGGGGT
>CAXTRJ010000234.1:0-4612 GCA_964246585.1 uncultured Sphingomonas sp. | reverse complement strand
GATCGTGCTCCACGTCGCGCCCGAAAGCGCGATCGGCGGGCCGCTGGCGCTGGTAGACCAGGACGGCCGCGCCACGACCGAGCGTAGCTTCGCGGGCAAGTACCGGATCGTCTATTTCGGCTACACCTACTGCCCCGACGTGTGCCCGGTCGACGTCCAGAACATCGGCGGGGCGATGCGCCTGCTCGAGAAGAGCGATCCGGCGCTGGCGGCGCGGATCGTCCCCATCTTCGTCAGCGTCGACCCCGAGCGCGACACCCCGGCGGTGCTCAAGGAGTTCGTCAGCGCGTTCCATCCGCGCATGGTCGGCCTGACCGGCAGCGCCGACGCGGTCGCCCGCGCCGCGAAGGCGTATGGCGTGTTCTACCAACGCGGCGAGACCTCGCCCGCTGGCGGTTACCTGATGGACCATGGTCGCCAATCCTACCTGATGTCGTTCGACGGCAAGCCGCTGGCGCTGCTCCCGCAGGAGGAGAGCGCGCAAGCCGTCGCGCGCGAGATCGCGAAATGGGCGGCATGACGAACCCGTTCTGGGAGGCACCGCTGGCGACGCTCGACCGGGGCCAGTGGGAGGCGCTGTGCGACGGCTGCGGCAAATGCTGCCTGCACAAGCTGGAAGACGAGGACACCGGCGAGGTGGTCGCGACCAACGTCGCCTGCCGCCTGCTCGACCGGCGCAGCGGGCAATGTTCCAACTACCGCCACCGCCGCGCGTTCGTCAGCGAGTGCGTCCGGCTGACGACCGGCAATGTCGACGACATCGATTGGCTGCCCTCGACCTGCGCCTACCGTTTGCGCGCGGGGGGCGAGCCGCTGCCCGCCTGGCATTACCTAGTCTCCGGCGACCGCGAGGCGGTCCACCGCGCCGGCCAGTCGACCCGCGGCTGGACCGTGTCGGAAGTCGACGCCGGCGACCTTGAACACCACGTCGTCGACCGCGAGCTGTGACGGAGGGGGCAGGGGGCGATCTTGAGATCATCCGCCACCCGCGCGCGCGTCGGGCGAAACTCGCCTTCGATCCCGCCAGCGGCCGCGCCCGCCTCGTCCTGCCGCCGCGCGCGGCGCTGAAGCCCGCGCTCGCCTGGGCGCGAGGGCAGGAGGCCTGGATCGCGGCGCAACGCGCCCGGCTGCCGCCGGCGCGGCCGTTCGTTCCCGGCGCGGTGCTGCCGATCGACGATGGGCAGGTGACGATCGACTGGCGCGAGGGCGCGTCGCGCACCGTATCGCGCGACGGCGATCTGCTGCGTGTGTCGGGGCCACTCGACACGGTATCGCGCCGCGTCGAGACGTGGCTCAAGCGCGAAGCGCTTCGCGTCCTGAGCGCGGACACCGTCGAGTACGCCGCCTCGGCCGGTGTTACCATCGCCCGCGTCGCCGTCGGCGATCCGCGCGGGCGCTGGGGCAGTTGCGCCGCGACCGGCGCGCTCCGCTATAGCTGGCGGCTGATCCTCGCCCCCCGTTTCGTCCGCCGCGCCACAGTCGCGCACGAGGTGGCGCACCGCGTCCACATGAACCACGGCGCGGCGTTCCACGCGCTAGTCGCCGAGCTGTTCGGCGCGGACCCGACACCCGCGCGCGCGTGGCTGCGCGCGGAAGGGGCCGTGCTTCACTGGTTCGGGCGCTCGTCCTCGTAGACGCGCGGCGGCGGCGGGGCGTCGGGACGCCGCGTCAGCAGGGGCGCACTTGGCTGCTCCCGCCCGGTGACGCGGTCGAGCCACTCCTGGTCGAACCGGTCGCGCTCGACCGGCGGCTGATCGCCCGGCGGCGGTTCGACCCGGCCACGCGTGATCATTACCGTCTCGCCGTCCTCCGTCTCGATCACTGATGTCGCGCCCGGCTCGACCGGATTGCCATCCTCGTCGACGAACAGCCGCTCGTCGGGCTCGCCGAAATAATTCTCCTCGTCGGTCTCGGTCTGCCACTCGGGCAACGTCACCTCGGTCTCGAACTGCTCGATCGGCCGCTTGGCGGTCGCCGCGCGCATGTAGCTCGCCCAGGCCTCCGCCGGCGCCTGCCCGCCTTGCAGCCCGCCGACCGGCCGCGCGTCGTCGCGCCCCATCCATACCCCGGTGGTCAGCCCGCTGGAAAAGCCGAGGAACCAGCCATCCTTGTTCGAGGTCGTCGTCCCCGTCTTGCCCGCGACCGGCCGGCCGATCTGCGCCGCGCGGCCGGTGCCGGTGGCGACCGCCGTCTGGAGCAGGTCGGTCATCGACGCCGCGACGTACGGCGCGACCAGCACGCGGCTGCGATCGACCTCGTGGGTATAGATCGTCTCGCCACGCGCGACGACGCGGGTGATGCCGAACGGCGTCACCGCCACGCCCTTGTTGGCTACGCTCGCAAAGGCGCGGGTCATGTCGATCAGCCGCACGTCCGACGTGCCCAGCACCATCGACGGTTTGGTGTTGACCGGGGTGGTGATGCCGAACCGCCGCGCCATGTCGGCGACGGTGGAGAATCCCGCCTCCTGCCCGAGTTTCGCGGCGATGGTGTTGAGCGAATAGGCGAAGGCGGTTCGCAGCGTGACCGGACCTGAATTGTTGCGCGAGCTGTTGCGTGGGCTCCACCCGTCGATCGTCACCGGCTCGTCGACGACGATATCGTCTGGCTTATGCCCCGCCTCCAACGCGGCGAGGTAAACGAACAGCTTGAACGACGATCCCGGCTGGCGGGTCGCCTGCGTCGCGCGGTTGTAGATCGACGACACGTAATCGCGCCCGCCGACCATCGCGCGCACCGCGCCGTCGCGGTCGAGGCTGACCAGCGCGCCCTGCGTCCGCCCCGGCGATTTCGCGCGGATCGCCGCGTCGGCGGCGCGCTGCATGCCGAGGTCGAGCGTGGTCCACACGTCGAGTGGCGCCTCCGTCTCGTCGATCAGCACGTCGAGCTGCGGCAACGCCCAATCGGTGAAGTAACGCACGCTGTTCTGGCGCGGCTCGGCGGCGAGCTTCAGCTCGGACGGGTCGGCCTCGGCGGCCTGCGCGGCGGTGATCGCGCCCGTTTCGCGCATCGTCTGGATGACGACCCCGGCGCGACCCAGCGCGGCCTCGACATCGGCGGTCGGCGAATAGTTGGACGGCGCCTTGACCAGCCCGGCGATCACGGCCGACTCGGACAGTGACAAGTCATCGGCGCCATGCCCGAAGAAGCGCCGGCTGGCGGCGTCGATGCCATACGCGCCGCCACCGAAATAGACCTTGTTGAGGTAGAGTTCGAGAATCTGGTCCTTGGAGAATTTCCGCTCCATCGCCAGCGCCAGGATCCCCTCGCGGAACTTGCGCCCGAACTTCTTCGTCGACGACAGGAAGATGTTGCGCGCCAGCTGCTGGGTGATGGTCGACCCGCCCTGGGTCCAGCGGCCGCGCTCGTAGCGGACCTTCACCGAACGGGCCATGCCGATCGGATCGACTCCGGGGTGGCGGCGGAAACGGCGATCCTCGACCGACACCATCGCGTCGCGCATCACCGCGGGGATGCGACCATACGGCAGCCACTCGCCATAACTCGGGCCCAGCGAGACGATCACCGTGCCGTCGGCGGCATGGACGCGGATCATCTGGCCGTTGGGCGACGACTTCAACTGTTCGAAGCTCGGCAGCTGCGCGCGGGCGACATAGACCGCGACGACCAGCGCCAGCAGCGCGACCAGGCCGAGCGCGAGGCCCAGGCGCAGCGCGATGACGAAACGGCGACGCCATGGCGACCGGGGCGTGGCGGCGCGAGGTGGACGGCCGCCGGACGAACGGGCGCGGGGAGGGCGGGCGCTGGGCATGAACGCTTGCGCGATTACGCGCTAACCGCGCCCCTCACAAGCGGGTCGGGCAGCGGGACGATCAGACGACAGGCTGGCGCGGCTGGAAGTCGAGCGATACCGAGTTCATGCAGTAACGCTGCCCGGTCGGCGGCGGGCCGTCGGGGAAGACATGGCCGAGGTGGCTGTCGCACCGGCCGCACAGCGACTCCGTGCGGCGCATCCCGTGGCTGGTATCGTCATGATCCTCGACATGGTCTGGCGCGACCGGCCGGGTGAAGCTCGGCCAGCCCGAGCCTGAGTCGTACTTGTCGGCGCTGTCGAACAACTCGAGCCCGCAGGCGGCGCACAGATAAACGCCATCCGCCTTGTTGCCGTTCAGCGCGCCGCTGAACGCGCGCTCGGTCCCGGCCTGGCGCAGCACGTGGAACTGTTCGGGCGAAAGGCGCTGGCGCCACTCGGCGTCGGAGAGGGTGAGCTTGTCCATCCAGCCCATTTCGGTTCGCGCGACGCGGGTTTCAACCGCCGACGCGCGTTAGCCGGGCGACAAGCCGCACCAGCGGCGGCGTCAGCCCGGCGGCGGCGACCAGCGGTCCCGCCGTCGCTGGCCGCTCACCTAGCGCGCGGACGACGTCGGCTACCCCGATCGGCCGGACGAGCGCGCGGCCGAAGCGCCGCTGCCATGTCGCAGACACCACCCCGCCGCCGCGTGCGTAGGCGGCAGCGGCGGCGATGCCGCTGGCGATCGCGATGCCCATTCCCTCGCCGGCCAGCGACGGTATGACGCCAGCCTGGTCGCCGAGCCTGAAAAGCCCGGCGACGCCCGTGCGCTGACGCCAGCCATAGGGCACGTTCGCGACC
>CAXTRJ010000233.1:0-4651 GCA_964246585.1 uncultured Sphingomonas sp. | reverse complement strand
CCGCCGGACCGCGCCCAGCCCGCCGCCCGCGACCAGAGCGCGCGCCTGCCGCACCATCGGATAGGCCGCATAGGTGTGCGTCACCCCGACCAGCCCGCCCGTCCGCGCCGCCGCGTCGGCGAACGCCTCCGCCGCCGCCATCGTGTCGGTCAGCGGCTAGTCGGTCAGCACCGGCATCCCCGCCTCCAGCGCCGCGATCGCGACGGGCGCGTGGAGATGGTTGGGCGTCACGATCGCGACGAATTCGGTCCGCTCGTCGTCCGGCAACGCGCGTTCGCCGTCGAGCAGAGCCTGCCAATTCGCATAGGACCGATCGACCGCCAGCCCCAGCGCCGCGCCCGACCGCGCCGCCCGCGCGGGTTCGCTCGAGAAAGCGCCAGCAACCAGTCGGCAATTGCCCGCTATCGCCGCCGCGGTGCGGTGGACGGGGCCGATGAACGCGCCCTCGCCGCCGCCGACCATCGCGAACCGAACCGGTGTCACCGCTCAGCCCCGGATCGAGCGCAGATACGCCATGCTCTGCGTCAGGCCCTCCAGCGGGCTGCGGGTGAACGGCGGCTCCTGCTCGACGAACCAGCTGTGGATGCGCGCCTTGTCCGCCGCCGCGAACGTCGCGCGCCAGTCGATCGTGCCCGCGCCGATCGGCGTCGTCGTCAGATCGGTGACGATCGTCCCCGGCCGCCGCGCGCGCGCGGCGATATCCTTTACATGGAGCAGCTCGATCCGATCCGCATATTTCGTCAGCATCGCCGCCGGGTCATAGCCGGCCCCCGCGACCCAGCCGAGATCGAGCTCGAAGCAGACATCGGCCGGGTTGGTCAGCCGCATCAGTTCGTCCCACACGAAGACGCCGTCGATCGTCAGGAACTCGGCCGGGTGGTTGTGATAGCCGAACCGCATCCCCATCGCCTTGGCGGTGGCGCCGATCCGGTTCATTGCCTCCGCGTTGCGCCGCCAATCGTCGATCGTCATCGCCTCGGCGACCGCGAACACCCAAGGCTTGGCGGGATCGAGCGGCTTGGCGGAATGCGGCGACGACGCGACGAAGTAACGCACCCCCACCTCGCGCGCCTGGGCGAGCTTCGATTCATGCTCGTCGATCAGGTCGCTCATCGAGAAATGGCAGGAGACGCAGTCGAGCCCGGCGGCCGCCACCCCCCGACGGAAATCGGCCGGCGACCGCCCGACCCATCCCGCCGCCTCGACGCGGCTGTAGCCGATCCGCTTCAGCTGCCGCAGCGTGCCCTCGAAATCGCGCGCGAGTTCCTCCTTGACCGTCCACAGCTGCAATCCCGGCGCGACAGCAAGCGTTTTAGGTGGCCTCGCCGCGACCGGTCCCGCCAGCGCGGCGATCAGCCCCAGGCCACTCGCGCCCAGCACGGCGCGACGTGTCGTATCGACCATCATTCCTCTCCCACACGACGCGCTATGTGCTCCGACGCGCCCCGGCCTTCGCCCGCATCTTCCTCGCCCACGCCGCCAGTTGCAAGCAGGCGTTGCGCCCGACCGGGGAACGTCATCGGCAAAGCGCGGCGGAGCGGGGCGGTGAACACCCGCCTGGACGCGCTCGCGGCCCGCTCCTATGGACGCGCTCGGCCCGCTTCGGTCCCGTCATCGGCCTCGCGGGCTTGGAGCGGAAGGCGCGAATAATGCAGTGCGAACCGGACCACGCCATCGCGACGGGAAGGCTGGTTTGATCCTCGCCGCCCTGGCGCTGGTCGCCGCCGGTCCGGTGGTCGCGACCGACAGCGGCCCCGTCCGCGGGCAATCGGTCGATCGCGGCGCGGTGTTTCGCGGCATCCGTTTCGCCAAGCCCCCGGTCGGGCCGCTCCGCTGGCGCGCGCCCGAGCCGCCGACGTCGTGGCGCGAGCCGGTCGACACGGTCGCCGAGCACGCCGCCTGCCCGCAGGCGGTCCATGGCGACTGGAACCGCACGGCGGCGGATAACGACAGCGAGGATTGCCTGTTCCTCGATGTCCGCACCCCGACGCTGGCCAAGGGCGCGAAGCTGCCGGTGCTCGTGTGGATCCACGGCGGCGGCAACCGCGCCGGCGCGGGCGGCGGCGCCATCGAATCGCGCATCACCGACAACGGCGTCGTCCTGGTCAGCATCCAGTACCGTTTGGGCGCGCTCGGCTTCCTCTCGCACCTCGCCCTGAGCGCGGAACAGGGCGCATCGGGCAACTACGGCCTACAGGACCAGCAGCTGGCGCTACGCTGGATCCGCGGCAACATCGCCAACTTCGGCGGTGATCCGGCGCGGGTGACCATCGCCGGCGGATCGGCCGGCGCGCAGGCCGTGGCGCTTCACCAGCTCGCCCCCGCGTCGCGCGGCCTGTTCGCTCGCGCCATCCAGCAAAGCGGCACCGCCGGCTTCGGCGTCCCCCCGCGCGGCCTCGCGCGGAACGAGCGCCTCGGCGCGCTGATCGCCACGGAGGCCGGATTGCCGGACGACGCCACCGCCGCCCAGCTCCGCGCGCTGCCGGTCGACGCGATCGTCGCGGCGCAGGAGGCGGTCGACGTCCCCGACCTGGACGACAACAGCTTCATCTGGCTGCAAGCGGTGGTCGACGGCCGGGTGCTGCCCGACACGCCCGCCCGGCTGCTGGCGGCGGGGCGGACCAACCCCGCCGCGCTCATCATCGGCGTCAACGCGCGCGAGTTGACGTTGCACGGCGGCCTGCCCGCCGCCCGCGCGACGGTCGCGCGCGAGTTCGGCGACAACGCCGCGGCGGCGCTTTCCCTCTACGGCCTGCAGCCCGGCGGGACGCCGGTCGACCATCCGCGCCTCGGCGACGTGACGCTACAGCTCGCCAACGACCTGACCTTTCGCTGCCCGGCGGTGGCGACGGCCAGGTCGCTGGCGGCGCGAGGCCAAGCGGTTTGGCAATACCAGTTCGACCATGCCCCTCCCGGCGGCGCCGTCACGCATGGCGGCGAAGTGCGCCACGTCTTCGACGGGCCCGCCGCCGGCGAACCGCCGCTGCAGCAGTATTGGGTCAACTTCGTGAAGACAGGCGATCCCAACGGGGCCGGCCTGCCACGCTGGCCACGCCACGACGATGTCGAACGCGCATACCTGTCCTTCGGCCAAAATGGCCCGGTCGCCGCGCGAGGGCTGCGCGCCGCCGTCTGCGCCCTGCGCGACGCGCCCTAGCCCGCCCAGGAACGCGCGACCTGTTACGTCGTCGTTGCCCCAATCGCGGCGGCGGGGCTCAGCGCCAGACCACGGTTATCGCCCCGCCCGCCTGCACGGGCAAGCCGAACCTTCGCCCGGGCGCGGCGATGGCGACGTCGCGGTCGATCGCGCCGCCGTTGAACACCATCAGCACCAGCGACCGGTCGTCGGCGTTGCGGAATGCGACCGTCTCGATGCCATCGCCGCTACTGGATGCGACGCGCTGCGCCCCGCGGCGCACGAAGCGGCTGAGATGGCCTAGCGCGTAATATTCCAGATTGCGCGTCACCGCGCCGTTCGCCGGATCGATCGTGACGACCCCGCGACAGTTGCCGCAACCTCCCAAATGCGGCCCGCTCTTGGGATCGAGCGCCAAGTTCCACAACAGGACGCCGCGCGCCCAGTTGCGCGTGCTGCCGATCATCAGCCGCGCCATGCCGGCGAAGCCCGCCTTCCATCCGGGCCGCCAGTCGCCGCCCGAGCATTCGGTGAAGAACACGTCCTTGGCCGGATGGGCGGCGCGGACCCGGCTCTGCGCGGCGACGTCGCCGCCATAGCAATGCCACGCCACCCCGGCGATGTAGCGCGATGCGCGGGGGTCGCCGAGGACGGCCAGCGGCTGTTCCGGCAAGTCCCAATTATGATCCCATTCGAGCACGCGCGCGCCGATTTTCGCTCGGGTCAGCGCGGGCCCGAGATGCGCGCCGACGAAGCGCGCGCGGTCGGCCGGCGCCCATTTCATCCCCGGATAATCCTTGGGCGAGAAGTCGGGCTCGTTCTGGATGGTGAGGTACTCCATCCGCACCCCCTCGCGCGCGTACGCCTGGAGATAGCGGACGAAATACTGGGCGTAGGACCCGTAGGCGTCGGGGCGGAGCGTCCCGCCGATCATCGAATCGCCGGTCTTCATCCAGCCCGGCGGGCTCCACGGGCTCGCCATGACGGTGAGGCGCGGGTTGATCGCCAGCGCCTGTTTCAACACCGGCAGCACCGCGACCCGGTCGGGCGCGATCGAGAAGCGGCGGAGCTCCGGATCGCGCTGCCCCGCTGGCATGTCGTCGAGGCTGTAGTGCGTCGGCGAGAAGTCGGACGCGCCGATCGTCAGCCGGGTGAAGCCCAGCCCCAGCCGATCCCGACCCGACCCGAACAGGTCGCGCATCAGCGTCGCGCGCGCGCCGGGTTCGAGGCCGGCGATGAGGATCGCCGACGCGTCGGTGATCGACGCGCCGAACCCGACCATCGTCTGATAGCGCTGGCTCGGATCGACCGTCAGCGTGACCGCGCCCCGTGCCGCGGTGGCCGACACGGGGGTGCGCTCCAGCCGCTTGCTCCCGTCGGCGGTCGTGACCCACGCCTCGACGTTCGCGGGGGCGCGGGCTGGGGTCTGCGCGGGCGCGGCGCTCCCGACGACGCCGACCAGAAATAGCGCGGCCAAGCGGCCGGTCACGGGCGCACCCGCACATCGTCGAGCGT
>CAXTRJ010000232.1:0-4653 GCA_964246585.1 uncultured Sphingomonas sp. | reverse complement strand
GCCAGGCGAGCGGGCGTGGCGGGGTGGGGGGGGGGGGGGGGGGTACCAAGTCAAGGCTTGAGCAAGCGGTCCGGCGCGCTTCCAGTTTCATTGCCATGCTCGCGAGAACTTGTTGACGCTCGAGAAGCGCCGGGTTTCAAGCGAAACTACTCAGCCGCTCAACACCTGTCGGTAGAGCGCCTCGTAGCGTTCTGCCATGCGTCCCACGGTGAAGCGTTCGGCGACGGCGCCGCGGCAGGCGCGGCGGTCGATCTCGCCCACTCGCGCCACCGCCTCGATCGCTTCGGCGTCGCTTTCGACTAGGAAGCCGGTGACGCCGTGATCGATCAGCTCGGGCATTGAGCCGCGGCGACGCGCGATGACGGGGGTGCCGCAGGCCATCGCCTCGATCACCGACAGTCCGAACGGCTCGTCGAAGTTGATCAGGTGAAGCAGCGCGCGTGCCTGGCCGAGCGCGCGGACCCGCTCGGTCCCGCCGACCGGGCCTAGATAGACGACGCTCTCCCCATCGATCGCCGGCGCGACTTCCCTCGCGTGATAGCCCTCGTCCTGGACGATGCCGGCCATCACCAGCTTGCGCCCCGTCGCGCGCGCGACCGCGATCGCCTCCGCCGCGCCCTTGTCGGGGTGGATGCGGCCGAAGAACAGCAGATCGTCCGAGCCCACGGGGTCGAAGGCGAAATCGTCGAGCGGAATGCCGTGATGGATCGTCGCCGCATAGGGCAACGCCGGGTGGCGATCGGACTCGCTGATCGCGACATAGCGGACGCGGTCGGCGTACTCGCGGTAGACCGGCAGGATGCGCTCCGATCCGAAGCCGTGGATCGTCGTCACCACCGGCGTGTCGACCAGTCGGCTGAAGGCGAGGGGGATGAAGTCGGCTTGGTTGTGGATCAGGTCGAACTCGCCGGCCCGCTCGAAAACGTGCGCGACGTGGAGCGCCTCCCAGACCTTAGCGTCGATCGTGGAGTCTTCAGAGTAGGCGGCTGGGACGACGCCGGCGAGGGTGCCGGCGGTGATGCTGTCGTGCGTGGCGAACAAAGTCACGTCGACGCCGCGCGCGACCAGCGCCTCGGTCAGCAGGCTGGTGGTCAGCTCCCACGGGCCATAGTGGCGCGGCGGGGTGCGCCAGGAGATCGGCGCGAGCATGGCGATCTTCATTGGGCGACTTTCAGGATCAGGCCCTCGTTGGGCTTTAGCGGGATGGGACCGTTGGCGCCGATGACACCGGATCCGCCGCGCTCCATGTGGGTCGAGAGGAGCACGGTCATTGGTTGATCAATGACGGGAGAAACATGGTTGGGTCGATCCCCCAGGTTCAGCGCGATGACGTAGTGCTCGTCACCGAGGAGGCGCTGATAGGACAGCACGTCACCCTCGTCGGCGACCTCGTCGACCGCGCCAATCGCCAGCGCCGGGTGCGCGCGTCGCAGCGCGAGCAGCGCGCGGTAGAGGATCAGCATCGACTCCGGATCACCCTCTTGCGCTGCGATGTTGCGCGTCGGCCAGTCGGGGTTGAGCGGTAGCCACGGTTCGGCGGCGGAGAAACCGGCGTTCGGCGCGTCGTTCCACGGCATCGGCGCGCGGACGGGGTCGCGGCCGAGACCCAGCCCGGGCTCGCGCAGTTCGCGCGGATCCTGGACGCGATCGGGGGGGATAGCCGCGTCGGTCAGGCCGATCTCGTCGCCGTAGTAAAGCGTCGGCGTCCCGCGCAGCGTCAGCAGCAGCATGGCGGCGACGCGCGCTTGAGCCTCACCGACGCGCGTGGCGATGCGGGGGCGGTCGTGATTGCCGAGCACCCAATTGGGCCAGGCTCCATCCGGCAACGCGGCTTCATAGGCACGGATCGCCTCGGCGATCGCGCGGGCCTCCCAGGGCAGGTCGATTAGCTGGAAGTTGAACGGCAGGTGCACTTCCGGCCGCCCCTCGCCGTAGTAGCGCACCAGCTCGTCCACCGGCAGGTAGATTTCGCCGATCAAGACCCGGTCGCCGGCGTAGGAATCAGCAAGCGCGCGCATGTCGGCGGCGATGTCGTGCACCTCCGGCTGGTCGGTCGAATGGAGCTGGAGGACGCGGTCCTTGTCGCCCATTTCCGGCCGCCAGTCGGGGTTGGGCGGGTTGTCGGCGAAGTCGGCGCGCTTCACCATGTGCCACAGCACGTCGATGCGGAAACCGTCGACACCGCGGTCGAACCAGAAGCGCATCGCCTCGCCGATCGCCTCGGCCACCGCGGGCTCCCGCCAGTTAAGGTCGGGCTGTTCCTTGAGGAACGCGTGGCAGTAATATTGCCCGGTCGCCTCATCCCATTCCCAAGCGGGGCCGCCGAAATCGCTGATCCAGTTGTTGGGCAGGCCGCCGTCCGGGGCCGCGTCGCGCCACAGATACCAGTCGCGCTTCGGGCTATCGCGCGACGAGCGGCTGTCGACGAACCACGGGTGTTGGTCCGAGGTGTGGTTGGGGACGAGGTCGAGCAGGACGCGCAGGCCTCGCCGATGCGCCTCGGCCAGCAGCGCGTCGAAGTCGGCCAGGGTGCCGAAGCGGGGGTCGATGCCGCGGTAATTGGCGACGTCGTAGCCGAAGTCGGCCATCGGCGACGGAAAGATCGGCGAGATCCACAGCGCGTCGATGCCGAGGTCGACCAGGTAGTCGAGCCGGGCGACGATGCCGGCCAAGTCGCCGACCCCGTCGCCGTCGCTATCGGCGAACGAGCGCGGGTAGATTTGGTAGATCACCGCCGATTGCCACCACGGTCGCGTCATGCCGCCTCACGCGTTTTGTTCACCCCGCCGGTCAATGGCCGATCCGGGACGCCGACGGAAGCGCCGTTGCCAAGCGCTCGCGCGGCTTCCATGACGGATCATCCACCGCTCGCGAGGCTGTTCCGATGCGTTTCGATCCCGCATGACGACCGGGTGGCGTCCCGCCGCGGTGGCGGTGTGCGTTCCCGTCAGGGACGAGGTGCGCCGATTGCCGGCGCTGCTCGCCGGTCTGTCGGCGCAGCGCGAGGTCGGCGACGCGCGCGTGGTCGCGTGCTTTCTGTTCGACGGTTGCACCGATGACAGCGAGGCGATCGTGCGGGCGGCGGCGTTGCCGTTCGCGGTGGTCGTGAACCGCGTGGCCGCCGGGGCCGAACCCAATGCCGGGCGCGCGCGGGGGTTGGTCATGGCGATGGGCATGGCGGCACTGGCCGAGGTGGAGGCGGGCGCGGCGCTGCTCACCACCGACGCCGACAGCGTACCGGCGCCCGACTGGATCGCCGCGACCTGCCGGGGGCTGGCGGTCGCCGATCTTGTCGCCGGGCGGATCACCCGGTCGCCAACCCGAGGCGACAGCGCTCAGGACCGGTTGGAGGCCTATTACGACCGGCTCCACGCGCTCAGGCGAAGGATCGACCCGGTGCCGTGGGAAGGCGTCCCCGCCCATCACCAAAGCCGCCCATCACCAAAGCGGTGGCGCGAGCCTGGCCTTTCGGGCGGAGGCGTACCGGGCGCTGGGCGGGTTCGAACCGCGCGCCGCCGGGGAGGACGCGGGCATCGTCGATGCCGCGCATCGACTTGGCCTGCGCGTGCGCCACGATCCGGCGGTGCGGGTGACGACCTCGTCGCGCCGGGTCGGGCGGGCGCGGGGAGGATTGGCCGATCACCTGGCCCGGCTCGACGCCAGCGGAGGCGAGCGCGTCACCGTCGCGCACCCGGAGGACGCGGCGTGGCAGTATCGCGGGCACGCCGCGGCGCGCGCCGCTTATCCGACGCTCGTCCGGCCAGGCATCGCGACGCGGCTGGCCGAGCTGATCGCGAGCGACGCGGGCCATGTCGCGCGCGTCGCCGCGACCGCCACAACGCGGAAAGCTTCGCCACGCTGGTCGTGACGGCCGCGCCCGGCGCGGAACGGCTGGTGACGCTTCCCGAGGCCGAGCGCGTGCTGGCCGCGCTGGAACGGCTGCCCGAGGAGCGCGCCGCGTGAACGTGGCGATCGACCGGATTATCGCGGACGCGCCCGACCTGCGCGCGGCTGCAAGGTTTGCGCGAGGCCAACGGCGACCCGCGAGACGACGGCGAGCTGATCGCCCTGCTGCGGTTGCTCCACGCGGTCGGGCGACGCGACCTGCCGCTTGGGCGATTGTTCGAGGGCCATGTCGACGCGCTCCAGATCGTCGCGCGCTACGGCGGGACGGACTTGGCCGAGGATCTCGTCGGCTCCGGTGCGACATTGGGGGTGTGGAATGCCGATCTCGCCGGCGAGCCGCTCCGCCTAGACGATAGTCGGCTCAGCGGCGCGAAAAGCTTCGCGTCCGGCGCGGGGATGCTCAGCCATGCGCTGGTCACCACCGATGTCCCGGACGGGCGACAGCTGGTGCTGGTCGACCTGGCGCGCGCCCCGCCTGATATCGACCGGACTTGGTGGCAGCCGATCGGGATGCGGCGGTCGGAAACGCACATCGTCCGCTGGCGCGGGGCGACGGATGGCCTGACGCCGATCGGCCGGCCGGGCGATTACGTTCGCGAGCCGTGGTTCAGCGGCGGCGCGCTGCGCTTCGTCGCGGTCCAGGCGGGGGGCGTGGCGGCGTTGTTAGACCACGCGCGCGACCATCTGGTCGCGGCGGGGCGCGCTGGCGATCCGACGAGGACGCAGTGCCGCGGCGTTCCTGGCGAG
>CAXTRJ010000231.1:0-4657 GCA_964246585.1 uncultured Sphingomonas sp. | reverse complement strand
GGTCGAGCCGGGGGGCGCGGTGGCGCTCGCGGCGGTGCTGGCCGGGCGGGTGCGAGTCGAGCCGGGAATGCTGGTGCTACTGTCGGGGGGGCAATGTGAACCTGGCGGCGTATGCGGCGGTGCTGGCCGGATGACTCGCTCCGTCATCGCAACGCCACACGCCACCCCGACGAAGGCCGGGGCCCAGTCACGTTTCGACTGGCGAGCGGAAGCGCCCCGCTTGATAGATCATCCTGACTGGGCCCCGGCCTCCGCCGGGGTGGCGACCTGATGAGAGAGGTTCTCGCCGCCACCGCCAGCGCCGCGCCCGCCATCGCGATGCTCGCGGTGTTCGCCTGCGCGATCGGCGGCGGCTACCTTCTCGCGACCCGCCGCGACCGCAAGAAGGGCGCGTTGCTGCTCGTCATGGCGGCCGTGCTGCTCGGCAATGTCCTGATCTGGACGTTGTAGTTCACCTAATCGCTATTTGGGTTGAGCCGTCTGTCCAGGTTGACGCCCTGCAACCACCGCCTAGAATCCAAGATTACCAATTTCCAAATCACTCGTTTGAGCGCCATCATTTCAGAAAGAGAACAACTTTACCTCTTCCGCCCTTGTCGGGCGCGTCAATCGCGACAGCTCGGTCAAGGTCCGCTCCGCCCGAACCAGTTCGGCCGCGCGTCCGGCGTCGCCACGCATGAATTCGGGCATGATGCTTCGTTCATAGAACGACTTGCCGAACACCTTCTTGTGAGCGACGTCCAGCGCGTCTTGAATGGCGCCGCCGGGACGATCGCTGTGGACGGTGTTGTACGATCGCAGGGCCGTGGGCGATTCGGATTTCGGGTAGTTCTTGGACAGCGGCATCGCATCGATACCGCCCGCCCGACTGGCTGGCATGCGTGAACCGATCGGCATATGGTGCATGATGTAATCGGTGTTCAGCAAATGCTGCATGTAGAAGCCAAGTTCGATATGCGAACTTAATTTAGCCGCGTCCACCGTTTTTTCCGGTGCCTTCATGAACGGTGACCGCGCCAAGTGCTGCAACCGCTGTTCACGCTGATCGACGCTTTCGCTCCGGTTCTCGCGAATGGCTCGTGCCATGGCGTCGATGCCGAGCGCCAGGTTCTTGACGATTGCGGTTATCTGCGTGCCTCGGCTGTACGGGTGGATGGCGCTGACGCCGGCCGATACATTCTGGATGGTCTGAGTGGCGATGCCCTTGATCTTGCCACTGACTTGTTTTTGGCGAGGTCATACGCCTTCCCGAATGCGAAGGAGGCGATCGGGTTGGCCGCTCCGGCGGCATAAAGCGAGATCACCGCGCGCGTGTTGCTCGATCCCAGCGTACGCGCCGCCATGCGCAACGCCATACGTTGCAAGGGTACGCTCACTACCGCTGCCATCAGGATGGACGTGGACATCACCGCGGCGATGGACACAAACAGTTCCGCTCGGGCCTTGGCGTCTTCCTATTCCTGCTTGCGAGCCTTGGAGTACGACTCATAAGCATCGTTGTAGGCGATAGCGTATTGGCTTGCCACGCGTGCGTCCCACGCGGTCATCGCCCGCATCGTATCCTCAAAACTCACCATGGGACCACTCCTGGTTCGAAGTAAAATCTACGTGGCACGGCGAGTACCGTTGCAAATCGCGAACAGTAGAGCGGCTTTTACTCGCCGCCCGGATCTGCCGCATGCGGTATTCGGTTCCCCGAGTCGCTCTGATGGGGGCGGAAATTAATGTCGAACGAGTAATAAGGGGCGTACCCCAACGCGGGGGCGATCTGCTCCGGATTGAACGAACCGTTCCTGAGCACCAGTTGCTCCGGTCCGACGAAGCGGACGTTGAACGCCTCGGCCATCCGGGGAAAGGCCGCGCGCATCGCGGAAGACCTCAGCCAGTCGGCGCCGTCCACCAACTTGAACACATACTGCACCGTCCATCCATTGCCATCATGGCTGGCCGACAGATAATCGATCTGGCGCTTGGCGAAGCATAGCAGGTTGTCCGACATCCGGCCGCCTGGCTGCTTGGCGAACCACTTCGCGGCCGCCGGGGCGGGACGATAGGACTGGTTGCCGTCCACGCCGGGGCCGGCGGCCTCGATCAAGCCGCCCTCGACCAGCGCGCGGGCCGCCGGACTCCCCGGTGCCGCGACTATCAGGCCGGTTCGATAATCCGTGTACAAGACGGCGACGCACTCGCGGTTCGCGTCGAAATGGCGTTGCAGGTCGGCCCGCAGCTTGCCGTCTTCGATCGCCGCGGCGATCTCGTCGAGGGCGGGGTCGCGGCGTTCGCCGCATCCGACCAGAAGCAGCGACAAGGCACTAATCCATCGCGCGCACCCGCGGCGGGGCGAACTAGCGGGCGGTATCGCGATGATCGGCATGGCGACACCATCGTCATCTTCGGCGACATTGCAAGCGTCAGTCATCCTGCGGGCGGCTGGGCAGCCTTGTCTATCTTCGACAACCGAGCGCCGCACCGACATGTTCGGGCGAAAGCAAGGTGGAGGAGAGTTCGCGATCGCTTCCGGTCGACGAACCACGACGTCACCGCGCGTGGTAATATTCAGGTCGCCGATGCTCGTTGCAATCCATGATGTCGCGATATGAGCGCTCTCAGGTTCGCCGATCCTTCGCGGGACGCGACCTACCGGATCGGCGAGTTCGGGTCCAACCGCATATCCAGATACTTGTCCACGCTACCCATCAACTGCGGCATCTCGTGCTCGAAAAAGTGGTTCGCCTTCGGGATCGTGTCGTGATGGATCGTGATGTGCTTTTGCGTGCGCAGCTTGTCGACCAGCTTCTGCGTCGCGACCGGCGTCACCACCTCGTCCGCCTCGCCCTGGATGATGATGCCCGACGACGGGCAGGGCGCGAGAAAGGTGAAGTCGAACATGTTGGCCGGGGGCGCGATCGAGATGAAGCCGCGGATCTCGGGCCGGCGCATCAGCAGCTGCATCCCGATCCACGCGCCGAAGCCGAACCCGGCGACCCAGGTCGTCTGCGCCTCGGCGTGGAAGCTTTGCACCCAATCGAGCGCCGAGGCCGCGTCCGACAGCTCGCCAATGCCGTTGTCGAACGTCCCCTGGCTCTTGCCGACACCGCGAAAGTTGAACCGGAGGACCGCGAAGCCACGGCGCTGGAACGTCTTGTAGAGCTCCTGCGTGATCTTGTTGTTCATCGTGCCGCCCGACGACGGATGCGGGTGCAGGATCATGGCGACGGGCGCGCGGGGGCGCGGGGCGGGCGCGAAACGGCCTTCGAGACGGCCGTCGGGACCGGGGAAAATGACTTCGGGCATGGGTGTCCGCCGTTCGAATTTTGGGCGCCGGTGGAGCGGCGCGGGTTGCGCGCTATATAGGCGCGACACGTCCTTTCGCAATCGGAACGAGCCTGCCGGTGTCCCGCATCTACCTAGACCACGCCGCGACCACGCCGATGCGCCCGGAGGCGGTCGCGGCGGTGATGGAAGGCATGGCGCGCTGGGCCAACCCGTCGAGCCCGCACGCGGAGGGACGGGCGGCGCGGGCCGCGCTGGAGGACGCGCGGCGGCGGATCGCGGCGGCGCTGGGTTGGGACGGCGAGGTGATCCTGACCAGCGGGGCGAGCGAGGCGATCGCTATCGCGATGCGACGCACGACCGAGACGCAACGCTATGTGTCCGCCGTGGAGCACGATGCGGTGTTCCGGGCCGCCCCTACCGCCAAGGCGATCCCGGTCGGGGCCGACGGCACGATCGATCGTGACGCGCTGGCGGCCGGTCTTGCACATGGCGGGCCGGCAATCGTCGCGGTTCAGCACGTGAACTCGGAAATCGGGACGTATCAGCCTGTCAGCGAAGTTGCGGTTCAGGTGCGGGCGGCTGGCGGCATCCTCGTGTCCGATTGCTCGCAGTCCGCGGGTAAGGTCGCGCTGCCCGATGCCGACATGCTCGTCGTGTCGGCGCATAAGCTCGGAGGGCCACCGGGGATCGGCGCGCTGCTGGTGCGCGACCTGGCGCTGCTCGATCCCGTTGGCGGGCAGGAGTTCGGCTATCGCGGCGGAACCGAGAACCTGCCCGGCGCACTCGGCTTCGTCGCAGCCCTGGAGGCAAGCGAAGCAGAGGTGCTGCCAGGGGTCGCGGCATGGGTGTCGCAACTAAGCGAGCCGGAAGCAAATCTGTTCGACACCTTGTATGTGGACGGTGGCGCGAAGCCAACGCAGGTCGGCTTCAAGGGCACATGGATCAGCGCCTATGCGATGCCGAACCTGAGTGCCGCGGCGCAGCTAATCAGATTGGACCTCGCCGGCTTCGCGGTCTCGGCTGGAAGCGCTTGCTCCTCCGGCAGCTTGAAGCCGAGCCGGGCGCTGGCGGCGTTTGGGGTGCCGGCGGACGTCGCCGCACGAACCATCCGCGTCAGCTTCGGGTGGAATACCACGGCAGAGGAGATCGAGGCGTTCGGCGAAGCTTGGTGCCGGATAGTCTCCGACGAAGGTAAACGCGCGGCATGACCTATCTCGATTACCAGGCGTCGACCCCGCTCGCGCCCGAGGCGTTGGCGGCGATGCTGCCCTGGCTGGAGCGCGCCGCCAATCCCCATTCGGCGCACCGTGAGGGCCGCGCCGCGCGCGCCGCGGTCGAGGTCGCGCGGGTGAGCGCTGCGGTGAACACCGAGCAGGTGGAG
>CAXTRJ010000230.1:0-4668 GCA_964246585.1 uncultured Sphingomonas sp. | reverse complement strand
TCCAGGCGGCGATCGGCGGCAAGGTGATCGCGCGCGAGACGATCGCGGCGATGCGCAAGGACGTGACCGCCAAATGCTATGGCGGCGACGCCAGCCGGAAGAAGAAGCTGTTGGAGAAGCAAAAGGAGGGCAAGAAGCGGATGCGCGAATATGGCAGCGTCAGCATCCCGCAGGAGGCATTCATCGCCGCGCTCCGGATGGGGGACGAGGGGTAAGTGGCCGAGCCGTTCAAGCCGCTGCTGGAGCGCAGCTTCCTGGCCAGCGAGTTCGAGTTCGAGTTTCAAGCGTTCAAGGGCAGCCAGACGGAGGTCGAGTTGTGGGAGCGGCTGAAGGCCTGGGACGCGCGCCGGACCCGGGGCGAGACGGAGATCGAAGGCTCCTTCATCAGCCGGTTCTTCGAAGAAAGCTGGGGATACCGACCCGACGGGGTAGGTCCGAGCTGGACGTTGCAGCAGCAATTCGCGGTGCCGGGCGCGGGACAGGGCGGGCAGGGCGGCAGCGCCGACCTGGCGCTGGGCAATTTCGGCGAAGGCGGGACACGCGTCCCGCAGGTGTTGTGCGAGTTCAAGGGCGTCGGCGCCGACCTGGACAAGCCGCAGAACCGTAAGGGCAATACGCGGTCGCCGGCGAAGCAGGCGCTCGACTATCTCCAGTTCGCCCGTCGCGGCTTCTTCGACAGCGCCGCGGTCCTGCCGCGTTTCGCCATCGTCACCGACATGAACCAGTTCCGGCTCTACTGGTACGACCGCGCGCCGCAGAGCTATCTCGCGTTCCGGCTGAAGGGCGGCGACCTGTTCGACCCCTCGTCGCTGTTGAGCGACAGCGACGAGGACCGGTTCGACCGGTTCCTGTTCTGGCGGCTGTTCCAGCCGGACATGCTGCTGAGCGAGTATGGCCGGTCGCGGCTGGAGCGGCTGATCGAGCGGCAGGGCGCCAACCAGAAACGGTTGGAGGACAGGTTCTACGACGATTATCGCGACTACCGCGTCCGGTTGTACAACGTCATCAAGGCGCAGCCGCTGGACGGTGTCGGCGAGCGCGAGAAGCTGCGGGTGGCGCAGAAGCTGCTCGACCGGTTGATCTTCGTGATGTTCACCGAGGACATGGGTGGGCGGGTCGCGTTCCCGCCGCAGTTCCTGCGCGACATGTTGAAGCGCGAAAGCCAGGACCGGTTCTACGAGCCCGAGGACACGCGCATCTGGGCCAATCTGAAACGGCTGTTCCGCACGATGGACACGGGCGGCACCATTGGCGAGGACGCGTTCCACCGTTTCAACGGCGGCCTGTTCGCGCCCGAGCCGCTGATCGATCGGCTGGAGTTGCCCAATCATCTGTTCTGCACGCGCGGGCAGGGGCGCAACGACGCTACGATCGCGGCGGACAAGGACACGCTGCTGTACCTGGCGGCGACCTACAACTTCGCCGCCGATGGCGATGCGAGGAACAGCCTGGGGCTGTACACGCTGGGCCACATCTTCGAGCAGTCGCTGGTCGAGCTGGAAATCCTGGAGGCCGAGGCGGAGGGCCGCCCGTCGCTGAGCCTGATCACCAAGCGCAAGCGCGACGGGGTGTATTACACGCCCGAGCCGATCGTGCTCAGGATCATCGAGGAGACGGTCGGGCCGCTGCTGGAGGCGTGGCGGCGCGAGGCGGGCTGGCCGGAGACGGGGGACGCTGATGGCGAGGCGGCCGACGCCTATTGGGCGCGGCTGTCCAACATTCGCGTGGTCGACCCCGCCTGCGGATCGGGCGCGTTCCTGATTTCCGCCTATGGCTACCTGCTCGGCGAGTTCCGCCGGGTGATGGAGCGGCGGCTGGTCACCGGGCGGCTCGCGCAGCGGTTGTCGGACGCGGACCTGACGCGCCACATCCTGGCCAACAACCTGTACGGCGTCGACATCAACCCGTTGTCGGTCGAGATTACCCAGCTGTCGCTATGGCTCCACACCGCGCGGGCGAGGGAGCCGTTGTCGCGGTTCGAGCACACGATCCGGCAGGGCAACAGCCTGGTCGACGACCAATTGTACCTGCGTCATCCCGACGCGGCGGTGACCGCGGCGATGCGCGAGCGGATCGCGCCGTTCGACTGGGCCGCCGCGTTCCCGGAAGTGTTCGACGCGGACAACGTGGACGGGCGCGGGTTCGACGTCGTCATCGGCAACCCGCCCTATGTGAAGCTGCAGCATTTTCGCCGGGTGTATGCCGAGACGGCGGTGTACCTGCGCGACGGGGTCGGTGGCGAACAGCCGTATCGCAGCACGCGGACGGGCAATTTCGACCTGTACCTGCCGTTCATCGAGAAGGGGCTGGCGCTGCTCAACCGGGGCGGGCGGATGGGCTATATCGCGCCGAACCTGTGGCCGACGCTGGAATATGGCGAGGGGCTGCGCCGGCTGGTGGTGGAGGGCCGGCACCTGGCGCGCTGGATCGATTTCCGGTCGCACCAGGTGTTCGAGGAAGCGACGATCTATACCGCGATCCAGATCTTCACCGCCCGACCGAACGAGGCGGTCGCGGTGGCGTTCGCGCGCGACGGCGACCTGGGCAAGGTCGACTGGACCGCGCCCGACGCGCGCATTCCGTATGCCGAGCTGGACGGGGAGGGCGCGCCGTGGCGGCTGGCCCCCGACGCGGTGCGCGCGCTGATGACGCGGCTGGCGACGACGTGCCGGCGGCTCGACGATCCGGCGGTGACGCGCGGTATCATCGTCGGCATCCAGACCAGCGCCGACTATATCTATCATCTCGAGAAGCGGGCGGACGGGCAGTATTCGCACACGCCGCCCAAGGTCGGGCGGGTCCAGCTGCCGGCGGTGCCAGTCGACCTGGAAGACGCGATCATGAAGCCGCTGGTCTCGGGCGCCGAGGTCAAGCGGTTCATCGCGCCGACGACGACGATCTATGTCCTGTTCCCCTATGCCCTCGAAGACGGGCGGGCGCGGTTGTGGACGCCGCAAGAGATGGCGGACCGGTTCCCGAAAGCGTGGGCGTGGTTGCTGAGCTGGGAACGGGAGCTGCGCGCGCGGGAGAGCGGCGCGTTCGACGACGGGGAGTGGTATCGGTTCGGGCGTAGCCAGAACATCGACAAGCAAGAGGTGGCCAAACTTATTGTGCCGCGGCTCGTGCCGTCGCTTCGCGTAGCTTTGGACGAGGACGGCGCTAATTACTGCGACAACGTCGATGTGGGAGGCGTTGTCCCCGCCGTTGGCGAGAGCTTAGCCTATCTGGCGGGCATCATTGGCGCGCCCACGTCCGACTTCCTGTTTCGCTGGATATCGAAGCCGTTTCGCGGCGATTACCTATCCGCCAATCGGCAGTTCATCGCGCCGCTGCCGATCCCCGACCCGAGCGACGCGGACCGCGCAGAGGTGGCGCGGATCGCGCGAGGTTTGCAGGCGGGCTATACCGAGCGGGCGCGATTGCGACGCGGGCTGGCCGAGCGGTTGTCGACGCTGGCGCGCCGCCGCCGGCCGTACGAGTGGCTGCTGCCCGAGGTGCGGGAGAAGCAGCGGATCGAGGCGGAGGCGCCCGCGCGCATGGGCCCGGAGGCCCGCCGCGCGCACGCCGACCGGCTGCAAGCCGAGCAGATCGAAGCGGCGCTGGCGCGGGTCGACGAGGCGTTGCGGGTCGACAGCCGGCTGGAGGCCAGGTTCGAGGATGGCGAATTAATGCTGCTGGTCGATGGCGCGCCCGCCGCGCGCGGCGTCTACGCCGACGACGAGCAGGGCGCGTTCTGGCTGGCGCAGTGGCAGGCGATCGCGCTGGCGTTCGAACCCAACGGGCGCGACAATGGTAAGCGATTGATCGACGGCCTGCGCGCGGTGGCCGACGAGGCACCGTCGCCGGCGCGCGCGCAGATCATCGAACGCCAACAGGCGCTGTCGCGACTGGCGGGCGAGCTGACCGGATTGGAGAGGGCGCTGGACGACATCACCAGCCGGCTGTTCGCATTGACCCCGGCCGAGCGGCGGCTGGTGGCGGCGCGGTAGGGACGCGCGCCCCCTTGGTCGTTGGGTCGGGCGAGCGGTGGCGGGCGCGTTAGAGGTGGCGAGTGATCGGTCGCGTTTTCCCGGCGGAGGTGGGTCCGGTCGCGATGGCCTGGCGAGGCGGTCCGCGTGGCTTGTTCAGCGCATCCTGACTGGGCCCCGGCCTTCGCCGGGGTGGTGTGAAGTTGAACTGGGTGCGTTCGGGGCGGCGTAGGGTGATGCCGCGCGTGCGGTCATTTGTCCTTCCAGTTGCGCCAGTCCATGATCTCTTCGGTGGTCATGCCCTTGGTCCATTCGGGCAGCGCGGGCTTGGCGGGGGGCTCGAACGGTTTGTCGAGGTCGCCGCGCGCCCTGGCCGCCTCGACGCTGGCGACGGCGGCGTCGATCGCGGCGAGCTGTTCGTGGTCGTCGAGGATCTCCCAGGAGACCTCGCCGGGCTTGCGGGGGAGTTCGACGACTTGCTCCTCGGCATGGGGCAGGAGTTCGCCGGCGTAGACGCCGGCCTCGCGCTCGGTGACATAGGGCACCGCCGGGTCGTCCGCCGGGCGCAGCGCGCGGGCGCGGGCGGCGCTCGCCTCCAGCGCGGCGATGATCTGGGCCTGGGCCTCGTCGTCGAGGGCGATGCCGGTGAACGCTTCAAGGGTGGCGGCGGCGACGTGCTCGCGTTCGATACGGGCGGGGG
>CAXTRJ010000229.1:0-4673 GCA_964246585.1 uncultured Sphingomonas sp. | reverse complement strand
GATCGGACGTGCCGTTCGACCAGGTCCTCGCCGACATTCGCGCCCGCGACGCGCGCGACAGCGGGCGCGCCACCGCGCCGCTGACGCAGGCCGCCGACGCCGCCTCGCTCGACACCAGCACCCTGTCGATCGACGCCGCCGTGGCGCGCGCGATCACGCTGGTCGAACAACGGGTGCGGCGGGGAGCGGTCTCCACCCGGTGAACGCCATGGCACCGTTGGCCTCGCGCGACGTTGGGCGTTCGAGAGGAACCGGCCATCGCGACGTTCATGTTCTGCACGGGGATCGAGAATAGCAATCCCACGATCGACGGGGGCCGCACCCGCGTCGACGAGCTCGACTCCTGCGGGCATTATGAGCGCTGGCGGGACGATTTCGACCTGATCCAGGATCTGGGGTTGTGCTACGTCCGTTACGGGCCGCCGATCCACCGTACGCTGCTCGGGCCCGGGCGGTACGACTGGTCGTTCGCCGACGAGACCTTCGCCGACCTGCGCCGGCGCAAGATCACGCCGATCGTCGACCTGTGCCATTTCGGCGTGCCCGACTGGCTAGGTAACTTCCAGAACCCCGACTTCGCCGAGCAGTTCGCCCGCTACGCCCGCGCCTTCGCCGAGCGCTTCTCCTGGGTGCAGCTCTACACCCCGGTCAACGAGATGTTCATCTGCGCGACCTTCTCCGCGCGCTATGGCTGGTGGAACGAACAGCTGACGGGCGACCGGTCGTTCGTCACCGCGCTGAAGCATATCGTCAAGGGCAACGTCATGGCGATGAAGGAGATCCTCGCCGTCCGCCCCGACGCGCTGTTCATCCAGAGCGAATCGTCGGAGTACTTCCACGCCGAAAGCCCGGCGGCGATCAGGCCCGCCGAGATCTACAACGCGCAACGCTTCCTCTCGCTCGACCTCAACTATGGCCGGCGGGTCGATTCGGAGATGTACGAATATCTGTTCGACAACGGCATGACCCGCGAGGAGTACGGCTTTTTCCTGACGCATCGCTTCAAGCAGCACTGCATCATGGGCAATGATTACTACGTCACCAACGAACACCGGGTGACGCCAGACGGCACCACCTACGCGTCGGGCGAGGTGTTCGGCTATTCGGAGATCACCCGGCAGTATCACCAGCGCTACCTGATGCCGGTGATGCACACCGAGACCAACCTCGTCGAAGGCCCGAACGGCGACGAGGCGGTGTATTGGCTGTGGAAGCAGTGGGCCAACCTGCTGCGGTTGCGCAACGACGGCATCCCGATCGTCGGCTTCACCTGGTATTCGCTGACCGACCAGGTCGACTGGGACACCGCGCTGCGCGAGAAGAACGGCCATGTGAACCCGGTCGGGCTCTACGATCTCGACCGCAACATCCGGCCGGTGGGCCGCGCGTTCAAGCAGCTGATCGCCGACTGGCGGGGGGTCCTGCCGACGCAGAGCCTGTGCCTGACGGTGCCGGTGGTGCCACCCGATTTGCAGGAGGAGATCGCCGCCTATCTCCAGGAGAACGGCGTCGACGTCGCCGCCGTACCAAGCCACGCGGGCGATCGCGCGTCCGACTGACGCCCGCGCCCCGCCCGGTCGGTCCCCGCGCCTTGCCTCGCGCGCGCCGCCGCGCTATGTCGCTATCATCCGGCGGGCCGATGCTCGCGGAGGACGGCGCGGAAGGCTGATGCCCTCACGCGCCCTTTTCGCATTCGCGATGCCTCCGCTCCATCGACACGGCGGGTGCCGCGTCGACACGGGGTCGTCGCGGCGGACACAGGCCAAGACCGCCGGACCCAACCGGCTGGCCGGAAAACATCCAAGGAATACCGCTCTTTATGGCCACTCAGGCAATGCCAACCCGCGACGACTTCGCCGCGATGCTCGACGACATGTTCGGCCAGACCGACAGCTTCGAGGGACGCGTCGTCCACGGCACGGTGACCGCGATCGAGAACGATCTCGCCGTCATCGACGTCGGGCTGAAGTCGGAAGGGCGCGTGCCGCTCCGCGAGTTCGCCGCCCCCGGGCAGAAGGCCGAGCTGAAGGTCGGCGACGAGGTCGAGGTGTATGTCGACCGGGTCGAGAACGTCCACGGCGAGGCGATGCTGTCGCGCGATCGCGCCCGCCGCGAGGCCGCCTGGGACACGCTGGAAACCGAATTCGCCAAGACCGCGCGCGTCGAGGGCGTGATCTTCGGCCGGGTCAAGGGCGGCTTCACCGTCGACTTGTCGGGCGCCGTCGCCTTCCTGCCCGGCAGCCAGGTCGACATCCGCCCGGTGCGCGACGTCACCCCGCTGATGGACATTCCGCAGCCGTTCCAGATCCTGAAGATGGACCGCAAGCGCGGCAACATCGTCGTGTCGCGCCGCGCCGTCCTGGAAGAGACGCGCGCCGAGCAGCGTTCGGGGCTGATCCTGAGCCTGGCCGAGGGCCAGGTGATTGACGGCGTCGTCAAGAACATCACCGATTACGGCGCGTTCGTCGACCTGGGCGGGATCGACGGCCTGCTCCACGTCACCGACCTCAGCTACAAGCGCGTCGGGCATCCGTCGGAGGTGCTGAACATCGGCGACACCGTCAAGGTGCAGATCATCCGGATCAACAAGGACACGCAGCGCATCAGCCTCGGCATGAAGCAGCTCGAGTCCGATCCGTGGGACGCCGCGATGGTCAAGTATCCGATCGGCGCCAAGCTGTCGGGCCGCGTGACCAACATCACCGAATATGGCGCGTTCGTCGAGCTGGAGCCGGGCATCGAGGGCCTGGTCCATGTGTCGGAGATGAGCTGGACCAAGAAGAACGTCCATCCGGGCAAGATCGTCTCGACCAGCCAGGAGGTCGACGTGATCGTCCTGGAGGTTGACGCCGAGAAGCGCCGCATTTCGCTCGGCCTCAAGCAGGCGATCGACAATCCGTGGGAGGCGTTCGCCGCCGCCCATCCGATCGGCTCGACCGTCGAGGGCGAGGTCAAGAACGCGACCGAATTCGGGCTGTTCATCGGCCTCGACAACGACGTCGACGGCATGGTCCATATGTCCGACATCGCCTGGGGCGTGGCGGGCGAGGACGCGCTGGCGCTGCACCGCAAGGGCGAGACCGTCCAGGCGGTCGTGCTCGACATCGACCCGGAAAAGGAGCGCATCTCGCTCGGCATGAAGCAGCTCGAGCGCGGCGCGCCCGTGGCGGGCGGCACGACCGCGGCGGGTTCGGGCCTCAACAAGAACGCGGTGGTCACCGTGACGGTGCTGGAGGTCCGCGACGCGGGGCTCGAAGTGCAGCAGGGCGACGACGGCGCGACCGGCTTCATCAAGCGTACCGATCTCGGCCGCGACCGCGACGAGCAGCGCCCGGAGCGGTTCCAGGTCGGGCAGAAGTTCGACGCGATGGTGACCGGCTTCGACCGTTCCAAGAAGCCGACCTTCTCGGTCAAGGCGATGCAGATCTCCGAGGAGAAGCAGGCGGTGGCGCAGTACGGCTCGTCCGACTCGGGCGCGACGCTGGGCAACATCCTGGGCGAGGCGCTGAAGGCGCGCGACACCAAGAAGTAAGCACGAGGCCGGGGTGCTCCAGGGCGCCCCGGTCCCTTGTCGCTGGCGTCGACAGCACGGGTCGCAAAAGTATCTTGCATCAACTCGCCGGTCGCCTATCGTCCCATGCGCCGGACAGAGCTGGGGGGCTCGACCACGATGATCCGATCCGAACTGGTCCACAAATTGTCGACCGAGCATCCCGACCTGTCGGCGAGCGAGGTCGAGACGATCGTCACGACCTTTTTCGACGAGATCGTCCAGCGGCTCGCCGTCGACGGACGCGTCGAGTTGCGCGGCTTCGGCGCGTTCTCCACCCGCTCGCGCGACGCGCGCACCGGGCGCAACCCGCGCACCGGCGAGACCGTGGCGGTCGACGCCAAGCGCGTGCCCTATTTCAAGCCCGGCAAGGAAATGCGCGCCAAGCTCAACGTCGATTAAGGTGGGTCGAGTAAGGTGGGTCGAGTGACGTACGAGGTTGACGGGGCCGGCGCGCTCGGCTTCGACTAGCCGGCGTGCGCGGACGTGGCGGAACCGGTAGACGCAGCCGACTTAAAATCGGCTTGCCCCAGGCAGTGCGGGTTCGAGTCCCGCCGTCCGCACCATTATGGGGGCTGATCGCCGCGGCGCTGACGCTCGTCGGCTGCGAGCGCCGGGCCGACACCGGGCCGGTGGTGGTCAGCGCGATCGGCGGCGCGCCATCGCTCGCCGACCCGGCGCGGACCGGACTCGACGTGGCCCGCCGCCTGCTGCTCGACTCGGTCGCGCAAGGGCTGGTCCGGTTCGACGCGAGCGGTCAGGTCGAGCCGGGGCTGGCCGAACGCTGGATCGTCACCGACGGCGGCATGAGCTACATCTTTCGCCTGCGCGCCGGTCACCGCTGGCGAGGTCGTTCGCCTCCTGCGCCGCCAGACGCGCGCGCGGGGGCGTAACCCGCTCGCCCCCTTCCTGTCCGCGATCGACGAGATCGTCGAGATGACGCCGCAGGTCATCGAGATCAGGCTGTCGCGGCCCCGACCCGACCTGCTCAAATTGTTCGCTCAGCCCGAGCTGGCGATCTTTCGCCTGCGCCCCCCCGGCGGCACTGGGCCGTTCCGCGCGCGCGCGTCGGCGGGCGCGGGCGTGATGCTCCGTCCGCTGTCGCCCACCGGCGGCATCGAGC
>CAXTRJ010000228.1:0-4683 GCA_964246585.1 uncultured Sphingomonas sp. | reverse complement strand
GCGCGTTGCTGCGGGCGCTCGGCATCGACACGCGGGCGGCGGCGCTGGCCAAGGCGTCGCCCGACCGGGCCGACGCCCTCGCCGCCGACCGGGCGCGGTTGGTCGACGACATGGGGACGCTGTTCCGGGCGCTGGCGATCACCGCCCCCGGCTGGCCCGCGCCGGCGGGGTTCGCGTGACGACGTATCGCAACGCCACCCTCGCCGACGGGGCCGAGCTGGCGGCGCTTGGCCGGCGCAGCTTCACCGAGACCTTCGGCCACCTCTATCGTCCCGCCGATCTCGCCGCCTTTCTCGCCACCCATGACGAGGCGAACTGGGCCGCGGAGCTCGCTGATCGCGACTTCGCGGTTCGGCTGGCGGAGGTCGACGGCGCGGCGATGGCCTATGCCAAGCTCGGCCCGGCCAAGCTGCCCTTCACGCCGCGCGAACGAGCGGTCGAGCTGCGCCAGCTTTACGTCCTGTCGCCGTGGCACGGCGGCGGCGTCGCCGCGACGATGATGGACTGGGCGATCGGGGAAGCGCGCCGGCGCGGCGCGGCCGACCTGTATCTGTCGGTGTTCGTCGACAATGTTCGCGCCAAGCGCTTCTACGCCCGCCACGGGTTCGAGCGGGTCGGGACGTACGCGTTCATGGTCGGGGATCACGCCGACGAGGACGACGTCATGCGGCTGGCGTTGTGAGCGTCGAGGCGATCCGCGTCGGCGCGCTGGACGGTGTTCCGCACGGCTTCCTCGGCCGGCGCGGCGGCGTGTCGACCGGGCTGTACGCCGGCCTCAATATCGGGACTGGCTCGGACGATGACGTCGCCGCCGTCGCCGAGAACCGGCGTCGCGCGACCGGGGCGATCGTGCCGGGCGCGCGGCTGGTCACGGCGTACCAGGTCCATTCCGCCGAGGCGGTGATGGTCACCGCGCCCTTCGCCGATGATGCCCGCCCGCATGCCGACGCGCTGGTCACCGACCGGCCTGGCCTGGCGCTCGGCATCCTCACCGCCGATTGCGCGCCGGTGCTGCTCGCCGACCGCGCGGCGGGCGTGATCGGCGCCGCCCATGCGGGGTGGAAGGGGGCGCTGGGCGGCGTGACCGACCAGGCGGTCGCGGCGATGGAGCGGCTGGGCGCCCGGCGCGACCGCGTCGTCGCGGCGATCGGGCCGTGCATCGCGCAAGCGAGCTACGAGGTCGACGACGCCTTTCTCGCCCGCTTCGCCGAGGCCGACGCCGATAACGACCGCTTCTTCGTCGCGGGGCGCGCGGGCCATCACCGTTTCGACCTGGAGGGCTATGTCGCCCGCCGCCTCGCCGCCGCCGGCATTGCCCGGGTGGAGCGACTCGGGCTCGACACCTACCCCGACGAGGCGCGCTTCTTCAGCTATCGCCGGGCGACGCACCGCGGCGAGCCGGGCTATGGCCGTCAGGTCGCCATCATCGCCCTCCCCGCCAGGCCCGAGATCGGCTAGGCTCGCCAGCATCCGCCCGACACCCGGGCCAAGCTCGCGGAGCAGATCATGGTCGATATCCCGAACGAGAACGAAGCCGACATGTCGGGCGTCCCCGCCCCCGCCGGCCGGGCCAAGCCAAAGGCCGACATCAGCGAGATCGGCGGGCGCAAGCTCAAGCCCTCGACGCTGATGATGGGGCATGGCTACGACCCGATGCTGTCGGAGGGGTCGCTAAAGCCGCCGATCTTCCTCACCTCCACCTTCGTCTTTCCCGACGCGGCGGCGGGCAAGCGCCATTTCGAAGGGGTGACGGGCAAGCGTCCGGGCGGGGCGGAGGGGCTGGTCTATTCGCGGTTCAACGGGCCCAACCAGGAGATATTGGAGGACCGGCTCGGCGTGTGGGAGGAGGCGGAGGACGCGCTCGCCTTTTCATCGGGCATGTCGGCGATCGCGACCTTGTTCCTGTCGATGGTCCGGCCGGGCGACACCATCGTCCATTCGGGACCGCTCTACGCCGCGACCGAGACGCTGATCGCCCGCGTGCTGGGCCGCTTCGGAGTCCACTGGCTCGACTTCCCGGCGGGGGCGACCCGCGAGGAGATCGACGCGGTGCTGGCTAAGGCGGCGACAGGGCGCGTCGCGCTGATCTACCTCGAAAGCCCGGCCAACCCGACCAACGCGCTGGTCGATGTCGAGGCGGTCGCCGCCAGCCGCGACGCGATTTTCGCCAACTCGCCCGAGAAGCCGCCGATCGCGATCGACAACACGTTCCTCGGGCCGCTGTGGCACCAGCCGTTGAAGCACGGCGCGGACATCGTCGTCTACTCGCTGACCAAATACGCCGGCGGCCATTCGGATCTGGTCGCGGGCGGCGTGCTCGGATCGAAGGAGCACATCAACGTCATCAGGGCGATGCGCAACACCATCGGCACGATCACCGACCCCAACACCGCCTGGATGCTGCTCAGGAGCCTGGAGACGCTGGAGCTCCGGATGACGCGGGCGGGCGAGAACGCGGTCAAGGTATGCGGCTTCCTCGACCAGCACGCGAAGGTCGAGCGGGTCGGCTATCTCGGGTTCCTGGAGCAACAGGGCGACGCGCGGCAGGCCGACATCTATCGGCGGCACTGCACCGGCGCGGGCTCGACCTTTTCGCTGTTCCTGAAGGGCGGCGAGCGCGAGGCGTTCGCCTTTCTCGACAGCCTCAAGATCGCCAAGCTGGCGGTGAGTCTCGGCGGCACCGAAACGCTGGCGAGCCACCCGGCGGGGATGACCCACCTGTCGGTGCCGGACGCGCGCAAGAAGGCGCTGGGCATCACCGACAATCTGGTCCGCATCTCGGTCGGGGTGGAGGACGCCGACGACCTCATCGCCGATTTCGACCAGGCGCTGGCGGCGGTTGGATAGAAGGTAACGGTAGGTAACACCAACGCGGTTTGTGACGCGCCGCGCGGCGTCGCCCGCGTGGTCACGCCATCGGCGGCGGGCCGCGCGGGAATGTCGGGGCGGGGCGGCGGAAGTTGCGTAAGTTGCGGTTACGTCACGTCCGAAACGCCTCCCTCGCGGGCAACGCGGGGAGTGCGTGGCCCAGCGAGGGTACCGGCGCGGCCAGCGCCGATAGTGGGTGCCGCCGGTGGCGCGGTGGGATGCGACAGGGTCAAAGAGCGATTCGTTGTTTCGTCTGACATGGACGGCGGGCTGTAGGATAGCGTTTTCGCACGGCTGAACTCATTGCGGACGCGCACAGGCGCGGTAGCGTCGTAACCGCATCTTTAATCGTGGACGAGCGCCCATGACTTGAATGTATAGCGCTACAGCGGCGGTACTGATCCTGCTCACGTGCGTACACGACGGGAGACGGCGATGAACGGCGGGTCAGCGGCGACACTCAGGAACCTCTCCGCGATATTCAAGGTACCCGAGTTCGCGACCAAGGGTGACCCAGAACTCGCGCTGCAACTGCTGCTCCACGTTTACGGCATGCCACTGATCCGCGCCAAGCCGCCTCGGCGAGATTATGGCAACGGGATCCTTGGCGCGACGCGCGAACACTTCGATCCGTTTTCGCCGTTTGTGAACGCGCTCCGTGGCACGGTGGTTGTAATGCAGGAATTTCCGCACTATTTCATCAACCCTCTCCACATAACAACTTGTGGCCAAGCACAAGAGCATTGCCTTTCGTAACCGCATGCTCGAGGTCGGTGGCGCGTCGGCGGCGACGGCCGGGATCGGCGAAGGCATCAAGAAGGGCGATATCAGGGCGGGTGTAAAGAAGACGCTCGGTCGCGCCGTCGGGCACGGGCCGCTTACCGAGGCGGTATCGGAGCGGTTCGGCGCGCGAATGCCCAAGGGTGCGGTCAGCGGGGTGGCGATCGTCGCCATCGTCGGCGCGAACCTGGCTTACGTCAGCGGTGAGCAGCAGTTGGACGAGATCAAGTCGCTGCTCACGCACCGGTTTCAGCAGGGCAAGATGACGCGGGTGCAATATGCGGCGGTGTTCGGCGACGCGGTCGATCCTTCCGCGATCAAGAAGTATTGGGAGTATCGCTGAGTGACGCCGTCGGTCGATCCCGCGGCGTTCGAGGTGCCGAAACCGTCGATCATCCTCGTGATCGCGACGTTGCTGCTTTATCTGTTGCTGGTCACCGAAATCGCACCGTGGATCGGGGTGGACGTATCGGCGACGGCGATGGCGCCGGTTCACGTCATGCTGGCACTCGCGCTCTATGCCGGATCGCTGGCGATCGTGTCGCGCGGCTCTCCCCTGATCTGGTACGACCGGGGCAAGTTCGACCGGTACCTCGAAAGTCTCAATCCGGGTTGGCGTAACACGGCGAAGTCGGAGGCCGGGCCGCTTGCCGATTATTTGCGCGCGCTGGCATGGCGCGGTGGAACGGTCGCGATCGCGCAACAGGTCGGGTTCGTGGCGGGCGCGGCGGCGAGCATGACCTTTCTGGAGCGCAGCTGGCCGCTGGCGCTCCTGATCTACGTCGTGGTCGGCCTGACAGTCGGGCTGATCGCCAAAGCGCTGCTCGGCGCGCCTGACCGTGCGGCGATGGAGGCGCGGCTCGCCGGGCGGGAACATGGCGAGGTGGTCGGGGGTACGCCGGGGTAAGGCGGTTCACGCAACGGCTCTGGCGTAGGAGGTGCGCGGTATGTGCCTGAAGCTGAACCGGTTCCCGGAGTACTTGTTTGGTCCCGGTAATTGGTGGTGCGGGTTTGACGTGAACCGTTGGGGCGCGT
>CAXTRJ010000227.1:0-4697 GCA_964246585.1 uncultured Sphingomonas sp. | reverse complement strand
CCCTTGCGCCACCGCGTCGGTCGGGTGCGCGGCGGCGGCGCGCTGCGCCTTGGCGTGAAGCGGGCCGGCGATCTCGCGGTCGACGCCGCGGGTCGACACCATGCGCAAGTCGATCAGCGCGCGCTCGCCATCGGTCAGCGGCCGTATCGTCACCGACGGCTGGCTCAGCCGGTCCATTGGCACGCGGATGCCGGGCAGGCTCCGGCCACCAAGGTAGCGGTCGAGCTCGCGGTCGAGCTGCTTCAGGTCGCCGAACGCCTGGGTCGCGGCATCGACCGACGGGGTACCGGCGTTGAGCGCGTTGAGGTAACGCGCCATCTTAGCGCGTCGGTCGGCATCAAACATGATGTAGTGCGTCAGCAGCCAGCCACGGCCGTAAAGCTGGTCGGTCTCGATCGGGGTCATGCGCGGCTTGGGCGCCAGCAGCGTTTGGATCGGCAGGCCGGTGCGGAAGTAGAGCCCGCCCGCGCGGTGCTGCGCGGCGACGCCGACCTCGACATAGCTCGGCTCGAACCGGGCGGTGGCGACGAACTCGGCGTAACCCTCGGTGAACCAAGCGGGATAGGCGACCGTCGCGGTGCCGAGCAGCAGGTGGTGGGCGTATTCGTGGAACAGCACGGTTTGCGGGTCGAGCGACCCCTGCCCATCGCCGTAGCCGCGGCGCGGCGTGAAGGCGACCGACCCGGCCGCGCGGGGGACGTAGAAACCGGCGATGCCGCGGCATCGGCACAACCGCTCGACCGCGTCGGTGTCGTCGGCGACATAGACGGTCAGCGGATTGGCGTCGGTGGCGGACGTTTCCTTGTAATTGCGCAGCGTGCGGACGACGCCGTCGAACCGCTCCAGCCGTTCGGTCATGTCGCGGAGCGCGGCCGGTTTCATGTCGGCGTAGACGATGAAGTGCTTCGATGTCGCCTTGGTCCACGCCGCCCCGGCCGGAGCGGCGGACGCCAGCAGCGCGACCGCCGCGACGATCCGCGTCAACATCGTCATCCGCTGCTCCCTCCCGCCACGCGGGCGCAGGCTATCGCCTCCCATGCCCGGACGCCAGCATCCGCTTGGTTAGTCAATTCTAAAGCCTTGCCGGCTACCTCCCCTGGTCGACCATAAGGGGTAGGTGGATGAGCGCGTTCGGTCGCAGGAACGGTGTGGGATCGGGGACGCCGGGGCGTCCCGCCTTTGGCGTGGCGCGCCCGATGCAGGGCGGCGGGTCGGCGCGCGACGACGCCGCGTCGATCGGGGGCGGCGAGCAATTCCCGCCGATCGACTCGCTGCCGATGCCGGGCGAGAGCGACGCGGGCGCGGGGCCCGGCCAGGGCGACGCGATGCAGCGGCTGGCCGATCGCCAAGCCTCGTCGGGCGAAGCGGGCAACAGCCGCGTTGAAGGATTCGAGAGCTCGATCCACAAGATCAAGGAACAGGTGCTGCCGCGCCTGCTGGAGCGGGTCGACCCGGAGGCGGCCGCGACGCTGAACAAGGACGAGCTGGCCGAGGAGTTCCGCCCGATCATCGGCGAAGTGCTCGCCGAGCTGAAGCTGACGCTCAATCGCCGCGAGCAGTTCGCGCTGGAAAAGGTGCTGGTCGACGAGCTCCTCGGGCTAGGGCCGCTCGAGGAGCTGCTGGCCGACCCGAACATCTCGGACATCATGGTCAACGGCCCCGAGCAAACCTTTATCGAGCGAAAGGGCAAGCTGGAGCTGGCGCATATCCAGTTCCGCGACGAGGAGCATTTGTTCCAGATCGCGCAGCGCATCTGCAATTCGGTCGGCCGGCGGGTCGACCAGACCACGCCGCTGGCCGACGCGCGCCTCAAGGACGGCAGTCGCGTCAACGTCATCGTGCCGCCGCTGAGCCTGAAGGGCACGGCGATCTCGATCCGCAAATTCTCGCCGAAGCCGATCACCATCGACATGATGGCGGGGTTCGGGTCGATGTCGCCGAAGATGGCGACCGCGCTGAAGATCGCGGGGGCGTGCCGGTTTAACATCGTCATCTCGGGCGGCACGGGCTCGGGCAAGACGACGATGCTTAACGCCCTGTCAAAGATGATCGACCCGGGCGAGCGCGTGCTGACGATCGAGGACGCTGCCGAGTTGCGTCTCCAGCAGCCGCATTGGCTGCCGCTGGAAACGCGGCCGGCGAACCTGGAGGGCCAGGGCGAGATCAGCATCCGCGACCTGGTCAAGAACGCGCTGCGTATGCGGCCGGACCGGATCATCCTGGGCGAAATCCGAGGGAGCGAGTGTTTCGACATGCTCGCCGCGATGAACACGGGTCACGACGGGTCGATGTGCACCCTCCACGCCAACTCCCCGCGCGAGGCGCTGGCGCGGATGGAGAACATGGTGATGATGTCGGACATCAAGGTGCCCAAGGAAGCGATCTCGCGTCAGATCGCCGACTCGGTCGAGCTGATCATCCAGGTCAAGCGCCTGCGCGATGGTTCTCGTAGAGTAACCAACGTCACCGAGGTGATCGGGATGGAAGGCCCGGTGATCGTGACGCAGGAACTGTTCAAGTTCGAATATCTCGACGAAAGCGCCGACGGCAAGATCATCGGCGAGTACCGCGCGATGGGCCTCAGGCCGTACACGCTGGAGAAGGCGCGGCAGTACGGGTTCGACCAGGCGTATTTGGAGGCATGTTTGTAAGGGGCGCTTGCAGCCGCTTGCGGACCTTTGACCGCCGGGTATGACCGCCCGATGCAGTGGGTGGGCCGAGTTGTTGGGGGTGTCTTTCGAGTCGCCTTGGTGCTTGTCATGATTGCCTGGGTTCTTTCATGGCCTCTCCTCATCGCTGCGGCGGGCGCAACGCTTGAACGTCCCGATCACGGCATCCACGTGGCGATCCTGGTCACCGGACAAGCTACCGCATCGGCTGCGTGCCTTTTCGCACTCTTATGCCATGAAGGAAGAACTTGGCTCTGGCTCGCATCCGGGACCGTGGGTCTCTGGATTCCAACCACTGGCCTCATTGCAGTATGGATCGGCTAGCGAAGAACTTCCTCTCCCCACCAGAAGCAATTCCGCGAGTCTCGCGATCCATGCTGCAAGCTTGGACGCCTTCGTACCACCGCTCCGGCTTGCTCCTCCCGATCGCTCGCCGCTACGCGCTTTCGCGTGAGCCGCGATTCCCCTTCTAGTCGAACCTGGACCGCCGCGATCGTGCTAGCGCTCGTCGCCGTGGTGCTGCGCGCGGCGGATTTTAGTGATCCGGTCATCCATGTCGACGAGCAATATTATCTGCTCGTCGGGGACCGGATGTGGCGGGGGGCGGTGCCGTATCTCGATGTCTGGGATCGCAAGCCGGTCGGATTGTTCCTGCTGTTCGCCGCGTTCCGGTTGCTGCCGGGGGACGGCGTCCTCGCGTACCAGCTCGCCGCGACCGGATTCGCGGCGGCGACGGCTTGGGTGGTTTGGCGTTGCGCGACGCGGCTTGGCGTCGGCTGGCGCGGCGCGATAGCGGTGGGGGTTAGCTATCTGCTGCTGCTGTCGGTATTGGGTGGGCGTGGCGGGCAGTCGCCGGTGTTCTACAACCTGCCCGTGGCGGTCGCGGGGCTGATGACGCTGCGCCTCCCCGACCTGGTCGCGGCGGGGCGGCGGAGTGCGATCGTCGCCAGCGGCGCGACGGCCTGCCTGCTCGCCGGTGTCGCCATCCAGATGAAGTACACCCCGGCGATCGAGGGCGCGTTCTTTGGCGTGGCGCACCTTTGGGCGTTGCGCCGGGCCGGAGCGCGGCCCGTGGTCGTCATCGGCGGTGGCGCGACCTGGCTCCTCGCCGGGCTCGCCCCGACGCTCGCCGCGGCCGGATGGTACTGGCATTCGGGCACGGCCGAACTGGATGCGTGGTGGTTCGCCAACATCACCTCGATCTTCCAGCGCGCCGGTTACCCGGTCGAGCAGCTGGCGATGCGGCTGCTCGGCATAGCGGTGCAGCTGTCGGCATTGATCGCGGCGGCCTGGTTCGCCTGGCGGTGGCGGCCGCGCATTGGCGTAGCGGGTGAGCGGGCGGGGATCGCGTTCGGCTGGCTAGGCGCGGCGACGGTCGGTTTCCTCGCGATCGGCACCTTCTTCGACCATTACGCCCTGCCCCTGCTCGCGCCGTTGGCGGTGGTCGCCGCGCCGGCGCTGGACCGGTCGAGGCGCGCGCTGGTCGCGACATTGGCGCTGGCGCTGGCGCTGTTCGGCGTCGAGCGGTGGACCGCGCCGGACGACGCCGCCGGCGCGCGGGCGGTGGCGGCGGTGGTCAGGGTCAATATGGGCGACCAGTGCCCGTATGTTTTCATCGGCGACACCGCTACCTACCTGCTCGCCGATGCCTGCCTGCCGACGGCCTACGCGTTTCCCAACCTGCTCGCCTACACCACCGAGCAGGGCGCGACGGGGATCGACGAGGCGGGCGAGGTCCGCCGCATTCTGGCCGGGCGGCCGCCGGTGATCGTCGCGTCGGATCGGCGGTTGGCGATCTGGAATCCGGGCAGCGTCGCCGCGCTCCGGGCGGCGCTGCGCGATTATCGCCCGGTGTTCCGGACGCGTCGGGCGAGCTGGTCGACGATCGTCTATCTGCGCCGCGACCTGCCCTTGCGGCCGGCGCGGTAGCGAACGGCGGCTTGCGCGGTCGTCCGCCCTGCCCCATCCTCCCGCTTCATAATTCCTGGAGAGTCGTCATGCGTCCGTTTCGCCTAGCCGCCGCCGCGC
>CAXTRJ010000226.1:0-4733 GCA_964246585.1 uncultured Sphingomonas sp. | reverse complement strand
CCCACGTGAACTGCCCCTCGAACACGTCGGCCGAGCCGGTGAACTCGACCTCGCTGCGCGCCGACGCGCTGTGCGCCGGGTGCCACATCGCCCGGCCGCGCCATGCCGGCGTGCGCGCGGCCGTCGCCTATGGCCCGGTCGCGCGGACGGTCGTGCTCCGATTGAAATACGCGCGCCGTACCGCCTTCGCCGAGTTGATTGCGCGCCTCGTCGCGCGGTGGATGCCGCCCGAGGCCGATCTGATCGTGCCGGTGCCGTTGCATCGATGGCGCATCTGGACGCGCGGGTACAATCAGGCGGCGCTGATCGCCGACGCGTTGGCCGCGCGGACGGGCGTGCCGCACGAGCGGGGTGCGTTGTTGCGGGTCAAGGCGACGCCCGTGCTGCGGGGGATCGGCGGGCGAGCGCGGGCGAAGGCGGTCGCCGGGGCGTTCGCGGTACCGGATCGTGCTCTGGTCGCGGGCAAGCGGCTGGTCTTGGTCGACGACATCTACACCAGCGGCGCGACCACCGACGCCTGCACGGCGGCGCTGCTGCGCGCCGGCGCGTTGTCGGTCACCGTGGTGTGCTGGGCGCGGGTGCTGGACGATGGCGCGGGCGATTGACAAGCGGTGCCGGGCACATCACCTCGCGCGGTATGGCGATCGTTGAAATCTATACCAAGGCTTTCTGCCCCTATTGCTCGCGGGCTATGCGCTTGCTGGCGCAGAAGGGCGTCGAGCCCGAGGAGTTCGACATCACGCTGGGCGGGCCCAAGCGCCAGGAGATGATCGGGCGCGCCGGCGGCCGGACGACGGTGCCGCAGGTGTTTATCGACGGACGCCATGTCGGCGGTTCCGACGACCTGGCCGCCCTCGAGCGCGAAGGAAAGCTCGACGCGATGCTCGCGTGAGGATCGCGCTGCTCCAGATGACGAGCGGCATCGACCGCGATGGCAATGCCGGGACGCTGCGCCGTGCGGTCGCCGAGGCGGCGGCGGGTGGCGCGGCAATGCTCTTCACGCCCGAGATGTCGGGACTGATCGACCGCGACCGCGCGCGGGCGGCGTCGTCGATCGTCATGGAAGGGGACGACCCAGTGCTGGCCGCGGTGCGCGACGCGGCGGGGGCGGCGGGTGTGTCGGTCCAGCTCGGCTCGCTGGCGGTGCGCCGGGCGGATGGCAAGCTGGCCAATCGCGGCTTCGTCATCGACGGCGAGGGCGGGATCGCGGCGCGATACGATAAGATGCACCTGTTCGATGTCGACCTGCCGTCGGGCGAGTCGTGGCGCGAGTCGGCCGCCTATGTCGCGGGTGACGCGGCGACGGTGGTCGATACGTCCTTGGGCAAGCTCGGGATGTCGATCTGCTACGACTTGCGCTTCGCCGAGCTGTTCCGGGTACTGAGCGACGCTGGCGCCACGGTCCTGTCGGTGCCGTCGGCCTTTACCCGGCCGACAGGGGCGGCGCATTGGCATGTGCTGCTGCGGGCGCGGGCGATCGAGTCGGCGGCGTTCGTCGTCGCGGCGGCGCAGACGGGGGTGCACGAGGACGGCCGCGAGACATACGGCCATTCGCTGGTGGTCGACCCGTGGGGCGAGGTGCTGCTCGACATGGGCGAGGAGGCCGGGCTCGGCTTCGTCGACCTCGACCTAGCGCGGGTGGCCGAGGTTCGTCGTCGCATCCCGGTGCTCGACCATCGCCGGCCAATCGCGCGATGATCGTCTTCGACCTGAAGTGCGGCGCTGGCCATGTGTTCGAGGCGTGGTTCGGGTCGGGCGCGGCGTTCGACGAGCAGCGGCGGGCGGGACAGCTGGCGTGCCCGATCTGCGGGGTGGGCGAGGTCGACAAGGCGGCGATGGCGCCTAACATCTCGGCCAAGGGCAACCGGGCGGCCGGGCCGGCACCGCAGGTCGTCAAGGACGCGATGAAGGCGCTGGCCAAGGCGCAAGCGGCGGCGCTGGAATCGTCGCAGTGGGTCGGCGGCGCGTTCGCCACCAAGGCGCGGGCGATGCACCTGGGCGAGGAGAAGCACGCGCCAATCCATGGCCAGGCGACGCTGGCCGACGCCAAGGCTTTGATTGACGAGGGCGTGGCGGTCGCGCCGTTGCCGATGCCGGTGGTGCCGCCCGAAGCGAGCAACTAGCGAAGGGTTGGAAAGAAGGTAACGGTAGGTAACGCCCAGAAGCTATTTCGGTCGGGCGTGCTTGTTGGAGCCGTCCAACATCGCCCGGCCTCGCGCCGTCGTGGCGGCGACCCGATTGACCCCCGGGCGCCCTCGTCCTAAAAAACCGCGATGCCCCCGTAGCTCAGCCGGATAGAGCGACGGTTTCCTAAACCGCAGGTCGGAGGTTCGAGTCCTCTCGGGGGCACCAACAGTTTTTCGGCCGATCACAGCAGCTTGTCGATGGTGACCGGCAAGTCGCGGATGCGCTTGCCGGTGGCGTGGAAAAGCGCGCTGGTGATCGCGCCGGGAAGGCCGACCAGCCCGATCTCGCCGAAGCCTCGCGCGCCCATCGGATTGACGTGCGGGTCGGGCCGATCGAGGAAATGGACGTCCATCGACGGGAAGTCGGCCGCGACGGGAATGTGGTAATCGCCAAGGCTCGCCGTCACCAGCCGGCCGCGGCCGCTCGACTTGGGATCGTAGACGCCCTCCTCCATCAACGTCATGCCGATGCCGAAGGCGACGCCGCCGAGGATCTGGCTGCGCCCCTGCTTGGGATTGAGCACGCGCCCCGGATCGTACACGCCGACATAACGCGCGACGCGCAGGCGGCGCGTCACCGGATCGAAGCGTATCTCGACAAAATGCGCGCCGAACGAGTAGAAGGCGTGGGTGTCGCGTTCGCGGCCCGCCGCCGCGTGCGCGCCAACTTCGATTTTGGACAGCCCGGCGCGGCGCATGATGGCGCTCCAGCTTTCACCGGTGGACGGCCGATCGCGCCGGAATACGCGCCCGCCGCCCGACGCGATGCGAGCGATGTCGATGCCGGCGAGCGGCGAAGCGCGGTCGGCGGAGGCGCGCCGGGCGAGATCGCGACCCAGCGCGTCGCACACCGCCACCACCGCCGACCCGATCGTGGAGGTTCCGCGCGAGCCGCCCGACGCCGGCGCGTTGGGATACGCGCTGTCACCCAGGCGGAAGCTGACCCGCTCCGGCGGCAACCCAAGCGCGTCGGCCGCGATCTGGGTCATCACGGTATAGGTGCCATGCCCCGCGTCGTGCGTCGCGCTGGCGATCGTGACGCGGCCGTCGAGGCCGAGCGTCGCGCGCGCGTCCGCCTCCGAGCGCTGTTCGGGGTAGAGTGCGGTGGCGACGCCGAAGCCGATCAGTTCATCACCATCGCGCATCGAGCCCGTGGCGGCGGTCCGTCGCGACCAGCCGAAGCGTCGCGCGCCTTCGGTGAAGCAGTCGCGCAGGTGATAGCTCGACCATGGCTTGCCCGTGTCGGGATCGTTCGCGGTCAGGTTGCGCAGGCGCAACTCGACGGGGTCCAGGCCGGTCGCGACCGCGAGCTCGTCCATCGCCGCCTCCATCGCGAAGCAGCCCGGGCCCTCCCCGGGCCCGCGCATCGGGCAGGGCGAGCTGGTGTTGACGGTCACCAGCTTGTGCGAAATCTCGATATTGGGGCAGGCGTAGACGTTCTTGGACGCGCGCCCGGCGGGTTCGACATAGTTCGAGATCTCCGACGTCTGCGTCGTCGTCAGGTGCCGGATCGCGGTCAAACGTCCCTCGCGCGTCGCGCCCAAGGCCAGCGTCTGCACCGTCGGCGGGCGCTGCCCATGACCGTCGAACATCTGCTGGCGGGTGAGCGCGAGCTTGACCGGCCGTCCGGCGACCCGCGCCGCCATCGCCGCCATGATCGCATGGTCGAACAGGAAGCCTTTCGAGCCGAACGCGCCGCCGATATACGGACAGATCACGTGGACCTGCTCGCGCGTCAGCCCGAGCACGGCGGCCAACACCTGCTGCGATCCCTTCATCCAGCGCGAGGTGCTGTGGATCGTCAACCGGTCGCCGTCCCAGCGCGCGGTGGCGGCGGGGGTCTCGATCGGCGCGTGCTGCTCGACGGGGGTGGTGTAGCGCTCCTCGACCTTAACGGCGGCGGCGGCGAGGGCTGCGCCCGCGTCGCCCGCGTCGTGTTTCAGCATCGGCTCGCCGTTGAACAGCTCGGGCGACTTCGCCTCGGCCAGTCCCTCATTCAGGTCGAGCCGCCAAAGCTCGGCCGCGATGTCGACGCGCACCCGCGCCGCCGCCTCGGTCGCGCGCTCGAGCGTGTTGGCAATGACGACCGCGACGGGCTGTCCGGCATAGTGGATGCGGTCGTCCTGAAGCGGCGCGCGCGCCTCGCCGAGCCCGCCATCGGCGACCATCTCCATCGGCATGTCGCCCAGCCGCGGCGCGTTGCGATGGGTCAGCACCATCATCGTGCCCGCGGCGCGCTCGGCGTCCGATGCGTCGAGCGCGCGCAGACGACCCTTGGCCACGGGGCTGACGACGACGACGCCGTACGCCATGCCGGGGATCGCGACGTCGGCGACATAGGGCGCGGTCCCGGTCACCTTGAGTCGGCCGTCGACGCGGCTGACGGGCTTGCCCAGGGTCGTCATGCCATCGCTCCCACGGTGGTGAGCGCACGGACGATCGCGCCCTTGGCGAGTTCGACCTTGAACGCATTGTGCTCGAGCGGTCGCGCGTGGGCGAGCGCCGCGTCGGCGGCGGCGCGCCAGGCGGCCTCGCCAGGGGCCCGGC
>CAXTRJ010000225.1:0-4832 GCA_964246585.1 uncultured Sphingomonas sp. | reverse complement strand
GCGTGACGGAGGCCAGCTTCGCCAGCGGGCGCGTCACCATCGCCGCCGCCTGCCCGCCGACCGCGCCCGGCTTCGATCGCGGGAGCGCGCGGCTGACCGGGCGATCGACCCCCGACAGCTACGACCTGAACTTCGCCACGCTGATCCACGGCGAGAACGGCCGCATGGGCTTCAACGGCCGGATGACCGGCCGGCGCGTCGGCGACTGCCCGTGACTAGGCGGCCGCGCCAGGCTCGGCGCGTACCGGGCCTCAACCCTCGACCGCCATCACGATCTCGTCGCCATATTTCGGCTCGCCAGGGCGCGGCATCGCGCTTGCGGTGAACGGCCGCTCGGTCAGCGCCAGCGCGCCCAGCCCGGCCAGCTTGAACGTCCCCATCTTCACCTCGCGCGGCGGCCGGCCATCGCGGGCGAGCGTGATCGCGTCGACATGGAGGTCGCCGTGGCGGGTGAACAGGACATGCGGTGCCAGCGTCACCACGACGCGGTTGTACATCGCGGTGACGCATCGCTTGCGCACGATCGCCTCCAGGATCGTCGGCGCGGCCCCCGCCGGCGCGGCCGTGTCAGTCGTCATGGTCAACTCTCTTCTGCTGCGGTGCAACGCCAACGCCGTCGCGTCGGGAGCGTTCCCGACGGGCGGGGAACGTCGCCCGCGTTCGGCGGTTGCCCCTGCCATGAGCGAAACCGCCGAGAAATCCGACCCCGCCTTGTGGGACCATGTCAAGGCCGAGGTGACCTCCGAGCCCAAGGGCGGCAAGCCCGGCCAGTGGTCGGCGCGCAAGGCGCAAATGGCGGTCGCCGAGTATAAGAAGCGCGGCGGCGGCTATCTTGGCGCAAAGGACGACGCCCATAACTCGCTCCACCAGTGGTCGGAGGAGGAATGGGGCACCAAGTCGGGCGCGAACAGCGGCGACACCGGCGAGCGATACCTCCCCAAGGACGCCCGCGAGGCGCTGACCGACGAGGAGTACCAGCGCACCACCGCCAAGAAGCGCGCCGACACGAAAGCGGGCAAGCAGTTCTCCGCCCAGCCCGACGACGTGGCGCACAAATCGGCCAAGTACCGCGACCATCGCACCCGCGCGGAACTGTACGAGGCGGCGAAGAAGCGCGACATCCCGGGGCGGTCGAAAATGACGAAGGATCAGTTGCTCGACGCGCTCGCAGGTTAGATGCCGCCCTTAAAACCAAGCACCACCCCGGCGAAGGCCGGGGCCCAGTCAGGTGAAGCTTGTTCGTCGGTCTCGCCCGGCGTCGCATAGGTCCGTGTGACTGGACCCCGGCCTTCGCCGGGGTGGCAATCCATCTACTTCGCCGCCACCTCCCCCGCCCCCATCAGCTTCTGCGCGAAATACACCGTCTGCAACGCCTGCAACCGCGCCCCTTGCGCGATGTCCGCGTCCCCCGAATGCCCGCCGGCCGTATTCTCGTAGAACAGGTACGGCAGCCCATATTCCTTCAACCGTGCCGCGAACTTGCGCGCATGCTGCGGCCCGACCCGGTCGTCCTTGGTCGTGGTCCAGATGTACGGCTCGGGATACGCCACCCCGCGCCGGATGTTGTTATAGGGCGAGATCCGCTCGAGGAACGCGCGCTCCTCCGGTATCTTGACGCTGCCATATTCGTCGACCCACGACGCCCCCGCCGCGATGTCCTCGTACCGCATCATGTCGAGCAACGGCACCTGGATCGTCACCGCGCGCCACAGCTCGGGATGCTGGTTGAACTGCACCCCCATCAACAGCCCGCCGTTCGACCCGCCATAGATGCCGAGCTTCGCCGGGCTGGTCAGCTTCCGCGATACCAGGTCGCGCGCCACCGCCGCGAAGTCGTCATAGATCACCTGCCGCTTGGTCTTGCGCCCGGCGTCGTGCCACGCCGGCCCGAACTCGCCGCCGCCGCGGATATTGGCCAGCACGAAGCTGCCGCCGCGCTCCAGCCACAGCTTGCCGGTCACGCCGGAATAGTACGGCGTCATCGACGCCTCGAACCCGCCATAGGCGGTCATGATCGTCGGCGTGGAGCCGTCGAGCGGCACGTCGCGGCGGTGGACGACGAAATACGGCACCTTCGTCCCGTCGGTCGAGGTCGCCTCGAATTGGTCCACGACATGGCCATCGGCGTCGAATTTCGCCGGCAGCGTCTTGATCCGCGCGGCCGCGCCGCTCGCCGCGTCGAGCGTGTAGAGCGCGGTCGGCGACAGGAACCCGGCGACCGTCAGATACGCCCGGTCGCTGCGCTCGTCGACGCTGGCGACGTCGACCGCCGCGTTGTCGGGCAACGTCACCGACCGGCTCGTCCAGCCGTTCGACGCCGGCGTGAACACCACCGCCCGGCCGCGCACATTGTCATAGATCGTGGCGACGATCGTCGAGCGCGTCGTCGCGACCCCGTCGACCGACTGGCGCGGTCCCGGCGCGAACACCGTCGCGGGCGTGAACCGCCCCGCCTCCAGGTCGCGCAGCGGCACCGCGGCGATCGCCCCCGCCGGCACCGCCCCCCACGCCTCGCTGGTCTGGAACACCATCCGCCCATCGACCAGCCCGACCGGGGCGACCCGCGCCGGGATGTCGAGCTTGCGCAACTCGCCCCCGACCAGGATCGACTTCTCGCTGCCGAAGAACGTCGCGCGGCGCTGGACGATCACCGCCCGGTCGCCGCCCGCGTCGGTGAAGACGCTGGCCGAGGTGTAAAGCTGGTCCGACGCCTGCCCACGGGAGACCTCCCGCGCGGCGGCCAGCGGCGCCCCCCGCTTCACCTCCTTGACGACAAAGGCATAGCCCGACGCCGTCGTCGTCGCCGCGCCCCAGTCGCGCGACACCAGCAACGTGTCCTGGTCGACCCAGGCGGCGACCTGCTTCGACCGTGGCAGCACGAAGCCACCCTCGACGAACCGGCCCGTCGCCAGATCGAACTCGCGATACGTCACCGCGTCCTCGCCGCCCTCCGACAACGCCATCAGGCAACGCCGCTCGTCGGGCTGGAGGCAGGTCGCGCCTTTCCATACCCACTCCTTGCCCTCGGCCTTGCCCAGTGCGTCGAGGTCGATCAGCGTCGTCCAGGCCGGCGTCGCGGTCGCGTAGCTTTCCTCGGTCGCCCAGCGCCAGATCCCGTGGGGGCGCGCTGCGTCGCGCCAGAAATTGAGCACCCGGCCGTATCGCTGATCGGGCATCGGAATGCGATCCTCGGCCGACGCGATCGCCAGCGCCTCGGCGAAGAACGTCTGGTAGCGCGGATCGCCCTCCAGGCGCGGCAGCGTCAGCGCGTTCTCCGCCTCGACCCAGGCGAGCGCCTTCGCGCCGTCCTTGTCCTCCAGCCAGCGGTGCGGGTCGTCGGCGGTGGCCTCGATGGCGGCTGGGGGCGCGGTGTCGTTCATCGGCGTCGTTTGCGCCAACGCCGTCCCGCCAAGCAACCCCGCGATCATCAACAACCCCGCCGTTCGCTTCATCCTCGTCCCTTCCGCGTTTCGCGACACCTTGGCGTCACATCGCGCGCGTCGCAACGCATCCGTGCCATGGCCGTTATGCTGGCGATGACCGACGGCCTGCCCCTGCCCCGCCGCTACCTCGCCATCGTCGCGATCTCGCTCGGCACCGCGCTGGTCGTGATCGACGGCGCCATCGCCAGCGTCGCGCTCCCGACGATCGCCCGCGACTTGGGCGTGGAGAGCAGCGCGGTGGTGTCGGTCGTCACCGTCTACCAGCTGACGCTGGTGATGATGTTGCTGCCCTTCGCCGGGCTGGGCGATCGGATCGGCCTGAAACGGATGTACCAGGCGGGGCAGCTGCTGTTCGCCGTCGCCACCGTCCTGTGCTTCTTCGCGCAAAGCCTGCCCTTCCTGCTGATCGTCCGCGTCATGCAGGCGCTGGGCGCGGCGGCGGCGCTCAGCGTCTCGGCGGCGCTGCTCCGGCTGATCTACCCCGCCGATCAGCTCGGCCGTGGCCTCGGGATCAACTCGGTGGTGGTGTCGAGCGCGGCGGCGTTCGCCCCGACGCTGGGCGGGTTGGTCCTGGCGATCGCGCCCTGGCCCTGGGTGTTCGCCTGCGCGGTGCCGTTCGCGGTCGCCTCGCTTCTCCTCGGCCGCGCGCTGCCCGATCCGCCACCCCAAGCGCAGCCGTTCGACCTCGCGGGCGCGGTGATGTGCGCCGCGACCTTCGGCCTGGTCATCGGCGGAGCGGAAAGCGCGGTGCATGGCGATAGCCCGGTGGTCTCGGCCGCCGTCGTCCTCGCTGGGCTGGTCCTGGGCGCGTTCTTCATCCGACGCGAGCTGGGCGAACCCAGACCGATCCTGCCCGTCGACCTGCTCGCCCGGCCGGTCCTCGCGCTGTCGGCGACGGGCGCCTACACCGCCTTCGTCGCGTCGATGACGCTGCTCCTGTCGATGCCGTTCCGCCTCAGCGCCGCGGGCTTCACTCCAGTCGAGATCGGCGCGGCGATCGCGCCCTGGCCGCTGACCAACATGGTGGTCGCGCCACTCGCCGGCTGGCTGTCCGACCGCGTTCCCGCCGGCCTGCTAGGCGGCATCGGCATGACGATCTCGATCACCGCCCTGGCGTTCCTGGCGACGATGCCCGCCGATCCGAGCTGGTTCGACGTCGCCTGGCGCATGGCGCTATGCGGCTCGGGGTTCGGCATCTTTTTGCCACCCAACGCCAGGCTCATCATCGGCTCCGCGCCGCGCGACCGCGCCGCCGCCGCCGGTGGGCTCGTGTCGACCGTTCGCCTGCTCGGCCAGACGACCGGCGCCACGCTCCTCGCGCTGCTGCTGGCGCTCGGCGTCGGCGCGGGGTCCACCCCGGCGCTGGTCGCGATCGGCTTCGCCGCCATC
>CAXTRJ010000224.1:0-4860 GCA_964246585.1 uncultured Sphingomonas sp. | reverse complement strand
CGCCGCGCGCGCGCGCCGCAGCCTGCGTCTCCGTTTGCTCGGCGACGGCGACGCGGTGCCCCGCCTTGATCAGCCGCGCGAGGTACCCCTCGGCGGCATGGACCGGCACCCCGCACATCGGCACGGGCGCGCCGTCATGCTCGCCTCGCGCGGTCAGCGCGATGTCGAGGCACGCGGCGGCGGCGCGCGCGTCGTCGAAGAACAGCTCGAAGAAATCGCCCATGCGATAGAACAGCAGGCAATCGGGCGCTTCCGCCTTCAACGCGAGGTACTGCGCCATCATCGGGGTAAGGGCGGACGTCACCCGTCAGCTTCACGCATCTCGCGGCGCTTGCGCGCCGTGTCGCACGTCGAGGATGAAGATCGCGTCGCCATCGACCTCATACAGGATGATGTAGGGCCGTATGCTGGGCAGCTCGCGATAGCCGTCGCCAGCCGGACGGCCCCGATTGGGGAAGTCGCAAAGGCTTTCTGAGGCGGTGATAAGGCGCTGACCCATACGGGTCGCGGCGCTGGGGTCGAACAGGTTGATATACTCGACGATCAGGCCAAGCCGGACGATGACATCGTCAGTCCAGATTACTTTCGCCATCTGTGCGGGAACGGCTTAAAATCCGGCGTGCCCCAGGTTCGCAACCAAGCGGCGACCTCTTCATGCGGATAGACGCGCCCCGCCGCGATGTCGGCGCGCGCGCGCGCCAACGACGCTTCTTCCGCTTCCAAGTCGCGCTGCTCGAAGATGCCGGGCTCGTGTTCCATTCGGATGATATAGCCGGTGGCACGCGCCTTGCCTAGCGCGTGCCACCGGGGAACGCGTCACCGCGCTCCGTTCAGCATCCCGAACACCGCGTCGTACTTGCCTTCACGTTCGGCGTTGCGAAGGAACCCGACCCGCTCGACGCAGATTTCGTGCGCCTTCGAGTTCGCTTCGATCAGTGCCATTACCTCCTCGATATAGGCGTCCAGCGGCATCGAGTTCGGGTTCGCCGCGTGGCCGGGCATCAGGTCGGTGGCGACCGCCGGCGGGACGATCTCGACCACGTCGATCGCGGTGCCGGCGAGTTGCGCCCGCAGCGCCTGCGACCAGCTGTGGATCGCCGCCTTGGTCGCGTTGTAGGTCGGCGTGGCCGCCAATGGAACGAAGGCGAGACCCGATGATACGGTCACGACCGACGCTCGCGGCTGGGCCTTGAAGTGCGGCAGCAGCGCCGCCGTCAGCCGGATCGGCCCCAGCAGGTTGGTCGCGATCGTCGTCTCGGCGTCGCTGGTGTCGTAGTCGCCCGCCAAGTCTTCGGCGCGCATGATGCCGGCATTGTGGATGACGGCATTGAGCGCCGGAAATTCGGCGACGACGCGCGCCGCCAGCGCCTCGATCGACGCGGCGTCGGCCACGTCGAGCAGCGCGGTCGCCATTCCCGGATTGGCGCGCGCCACCGCCTCCAGCGGCTCGGCGCGGCGGCCGGCGACGATGACGCGGTTGCCCTTGGCGTGGAACGCTTCCGCCAGCCCTTGGCCGATGCCCGACCCGCCGCCGGTGATCAGGATGGTGTTGCCGGTGATGTCCATGATGGTCCTCCTCGTGAAGCTGGACACGAGGTAGGCGGGGCGGTTACCGTCGGAAAGAAGGCACCGGAAAGTGCACTACGAACCAGCGGGAAACCATGGCCACCCACGCGCACGACTATCCCGAGAACCTAGATCCGCGCGTCGAGGCGCTGGTCACCGAGATCATCGGCCGCATCGCCGACAAGTGGACCATGATCGTGCTCGAGGTGCTGACCGAGCATGGCGAACTGCGCTTCACTCGCCTCGCCGCGCTGTGCGACGGGATCAGCCAGAAGATGCTGACGCAAACCGTGCGATTGATGGAGCGCGACGGGCTGGTCGTCCGTACCGTCCATCCGGTCGTACCGCCCAAGGTCGAATACCGCCTGACCGATCTCGGCGCCGATCTCAGCGAGGCGTTCTGCGGCGTGTGGGTCTGGGCGGCGCGCAACGTCGACCGGATCGAGGCGGCGCGCCACCACTTCGACACGCGCGGCTAGGCGTTCCCATCGCGCGGAACACCCCGTAAGGTTCGTCCGTCCGAGGAGCCCCGATGTCCGACGAACCCAACCTACAATTTTCCGAGCGCGAGGCGCTGCTGTTCCATTCGGAAGGGCGGCCCGGCAAGATAGAGATCGTGGCGAGCAAGCCGATGGCGACGCAGCGCGACCTGGCGCTGGCCTATTCCCCCGGCGTCGCCGTCCCCGTCCGCGCCATCGCCGACGATCCCGCCACCGCCTACGATTATACCGCCAAGGGGAACCTCGTCGCGGTCATCTCCAACGGCACCGCGATCCTCGGGCTCGGCAATCTCGGCGCGCTCGCCGCCAAGCCGGTGATGGAGGGCAAGGCGGTGCTGTTCAAGCGCTTCGCCGACGTCGATTCGATCGACATCGAATTGAAGACCGAGGACGTCGACCGCTTCATCGACGCGGTGGAGTTGATGGAGCCGACCTTTGGCGGCATCAACCTGGAAGACATCAAGGCCCCCGAATGCTTCATCATCGAGCAGACGCTGCGCGAGCGGATGAACATCCCCGTCTTCCACGACGATCAGCACGGCACCGCGATCATCTGCGCCGCCGGGCTGATCAACGCCTGCCTCCTGACCGGGCGTAAGCTCGGCGACGTCCGCATGGTGGTCAACGGCGCCGGCGCGGCGGCGATCGCCTGCACCGAACTGCTGAAGGCGATGGGGATGCGACCCGACCACGTCATCATGTGCGATCGCAGCGGCGTCATCTATCAGGGGCGCGACGACGTGAACCAGTGGCAGTCCGCCCACGCCGCCGTCACCGATCGCCGCACCCTGACCGAGGCGCTCCACGGCGCCGATGTGTTCGTCGGCCTGTCGGCGGCGGGCGCGCTCCGGCCCGACATGGTCCGCGACATGGCCCCCGCGCCGATCATCTTTGCCATGGCCAACCCGGAGCCCGAGATTCGCCCGGAGGAGGCGATGGCCGCGCGCCCCGACGCGATCGTCGCCACCGGCCGTTCGGATTACCCGAACCAGGTCAACAACGTGCTCGGCTTCCCGTTCATCTTTCGCGGCGCGCTCGACGTCCGCGCGACGGGGATCAACGACGCGATGAAGATCGCCGCCGCGCACGCCATCGCCGAACTGGCGCGGCAACGCGTACCGGAGGAGGTCGCCGTCGCCTACGGCGTCCGCCACGTCTTCGGCCCCGCCTACATAATCCCCGCGCCGTTCGACCCGCGCTTGATGGAGATCGTCCCCGCCGCCGTCGCCAAGGCGGCGATGGACTCAGGGCTGGCGACCAAGCCGATTCTCGACATGGACGCCTATCGCCAGAGCCTGCGCGCCCGGCTCAACCCGACCACCTCAGTGCTGACGCTGGCATACGAGGGTGCCCGCGCGCACCCCCGCCGCGTCCTGTTCGCCGAGGGCGAGGAGGAGGTCGTGCTCCGCGCCGCCATCGCCTTCAAGGAGGGCGGCTACGGCACCCCCGTGCTCGTCGGGCGTGACGACGTCCCCGATCGCCTTCGCGCGCTCGGCGTTGACGACCCGTCGTCATATGAGCTGCACAACAGCCGTCATTCGCCGCTGGTCCCGGCGATGGTCGACTTCCTCTACGCTCGGCTCCAGCGCCGCGGTTACCTCCGTCGCGATTGCGAGCGGATGATCAACCAGGACCGCAACATCTTTGGCGCGGTGCTGCTCCAGCTCGGCCACGCCGAGGCGATGATCACCGGCATTACCCGCACCTACGCGCACACCATGCGCGAGGTCCGCCGCGTGATCGACCCGGAGGCTGGCCGCACCCCGTTCGGCATCCACCTGATGGTCGGGCAGACGCACACCGTGTTCATGGCCGACACGACGATCAACGAGCGCCCGTCGGCCGAGGAACTGGCCGACATCGCCGAACAGACCGCGCTGGTCGCTCGGCGGATGGGGCACGAGCCGCGCGTCGCCTTCCTCAGCTACTCCAATTTCGGCAATCCCGAGGGCCGCTGGCTCGAGGACATCCGCAGCGCGGTATCGGTGCTGGAGCGGCGCGGCGTCGGTTTCGAGTTCGAGGGCGAGATGACCCCGGACGTCGCGCTGAACCCCAAGCAGCTGGCGAATTACCCCTTCGCCCGGCTGTCCGGCCCGGCCAACGTGCTGATCATGCCCGGGCTGCAAAGCGCCAACATCTCGGCCAAGCTGCTGCGCGAACTGGGCGGCGACACGGTCATCGGGCCGATGCTGGTCGGCATGGAGAAGTCGGTCCAGATCGCACCGATGACCTCGACCGCGAGCGAGTTGGTGACGCTGGCGGTGCTGGCGGCGGGCGGCATCGCCCGTTGAGATCGCCGGCGAAGCTCGGCCGGGGGCGCCTGCTCGGGGCGCTGCTCGGCTTGCTCGCCGCCGCCTGCTCGCCGCTGAAGACCTTCGACGCGCTGGTGCCCAAGGACGGCGGTGTCACGCTGGTGGTCCGCGACGCCGCGTTCGGCCCCGACCCGCGCCAGCGCCTCGACGTCTATGCGCCACGCGGGGCGGGGGCGGCATCGCGACCGGTGATCGTCTTCTTCTACGGCGGATCGTGGAGTTCGGGAACCAGGACCGGCTACGCCTTCGTCGCCCGCGCGCTCGCGGCACGGGGGTTCGTCGTCGCGGTGCCCGACTATCGGCTGGTGCCGCGGGTGCGCTTCCCCGCCTTTCTCCAGGACAATGCCGCCGCCGTGCGCTGGGTGCGCGCCCACGCCGGCGAGTTCGGCGGCGACCCCGACCGCCTCGTCCTCGCCGGCCATTCGGCGGGGGCGTACAACGCGGCGATGCTGGCGCTCGACCCGCGCTGGCTGGGCGACGAC
>CAXTRJ010000223.1:0-4887 GCA_964246585.1 uncultured Sphingomonas sp. | reverse complement strand
ACGGAGACCTGCGCCGGCCGCTCGCCGGCGGTGCCCGCGCCCGCGCTAGGCCGCGAGCCCGAGCCGCAGCTGGTCAGCGCCAGCAGGATCGCTCCCGCCGCCGACCATCGACCGATCGCTGCTCGTCCCATCAACAAACCACGCCCACTCCCCACACGGTGGATCATAGGCATGCCGTCATCGCGGGGAACAAAGGAAATCAGGTTTCCGCGACAAGCCGCGCCCGTGACGCGGCGAAGCGACGTGTCGCTCACGGGACGAGGATCGTGTCGACCGCCTCGGCCGCCATGTGCGGGTAGTCCAGCGTGTAGTGCAGCCCGCGGCTCTCCCGGCGCTGCAGCGCCGAACGGACGATCAGCTCGGCGGTCTGGAGCAGGTTGCGCAGCTCGATCAGGTCGGGGGTGACACGGAAATGGCCGTAGTAATCGGCCACCTCGTCGGTCATCATGCGGATCCGGTTCTGCGCGCGCTCCAGCCGCTTGGTGGTGCGGACGATGCCGACATAGTTCCACATGAACCGGCGGATCTCCGTCCAGTTCTGCTTGATGACGACCTCTTCGTCCGAATCGGTGACGCGGCTTTCGTCCCACGGACGGATCGTCGGCACGGGCGGCAGCGCGTCCCAGTGCGCAGCGATATGCGCCGCCGCCGCCTCGCCGAAGACGAAGCATTCGAGCAGCGAGTTGGACGCCAGGCGGTTGGCCCCGTGCAGCCCCGACTGGGTGCACTCGCCCGCCGCGTAGAGCCCGGGCAGGTCGGTGCGCCCGTCGCGGTCGACCAGGATGCCGCCGCAGGTGTAGTGCTGCGCCGGCACCACCGGGATGGCTTGCGTCGTCATGTCGATGCCGAGCCCGAGCAGCTTCTCGTGGATGTTGGGGAAATGCTCGCGGACGAACGCCGGCGGCTGGTGGCTGATGTCGAGGTGGACGTAATCAAGCCCGCGCCGCTTGATCTCGGCGTCGATCGCCCGGGCCACCACGTCGCGCGGGGCGAGCTCGGCGCGCGGGTCGATATCGGGCATAAACCGGTGGCCCGTCTCCGGGTTGAGCAGCCGACCGCCCTCGCCGCGCACGGCCTCGGTGATCAGGAAATTCTTGATGTCGAGATTGTACAGGCAGGTCGGGTGGAACTGCATGAACTCCATGTTCGACACCCTGGCGCCCGCGCGCCACGCCATGGCGATGCCGTCGCCGGTCGCGCCGCGGGGCGCGGTGGAGAACAGGTAGGTCCGCCCCGCGCCGCCCGTCGCGAGAATCGTCGCAGGCGCTGTGTAGAGCGCGACGGTCCCCGTCCGCGCGTCGACCGCGTAGACGCCCCAGACATGCCCCGCGCCCGAATAGCGTTGTTCGTGGCGCGAGGTGGCGAGGTCGATCGCGACCTGGTCGGGGATGAGGGTGATGTTGGGGTGCGCCTCGGCCGCGCGCTGCAACGCCTCCTGCACCGCCCAGCCGGTGGCGTCGGCGACATGGACGATCCGCCGGTGCGAATGCCCGCCCTCGCGCGTCAGGTGCAAGGCGTCGCCTTCGGTGGCGAACGGCACACCCAACTCGGTGAGTCGCGCGATGGCGGCGGGGGCTTGGCTGACGACGTACTCGACGACGCCGCGATCGTTGAGCCCCGCGCCAGCGACCATCGTGTCCTCGACATGGTTGTCGAACGTGTCGCCCGGCTCCAGCACCGCCGCGATGCCGCCTTGGGCCCAGGCGGTCGACCCTTCGTTGAGCGCCCCCTTGGCGAGCACGGTGACGCGGAACCGCCCGGCGAGGTTGAGCGCGGCGGTGAGCCCGGCCGCGCCCGAGCCGATGACGAGGACGTCGCTGGCGAGGGAGGCGCTCATGGGTGTTGGCCGGCGCGAATGTTGAGAATGTTTAGAGGTGCCCCGCGCGCCACCAAGCGCCGGCGCGGCCGCTCAAAGGTCGCGAAAGTCACGCCCTCATCGCGGACGCGCGCGCGGGCGGATGGATTGGAGCATGGTCGCCGAGCGGAAAGGGGTGAACGCATCCGATCCCTTTGGCATGGAAGCGGGGCTGTAGGACAGCGGCGTTGGTGTCCGCCCGGCGGTGTGGCCGAAGAATGAGGCATGTCGGCCAGCGGTCGGGGAAGTGGCTAGATGGCGCGTTCGGCGCCATTGGAAATAATGGCTTTGAACGGCGGTTCTGACACATCGAAATCACGAGAAGATGTGGTTCTGCTGTCGGCGTCACAATGAACCGGTTGTGACGCGTGTGTTCAAGCTGGCGACCTTGGATTGACTGCCTACTAATCGACCGTAAGCTTCCGCTATGACGACCTGGAACCGATCGCGCGCGACCCACCGGGTCGCACTTGGCATCCTTTGCATTCTGGGAACGGCGATGCTGCCGGCCACGTACGCTCACGCCCAAACGTCACCCCCCAAGATCCCAACGGTGCCCGCCAAGAGCTGCCCGGCAATGCCGGTGCTGGCGAGCGCTCACCGGGCGGTCCATCGTATCGAGACCGGCATCACTCCCGCGCTAACCGGGAGCGCGACCAAGCCGCAAGCGCTGACGGAGCGGATGCGGACGCTCAAGGTGCCGGGTGTCGGCGTCGCCCTGATTAGGCAGGGTCGTATCGCTTGGAGCCGGGGCTGGGGCGTTCGCGACGCCGGCACGTGCGCGCCAGTCACTCCGGAAACGATCTTTCAGGCCGCATCGATCAGCAAGCCCGTCGCCGCCCTCCTGGCGCTCCGTCTTGTGGAGCAAGGCAAGCTGGACCTAGACGGCGATGTCAACGCGCGTCTGCGGCGCTGGCGTCTTCCCAGCGACACGCGTTTTCCTCCCGGCCATGTCACGCTGCGCCAGCTTCTCAGCCACACCGCCGGTCTCGGTGTCCACGGCTTCATGGGCTATCCGCCTGGAACCGCACGCCCCGATCTCGTGCAGATGCTTGACGGCAAAACGCCGGCCAATAGCGCGGCCGTCCGCTTGGAGGCGCGACCGGGTGCGGGCTTCAGCTACTCCGGGGGCGGCTATATGATCATACAAGCCCTGATCGAGGATGTGACCGAGCGCCCATTCGCCGACGTGGCGCGGCGCGAGGTCCTGGCGCCGATCGGCATGACTCGAAGCGGATTCGCGCAGCCGCTTGGGCGGGCGGAGAGGGAGAACGCTGCAAGCGGGCACGATGGCGGCGACCCGATCCGCGATCACGTCTACGTCTATCCCGAGCTTGCTGCCGCAGGGCTATGGGCGACGCCGGCCGACCTCGCCCGGATGCTCATCGATGTTCGTGCGGCCGCCAAGGAACCTGGTCATATCGTTTCTCCTCGAACGGCGGCGGCCATGCTCTCGCCGGTTGCCGACGTTTCGGGGTTAGGATTCCAGCTCTGGGGGCAGGGCGCGTCTAGGCGCTTAGGACATTATGGCGGCAATCTCGGCTTCCTCTCGCAAGCTTGGATCAACCAAATTTCCGGCGATGGCATCGTGATTATGACCAACGGCGAAGGAGGCATGACGTTGGCCGACGATATAACGCGAGCCGTCGCTGAGGAACTCGGATGGGTTGATTTCAAAAGCCGCTCACTGGTCGCGGCGGTCGCCGCTGGCCCCGTCTATCTTCGGGGGTCAATGAACGGATGGTCGACGTCCACACCGCTGACGCCGGCGGGTACGGGCGAGTGGAGCACGACGCTAACGCTTAATCCGGGCGACTACTCGTTCAAGATCGCATCGGAGGACTGGAAATCGATCGTTCTGGGGTCCGAAGGCGACAAACCGATCCTGGGTGCGACAAACGGAATGCCGCTTTCGTACGGCGCGAACGATGTGGCTCTCAAGATCGCGTCATCGGGGGAGTATCGGTTCACGCTACGGGCCGACGATACGGGAAGTGCAAGCCTGTCGGTCGCACTAAAGTAGCTGCACGTTCAGGCCTACACAGCAGGTCACAACCGAATGGTTTTGACGCTAACGGAAAAAGCATTTCCGGCGCTTACGCTAACAATAAAACGTGCGTCGTCGCGGGTGGCCTGCCGAGCGATCGCGTGTAATGTTACGCTCCTGTTCGAACGAGGAATGCGCCGATGATCCGCGCCCTGGTTGCCGCGCTCGTTGCCGCCCTAGCCCTGCTCGCCCCGGCCGTGCCCGCCGTGGCGCAGGACCGCCCCGTCCGCGTCGCGGTGGCGCGGTTGACGCATGGGCATGTCGCCTGGCTGCTCGGGCGCGAGAAGCGCGGCGACATCGCGCTGGTCGGCATCTACGAGCCCGACCGGGCGCTGGCGCGGCGCTATGTCGACGAATACCGGCTCGACCCGGCGATCGTCCACGCCGCGCTCGGGCCGATGCTGGACGCGACGAAGCCGGAGGCGGTGGTCGCGTTCGGCTCGATCGCCGAGCACCGCGGCGTCGTGACCGCGGCCGCGCCGCGCGGCATCCACATCATGGTCGAGAAGCCGCTGGCCTTCACCGCCGCCGACGCGGAGGCGATGGCGGCGCTCGCCCGGCGGCACCGCATCCACCTCCTGACCAATTACGAAACGACCTGGTATCCCAGTCGCTCCGCGCTCAAGTCCGCGCTGTCCGGCGGCGCGGTCGGGCCGTTGCGCAAGGCGGTGTTCCGCCACGGCCATTGGGGTCCGAAGGAGATCGGAGTCGGGCCGGAGTTCCTGGGTTGGCTGACCGATCCAGTGGCGAACGGCGGCGGCGCGCTGGTCGATTTCGGCTGCTACGGCATCAACCTGATGACGTGGCTGATGGACGGGCGGGCACCGACTTCGGTGACGGCGGTGCTGCAGCGGACCAAGCGCGACCCCGCCTATGCCCGCGTCGATGACGAGGCGACGCTGGTGCTGACCTATCCGGCGGCGCAGGCGGTGGTGCAGGCGTCGTGGAACTGGCCCGATCACAGGAAGGACGTGCAAGTATTCGG
>CAXTRJ010000222.1:0-4970 GCA_964246585.1 uncultured Sphingomonas sp. | reverse complement strand
GAACAGGGTGGCGGACGCGTCGTCGCCGAACGAGGAGCTGGCCCCGGCGACCTCGTGCAGCGCGTCGAGCCGCAGCCCGGCATGCGCCAGCCGTCCGTCGATCGCGCCGACGCCGAACGGCAGCGCCGGCCGGCGCCGGTGCCGGTCGCCCTCGATGGCGCGGAGCGTTTCGCGCAGGTCGGTGATGGTGGTGGACACGGGGGTTCAAGCGACTCGCGGGTTGGAATGTTCCTATTCTGTTCCAACTGGCGAGGGAGTCAAGCCGGGAGAATCATCACGGTTTGTCGGGAGCCGGCTTAGCCGCGATAGCCATCGATCGACGAGGCCGGCACCGAGCTCGACCAGCTCCGCGCGACATCGGGAAGCACCACAAGAGCATTCTCGACGCCGAAGTCACCGCGAAGTCGCGCCCCTAAATCGCGACGTCGTCCGCCGCGTCCTCCGCGTCGCTTTCTTGCTGTTCGATTTGTTCTTCGATGCGCCTAGGCAGTTTCTTGAGTGGCCGACCGGCTAGGTAATCAAGAACGCGCTCGTTCAGAAACGCCTCGGTCAGACCGCCGTCCGCGAGCTTGGTCGCGAAGGATCGCCCGGGATGCAGCACGTCCCATGGCGACAGGAACTGAGCGGCCCGCCTCTTGCCAGGATCCTTGTTTCCGAAACCGTCGATCGCCCGGTTCCATATCGGCCGAAATGTCTCGATCAGCATGTTCTCGCCAAGCGGGATCCAGATATCCTCGACGACAAGGTGCCTAAAGCTGAAATCCTCGAGGTCGATGTTGGCGGCTTCGTCGATCGACGCGGCATGCTGTCTCAACCGATCCCTGAGCGCCGCTCCTTTCCCCGCGTCTTTTGTCAGACCGCCCTTGCGACCACCCTTCGGTATCGCCTTTCCGACGTAGATCGGCGTATCATACCGACGCTCGATGGGATCGGATCGAACTGCGGCATAGCTGTTGAAGGAGCCACTATAGTAGATGACGTAAATGCCAGCGCCGCCGATATCGTCGACGGCGGAAAGCGGGCTTGGTGCGCGAACAAGCAACTCCGCTTCGATGCTTCGGGCAAGGTTGGCCTTGTCGAGTGGATTGTACGGAGCCAAGATCACGCCGCTCGCTTCAGATGTTTCGCGACGTTCTTGCCGATGACCCGGGCAAGTTCGACCGGTACGGCGTTGCCCAGCTGACGCATGGCTTCCGTCCATGATCCGTGCAGCCGGTAATCGTCCGGGAACGTCTGCAGGCGCGCCGACTCCCGCACCGTGAAATAACGGACCGTGCCATCGGGTCGCGCGAGCATGTTCTCTCCGCCCGGAACACCATGCACGCCAGCCTTGAGCGTCTTCGCGGCCTCGTCGAGCGGGCTTCCCGTATGGCCCGGATAGGCTCGCGCGCCTGGCTGATATCGATGATTAAGGACGGCGACATCGGGGCCGTCGTGAGGCTCTGGTAAGTCCGCGAGGGCGTCACGCACCGTGCGCCACGGCTTTTCGCTTGGCGCGGTCAACAACCTCATCCCGCGTTCATGAAGACGGCAATCGAGGCCCCGATCCAAAAGAGCGACCTTGTGCCGATCCCAATATTTATTCGTGCGACATTGTCGCCAAAGCAACGCGTCGAGCGAGTGTGTCTTTTCGGGGAAGCTCCAAGCCACGTCGGTGTCGGCCCTGAACCCGACGAACACGACCCTTTCCCGTCGTTGGGGAACGCCATAGTCCGCCGCGTTCAGCACCCGATGAACGACATTGTATTTCAGCCCCGAATGGTGGTCCGCGGTATGATGCTGCTCGAGCCGCGCGAGATGCTCGGCCCACTCCTCGCCCTCTCGACGATCGATCTCCGGATAGGTAAGTTGGTGAACGACATAAGCGAGGTATGTCGCGAACGACGCTCGGGTCAGGCCCTTGACGTTTTCGAAGATGAAGGCTCTCGGTTCAACTTCCCGAACGACCCTCACCGCTTCGGACCACATATCGCGACTGTCGCCCTGCGCCCGGTGTTTGCCGCCAAGCGAGAAAGGCTGGCACGGCGGTCCTCCACTGACTAGGTCGACGCGCCCCCGTAAAGGACAAAAGTCGACGTCCCTAACATCGCCCTCGACGGGTTCTGGCCATGATCTGACCGCGTTGTTCCCCGCTTTTCGGTTCTCGCGAATCGTGTCGCAGCACCACCGATCCCATTCGACAACGCGCACGGGCTTAAATCCGGACTTGCTGATTCCCATGCCGAGGCCACCGGCTCCGGCGAACAGCTCTACAGCCTTCATTGGACAGCATCCTCGGTCAGGAACGCGATCAGATCGTTCTTCAATTGTTCCGTATCGCGCAACTGGCATTCCCAGACAACCAGAAATCCCCATCCCAAGGCCGCCAGTTCGGACTGGCACCTCAGGTCTCGTTCTCGATTACCCTGAAGCTTGGGCAGCCAAAAATCCAGCCGCGACTTGGGTAGCCGCGCCAGCTTGCAGCCTGGCTCGGGATGACGATGCCAGAAGCAGCCATGGACCAGGATCACCTTGCGCCGGGCTGGAAAGACGAGGTCCGGCGAACATGGCAAACTCTTGACGTGCAATCGATATCGAAATCCCATCCCGTGAACGAGCCGCCGAACAATCATTTCCGGCTTGGTGTGGCGGCTACGAACGAGCGACATACGCGCGCTCCGCTCTTTCGGTGTGAGACTATCAGACACCGCCACACAACGTCCCGCGACCAGCTTGGGGCCGAACCTATCGCTTCGCCGATTACAAGGAGGCGATGATCGCGCTCCTCGCCCGCGTCGTCCGGGTCAGCATCGGCACGGTCGCGATCACCGAAGCGATGCGGTCGCTCGATCGCGCGCCGGTCGACGACCCGGCCCCCGGCGGCGATCGTCGGGATTGACGATCAGGGTCGCGCCGGCGCGACGGCGTCGCGGATCGTTCCCCCGAGCAGCCGGAACTCGTTTCCGCGCGGATGACCCTTGCGCCAGACCAGCGCGATGCGGCGGTTCGCGCTCGCGCCCTCGATCGCGCGACCATGCACCCGCGAGCCCGTCAGGATCCCGGCGGCGACCGCCATTTGGGGCAGGAGGGTCACGCCCAGCCCGGCATTGACCAATCGCACCAGCGTTTGCAGCGTCGACGCGACGAGGCGCGCGTCCGACGCGGGTTCGGCGACCTTGCACGCGGCCAGCGCGTGATTCCTGAGACAATGGCCGTCCTCGAGCAGCAGCAGCCGGTCGTCGTCGATCCGGTCGAGCGAAATCGGCGCTTCGAGCGGCGTTGGCGCGTCGCCCTCGCCGGCGGGTGTCGCCAGGAAGAGGCGGTCGACCATGATCTCGCACGTGTCAACGTCGCCGCACTCGGCGGGGAGCGCCAGCAGGACGCAGTCGATCGCCCCCCGGTGCAGGGCCTCGCACGCCGGAGCCGTCAGCATCTCCCGCACGAACAGGTCGAGCCGCGGCCAAGCCCGCCCGACGCCGGACAGGATGTCGGGCAAGAGGAAGGGGGCGACCGTCGGGATCGCCGCCAGCCGGATCGCGCCGACCAGCGGTTCGCGCGACCCTTGCGCGACCGCGACCAAATCCTCGCCCGCGTGGATCATGCCGCGGGCTCGCGCCACGACCTCCTCGCCGATCGCGGTGAAGCGGACGCTGCGCTTCGAGCGCTCTACCAGCAACGTCCCCAGCAGCCGCTCCAGCTCGGCGATGCCGACCGACAGCGTCGATTGCGTGACGAAGCAGGCGGCGCCGGCGCGGCCGAAATGCTGGTGCTCGTGCAGCGCGACCAGATAGGCTAGCTGGCGGAGCGAGGGGAGTGGCGTGGTAATCGCTTTATCCGATCGTACAAATAGCATTCACTCATTGGATTAATTTGTAGTGGTCGTCCATGACCGCGTGTACTGAGACGGCCAGTCGACCAGGCCCGTCGCGCCGACACGCGAACGACATTCGCCAAAGGAGTAGCCGAGATGGACGCGATCACGTCACAGAGCCCGATCAACGATCCCCAGAAGCAGCCGGAGGCGCTGCGCAAGCTGCTCGGTCAGACCAGCCGCGACTGGTGGCCCGAGCAGCTGTCGCTGGGCATCCTGCACCAGAAGGGCAAATCGTCGAACCCGTACGGGGACGAGTTCAATTACGGCAAGGCGTTCAAGTCGATTGATTACGCCGCGCTGAAAGCGGACCTGACCGCGCTGATGACCGACAGCCAGCCCTGGTGGCCGGCCGACTATGGTCACTACGGCCCGTTCTTCATCCGCATGGCGTGGCACTCGGCGGGTACGTACCGCACCGGCGACGGTCGCGGCGGCTCGTCGGCGGGGCAGCAGCGCTTCGCGCCGCTCAACTCGTGGCCGGACAACGGCAACCTCGACAAGGCGCGCCGCCTGCTGTGGCCGATCAAGCAGAAATACGGCGCCGCGCTCTCCTGGGCCGACCTGTTCATCCTGACGGGCAACGTCGCGATCGAGTCCATGGGCGGACCGACCTTCGGCTTCGGCGGCGGACGCCGCGACGTGTTCGAGCCCGAAAAGGACATCTACTGGGGTACGGAGGAGGAGTGGCTCGGCCAGACCCGCATCGACGAGGAGGCGGGCCTCGCGCTCGAGAATCCGCTCGCCGCGATCCAGCACGGGCTGATCTACGTCAATCCGGAAGGCCCGGGCGGCTGCCCCAACCCGATGGGCTCCGCGCGCGACATGCGCGAGACCTTCGCGCGCATGGGCATGAACGATGAGGAGACGGCGGCGCTCACCGCGGGCGGCCACACCTTCGGCAAGGCGCACGGCGCGGGCGACCCGTCCCATGTCGGCGTGGAGCCCGAGGGTTCGGACATCGCCGCGCAGGGGCTGGGTTGGACGTCGACGCATGAGAGCGGCTATGGCGACCACACCATCACATCGGGGCTTGAGGGCTCGTGGACGCCCACGCCGATCGAGTGGGACATGACCTATTTCGACATGCTGCTCGACCATGAGTACGAGCTGGTGAAGA
>CAXTRJ010000221.1:0-4986 GCA_964246585.1 uncultured Sphingomonas sp. | reverse complement strand
CCGCAGGCTCGCCGCCGCCAGCACCACCGGTCCGCGCGCCGGCCGCGCGCCGGCCGGCGCCGCGACGCTCAGCAACACGCCGATGACGACCCCGAACAGTCGCGCTACCATGCCGGTGTTCCCTTTCCCGTGTCGCTCGATATACAGCCGTATACAGCGACACAGTCCCGACGCCATACCGGAGCACCATGACGACCGCCCTCCGCTTCCTGCCGCTGTTGCTCGTCGTCGCCGCGCCCGCCGTGGCGCAGGAAGACGGCCTGAGCGTCACCGCCAGCCTACGCGTCCGGGGCGAAGCGATCGACGGCCAGCCCCGCGCGGTCGGCCCCGAATCGGACGCCGCGATCTTTTCGCAGACACGCCTCGGCGCCGAATACCGCCGGGGCGTCGTCAGCATCGGTGGCGAGCTGATCGACTCGCGCGCCTTCTTCGAGCGCGTCGACTCGACGGTCGCCGACACCGAGGTCAACGCGCTCGAGCCGATGCAGGCCTGGATCGGCCTCGACGTCGCGCCGGGAGCGCGCGCCAGGGTTGGCCGGTTCAACCTCAACCTCGGCTCGCGTCGGCTGGTGGCGGAGAACAACTACCGCAACACGATCAACGCGTTCACCGGCGGCCGGATCGACTGGCAGGCGCGCGCGACCCGCGCCACCGTCTTCTGGACGCTGCCGCACGACCGCCTGCCCGACGATCCCGAGCGGATCCGCCGCGACGCCGCCCAGCTCGATCGCGAGCGCACCGCGCTCCAGTTCTTCGGCGCCTTCGCGCAAACCGAGGTCGCCGGCACCACCGTCGAATTCTACACCTACCGCCTCGCCGAACGCGACGCTTCCGGCTTCGCGACGCGCGACCGCCGGCTATGGACTCCAGGCGTCCGCGTCCTCCTCCCACCCAAGGTCGGGCGGTTCGACGGCGAGGTCGAGGCCGCGTGGCAGGTCGGCGAGGCCCGCGCGACCACCGCCGCCAGCGACACGCGCGACCGCCGCGTCGCCGCCCATCTCGTCCGCGCCGCGATCGGCTATACCGTCCCGGTCAGCTGGTCGCCGCGCATCCAGTTCGCGCTCGACATCGCCAGCGGCCAAGGGCCGGGCCCGACGCTGGGCCGGTTCGACACCCTCTATGGCGCCCGCGTTTTCGAGTACGGCCCGACCGGCCTGCTCGGCGCGGTGTCGCGCGCTAACTTGCTCAGCCCCGACGCGCGCGTCGAGGTCGCCCCGTCCAATCGGTGGACCGCCCACCTCGCCGCGCGACCGCTCTGGCTGGCGGAGTCGAGCGACAGCTTCGGCGCGACCGCCGTGCGCGATCCGTCGGGCGTTTCCGGTCGCTACGCCGGTACGCAAGTCGAGGGCCGCGTTCGCCACTGGCTAAGCCCCGATCGCCTTCGCTTGGCGGTCGGCGCGGTGCTGCTGGCCAAGGGCCGCCTGCTCCGCTCGGCGCCGAACGCGCCCGACACCGGCGACACGCATTACGGCTTCGTCGAGCTCCTGTTCACGCCCTGAAGTCCAAACCCTGGCAAGAGAAAGGGCGCCCCGGTCCCATGACCGGAGCGCCCTCCCGACGATCGAAACGGCGATCAGACGAAGATGATGTCCGCCTGCACGACCGTCTGCTGCCCCAGCGCGACGACGAAGTCGGCGATCTTGTCGCCGTTCACGTCGCCCGACAGGAACATGTTGCGCCCCTCGGTATAGGTGTGGAGTTCACCCGCCGCGCCCGAGAACGCGGCCGATCCGATCCAGCGGAACGCATCAAGCCCGCCGCCTGCGACCGCGTCGATGTCGCTCACGTCGATCTTGTCCTCGCGGCCGCGGAAGTCGGTGATCGTGTCGGTGTCGCCCAGGTCGGCGAAGACGAACACGTCGCGGCCGTTGCCGCCCGTCATCGTGTCGGCCCCCGCGCCACCCAGGAATCGGTCGTCGTCGTTGCCGCCGATCAGGATGTCGCGCCCCGCCCCGCCGTTCAGCGTGTCGCGGCCATTGCCGGCGTCGATCCGGTCGTCGCCCAGACCGCCGGTCAGGACATCGTCGTCGTTGCCGCCGTCGAGCGTGTCGTTGCCCGCGCCGCCGTCCATCGTGTCGCGACCATTCCCACCCGACAACCGGTCGTTGCCGTCGCCCCCCGACATCGTGTCGCCGTCGTTGCCGCCGTCGAGGATGTCGACTCCCGCGCCACCGTCGAGCGTGTCAACACCGTTACCGCCGTCGAGCCGGTCGTCGCCATCGCCGCCGCTCAGCACGTCTCGGCCATTGCCGCCGCTCAGCGTGTCGTTGCCGGCGAGCCCGACCAACCCGTCGTCGCGGTTGCCGCCGGTCAGCGTGTCGCCGAACGCGCTGCCCTCCAGCCGCTCGATGCCGATGTAGCTGTCGCCCGCCGCGTCGCCCCTGGCGCCGCGATCATTGGCCAGCGACGCCGTCACCGCCGCGCCCGCGTCGCGGTAGCTGGCGGTGTCGATACCCGCGCCGCCCTTCAGCACGTTGGCGACCTCGTTGGCGATCAACAGGTCGTTGCCGCCGCCCGCCGTCGCGTTCTCGATCACCGCGCCATAGGCGATGGCGATGTTGTCGGTCATCTGCCCCTGCGCGCCATTGCCATAGCTGGCGAACAGCGCGGTCAGCTGCGCTTGCGTATAGCTCGCCGGCACGAACCCGATCGACTTCAGGTAATCGAGCGTCGCGCCCTTGCTGGCGCTGCTGAACGCGCCCTGGTTCAGGTTGATCACCTCGTCGGTGTTGAACCCCGAGAAGTCGAGCGTGTCGGTGCCGCCCGCGTCCCAGATCGTCACCACTGGCGACGCGGTCTTGGTGAAGTCGAACACGTCGCGCCCGGCGTTCGAATTGAACCCGTACGTCGTGTCGCCGGTCCGCGTCGTCATGTCGGCGCCGTACATCTCCTGCACCGCCAGCACGTCGTGGACCATCGGCGTCATGGCGTAGGTGAAGGCGAGGTTCTGGAAATCGACCCAGCTGGCGCCGGTCACGTCCTCGCCGAAATAGCTCATGATCGTGTACTGGTTCGAATCCTGGAAGAAGTACGCGTCGCCCTGATAGGTGATCGGGTCGGGCGTGCCGTCGCCGTCATCGTCGTCGCTGGCGTTGTAGTCGCCGGGATGGCTCAGCCCCAAGGCGTGGCCGGTCTCGTGCAGCACGGTGAAATAGGCGTAGGAGCCGGTCGCGGTCGTCGCCAGGTTGGGCGCGTAGAAGCCGTTGATCCACACGTCGCCGCCGAGCCGGCCAGCATCCTCGAAGCCGTAGGTATCGTCGTAGAAGCTGTACACCTCGTCGCCCAGCGGCAGGTAGGCGTACGCCCCCGACGACGGCCCGGTATAGGTGTTGGCGTAGGTGATGTCGGCGTTGGCGGCGTCGGCGTTGGCGTCGATACGGATCGACACCAGGTCGTCCCACGCCTGGATATTGCGGTCGGCCATGACCCGCTGGCCGGCGGTGAAGACCGAGAAATCCTCGCCGTAGAACACTTCGTCGAACGCGACCGAACCGTCCGGCGTGACATAGTAGCTCGCCGCAATCTGCTCGAAGCTGTTCCAGAAGCCATAGGTCAGCACGCCGTCGTCGAGCACGCCGTAATTGTCGACGGCCCAGCTCGCCCCAGTACGGTTGAGGTTGGCCGCGGCCTGCTGCTCGGTCCAGATCAGCTTGTTGTTGGGCGCGACCGTCCCGGCGAAAGGGTCGGCCGACGCATCGGGGTGCAGCGTCACGAAACCCTGGGCGCAGCTCGCGCACTGGCAACCGCCAGCCGATACGTCGCTACGCTCGCTCACCGTCACTCGCTTCATGCACTTACTCCCGTTCGATTTCAGCTATCGTTTATTAAAACCGCGGCCGCCCCGGCCAGCCGAACACAAGCGTGTCGAGCGCCCGCGCGATCGCCGGATCGGCTTCCGCCGGCGTATCCAGCAACGCCGCGCGCGCGATGGTGAATTGCTGGTCCGAGCTTGCCGCGATCGCCGCGTCGCGCAGGAACGGATGCCGCTGGCGCCGTAACGTCACGGCCAGCGTCCCGCCCTCGCCCACCGCCACGTCGACCAGCACGGTCAGGTCGTGCCGCCCGCCGCCGCTCGGCACCGCCTCCGGCGCCGACCCGACCAGGACGGGGTGCCCCGTCCTCGCCCGCGCTAGCGCCGCCACCCGCGCGCACAATGCCGTGCGTAGCGCCTCGTCCGGTCCGGCCGCCTGGCATCGCACCACCACCCGCTCGACACCGGCCAGTTCCGCGCGCGGCATCGCTTCCTGCGCGCCGGCCGCTGTGGCGAGGAGCGCCGTCGTCATCAGCCCCACCTTCCGCGTACGCATCGTGATCCCTCCGACGGCGATCACCGTCGGCGCGCATTGGCCGACAAAGTCGCAACCAAGTCAATCGCTTGGTACAAGCGACCCGACCCGGCACAGCGACCTGTGACATTTGCGCGACGAAGCGAGGGGACCATCACTTCGCCCCAACTCGCTTGGGCGCAAATGGGATTCGTCTTGCCGACTCGCCGGGAACAGCCGAGTCGCGCGGTCGCTTCGCCTGGCATGAGAGCCCGCCGCCTCCGCTCCTCGCTGATCGACCGCATCGTTTTCGACGACGACGCGGGGACGCTGACTGTGGCGTTCAAGTCGCGCCGCCGATACGTCTACTACGGCGTCCCGCGCGCGATCTACGACGCCTTTGTCGCTGCCGCGTCGGCGGGCCGGTTCTTCAACGAATGCGTCAAAGGCCGTTACGAAGGCCGCCCGGATCCCGCCACCCGGCGTTACCGGCCGGTGTGATCCGCCAGGCGTTAAAGGCTGAGGACCGGCCCCGTCGCCACGACCGGCCCGGTCGGCACCGGCGCCGGCGACCCGCCCGCCGCCTCGTTCGAGATCGCCAGGGTCACGCCCGGCGCGACCCTCCGCCGGTCGGCCACGGCGAGCGTGATCGTCGCCGACGAGTGCCCGAGCGCCCGCTGCACGGCCGCAGCCCGGTCGGCACGTGGCACGCGGTAGAGGC
>CAXTRJ010000220.1:4304-5052 GCA_964246585.1 uncultured Sphingomonas sp. | reverse complement strand
CACCTGTCCGACGCGGGGCCGCGCGCCGACGCGGCGTTCGACCCCGAATACGCGCCCGACCGGGTGATGGCCGAGGGCGACCGCGTCGCCGGCGAGGGCTGGACATTGGCGGCGGTCGCCACCCCCGGCCACACCGCCAACCACCTCGCCTTCGCGCTGGCGGAGACGGGCGCGCTGTTCTCCGGCGATCACGTCATGGGCTGGTCGACCAGCGTCGTCTCGCCCCCCGACGGCGACATGGGCGCGTACATGGCCAGCCTCGACAAGCTGCTCGCCCGCGACGACCGCGTCTATTATCCCGGTCACGGGGAACAGGTCGACAATCCGCGCCGGCTGGTGCGCGGGATGCTGGCGCACCGCAAGCAACGTGAAGGGCAGATCGTCCGGTTGCTCGCGGCGGGCGTGGGCGCATTGCCCGACCTGGTCGCGCGGATGTATGCCGGGCTGGACGCGCGATTGGTGCCGGCGGCGGAGCGATCGGTCCTGGCGCATCTGATCGACCTGGCGGCGCGCGGGCGCGCCACGCGGGACGGCGCGGCGTGGAGGGCTTTCGTCGATGCTTAGGGCGATCCTGGCCACGCTCGCGGTGCTGGCGATTGCGTTCGCCGGCTATGTCGGCTACGAGCGCTATGTCGAGAAATACGCGGTCGAGCGTGACGATGGCGTCGCGGTCTCGAAGGTGGTCAGCGCGACCTTTTCCAAGGCGCGGTCGCTCAAGGTCGGCGAGCTGTCGGGCACCGTCCAGAGC
>CAXTRJ010000220.1:0-4215 GCA_964246585.1 uncultured Sphingomonas sp. | reverse complement strand
ACGTGACGGTCGGCCGCGCCGATGTCGACGAAGCGAGGAAAAGCCTGACCCGGACGCGCGGCGTCTTCGTCACGCGGGCCGCGTCGGAGGCGCTCGGCCGGCAGACGTCGGTCGCGGCGCAACGTAGCGCGCAGGCCGAGGCCGCGAGCCCCGAGCGCGTGGCGGCGGCGCGCGAGAACGCCCGCGAGGCGCTGGCGGCGGTGTTGCGCGGACCGCTGACGGCGGCGGGGCTGGGCGATGTACGGGTCGAGGTCCGCTTCCCGAGCGATCCGGAGTCGGCGACCGAGCGCTGGGACACGTCGCGGTCGTTGCGCGAAGTGCTCGGTGACGCCAAATAGACGGGGAGCGTCCGCCCCATCATCGCGGGGCCGCCGGGAGCGGGAACATGGAACTACGCAACAACCTGGTCGGCGTCGACCTCCGCGCCGAGATCGAGCGGCTCCGCAAGGAGCGCAACGCCGTCATCCTGGCGCATTACTATCAGAAGCCCGAGCTCCAGGATTTGGCCGATTTCGTCGGCGACAGCCTCGACCTGTCGCGCCGCGCGCAGGAGACCGACGCCGACGTCATCGCCTTTTGCGGCGTCCGCTTCATGGCCGAGACCGCCAAGATCCTGTCGCCCGACAAGATCGTCGTGCTGCCCGACATGGACGCCGGGTGCAGCCTGGAGGATAGCTGCCCGCCGGCGCAGTTCGCCGCCTTCCGCGCGGCCCATCCCGACCACATCGCGCTGACCTACATCAACTGCTCGGCCGAGGTGAAGGCGCTGTCCGACGTCATCGTCACCTCGTCCTCCGCCGAGAAAATCCTGTCGCAACTGCCGCCCGAGCAGAAGATCATCTTCGGCCCCGACCGCAATCTCGGCGGCTATCTCGTCCGCAAGACCGGGCGCGAGATGCTGCTGTGGCCGGGCGTGTGCATCGTCCACGAGGCGTTCAGCGAGACCGAGTTGCTGAAACTCAAGGCCCAGCACTCCGGTGCTCCGATCGCGGCGCATCCGGAATGCCCGGCGGTGATCCTCGACCATGCCGACTATGTCGGCTCGACACGGGGCATCCTGGAATACGCCAACGCGATGCCCGGCGACACGCTGATCGTCGCGACCGAGCCGCACATCATCCACCAGATGGAAAAGGCCATGCCGGCCAAGCGGTTCATCGGCGCGCCCGGCGCCGACGGCAACTGCAACTGCAACATCTGCCCCTACATGGCGCTCAACACTACCGAGAAGCTCTACGTCGCGCTGCGCGACCTGGAGCCCAGGATCGAGATGGAGGAGGGGCTGCGGCTCCGCGCCAAGAAGAGCCTCGACGCGATGCTGGCGATGGCGAGCGGGACGGTGGGGCAGGGAGATCTGGGGCCGGTCAGGGTGACGGGCGACTGAGTCCGTCTTCGCTGTCCTACAAGTCCCGCTCGCGCTAGGCTTCGCCAGTGACGCAGCTTATGCCTCGACTCGTGTCGGCCCTTGGAACGAGCCCAGGGCCGCAACGGCAAAAGGTGTCCATCGTGTCAATTTTGTCAGCTTCCGTGTGACCATCAGCGAATGACACTCGACCTCCCCGGGTTCGACCTCGACGCCTTCGTCGCCGCCACGCTCGCCGAGGATCTGGGCGACGCGGGCGACATCACGTCGGCCGCCGTCATCCCGGCCGACGCGCGGTTCGCCGGCGTGATGGACAGCCGTGACGCGATTACCGTCGCCGGGCTGCCGCTGGCCGAGGCGTTCTTCCGCGCGCTCGACCCGGAGGTCCAGATCGAGCGGTTGTTCGAGGACGGCGCGACCGTCCCCGCCGGCGCCGACCTGATGCGGCTGGAGGGCAACGCCCGCGCGTTGCTCACCGCCGAGCGATCCGCGCTCAACACCGTCCAGCACCTGTCGGGCGTCGCGACGCTGACCCGCGCCTATGTCGACAGGATCGCCGGGACGGGCGCGACGCTGCTCGATACGCGCAAGACGATCCCCGGCCTGCGCGTGCTGGAGAAATACGCGACGCGAATGGGCGGGGCGGAGAACCACCGCATGGGCCTGTGGGACGCGGCGATGATCAAGGACAACCACGTCGCCGTCGCCGGCGGGGTCGGCCCGGCGGTCGCGCGCGCGGTCTCCGCCGGCATCGCGCGCGTCATCGTCGAGGTCGACCGGCTCGAACAGATCGCGCCGGCGCTGGATGCGGGCGCGACGCACCTGCTGCTCGACAACATGGCGCCCGCGACGTTGCGCGAGGCGGTGGCGCTGGGCGCCGGGCGGGTGCCGACCGAGGCGTCGGGCGGGGTCATGCTCGACACCGTCCGCGCGATCGCCGAGACGGGGGTGACCTTCATCAGCGTCGGCCGGCTGACCCAGTCCGCCCCGGCCGCCGACATCGGGCTCGATTTCAGGACATCGAACCGCGACTAGCCCGTTGCGCGGGCCGCGCGGCGCGATATGCTCCGGGCCGGGCAATCAGGGGGAATCGCCATGCTTCGGCCAAAATCGATCGTGAACTTCGAGCGCTGCTATCTGGGTGGGCTGGCGATCGGCGCGCTCAACTCCGCGCTGAGCTGGTCGCGGATGAACGAGATGCCGCAGGTGCGCCAGTCGGTCGAGGCGATGGGTGCCTGGTACCTGCCGACGGTGACGATCCTCGGCCTGCTGATTCCGCTGCTGCTATGGTATTTCACCGCGCGCCGGGCGAGCACCGTCGCCAAGTGGATCATCGTCGTGTTCTTCGTCTTCGGCGTGTTCGGGCTGCTGCTCGGCTTCGGCATGGGGACGATCCCGCCGGGGCTGCCGGGCGTGCTGACGATCGTCGCCTTCGTGCTCAACGCCGTCGCGGTCTACCTGCTGTTCCGCCCCGACGCGAAGCGCTGGTTCGGCGGCGCGGACGATGACTACGCCGACACGTTTGCGTGAAGGTGGGCGCGTGAAGGCGAGCCTCCTCGCCGTCGGCGCCGCGCTGCTGGCGCCGACGGCGGCGGGCGCGCAGGCCTATCGCTGTGCCGTCCCCGCGGGCGAGCAGCGCGTCCGTCCCGACCTGCCCTCGGCCAGCCAGCCGAAACGGCTGCTGCCGATCGGCGGCTATACGCTGGCGATCACCTGGGCCCCGCAATACTGCCGCGAGCACGCCCGCGACGCGTCGGCGCGGTTCCAGTGCGGGCAGGGCAACCGCTTCGGCTTCACGCTTCACGGCTTGTGGCCCGACGGGGTGGGAAAGGACTGGCCGCAATATTGCCGGAGTACGACGCTGCTGCCGGCGGCGGTGATCCGCGCCAACCTGTGCGCGACGCCGTCGGCGCAGCTGCTCCAGCACGAATGGGCCAAGCACGGCACCTGCACCGGCGAGACGCCAGGGCGCTATTTCGGTCGCGCGACGACGCTGTACGGCCGGCTGCGCTATCCCGATACCGACGCGCTGTCGCGTAGGCCGCTGACCGCCGGCGCGTTCGCCCAGGCGATGGCGCGGAGCAATCCTGGCCTGCGCCCCGACATGATGCGGGTCACCGCGACCCGGCGCGGCTGGCTCGACGAGGTGTGGATCTGCCTCGACCGGCAATACCGCTACGCGCGCTGCCCGGCGCACCAGGGCGGGCTGGCGACGAACGCGAAGCTGCAAATCTGGCGAGGCGGGCGTTAGCCCTGCAGCGTCACCGTCGCCGGATGGTGCCGGTCGAGATGGCGCTTGATGATCCGGAGGTTGCGGGTGTTCGAGCGGAAGAAGAAATCGGCCGCGTCGCCAACGAACGGGATCAGCCCGACCGCCGTGTCGACCCCGACATTGCCCGCCATCCGCGCCAGCTGGAACTTGCTCATCCCCAGGTTGCGCGCCTCCCACACCAGCCACGCGCCCAGCCCCGCCGCGGCGAGGTCGCCGACCACCGGGACCAACCCGATGATGAAGTCGAGCCCGACCCGTCGATTGATGACGGGGACGGTAAACATCCCCCCGAGCAGCCGCTCCATCGCCTCGACCCGGGCGCGCACCGACGCGGGGTCGCGGCCGAGCGGAAGATGGCCGGCAAGGCCGGCGGGAAGGGGAGAGGTGCGACTATCCATGCCGCTCAATTGGGGGCGGCGCGGAGCCGGTTCAACGGGTGCCACGCCCGTGCGTTGGCATGCCACAGCCCCAGCCGCGGCGACACCAGTGACCAGCGCAGCGGCCGGGCGAGCGGGATGAACGCGGCGTCGGCGTCGAGCGCCACGTCGGCGGTGGCGATCGCCCGCGCCCGGGTTGGCAG
>CAXTRJ010000219.1:0-5075 GCA_964246585.1 uncultured Sphingomonas sp. | reverse complement strand
TCGCTGTTCCTCATCGTCGGCGTCGTGACGGGCCTAAGCGCGGTGTCGCTGTTGTAGGCGGGAAAGATTCCGCCACCAGGTCGTTACGCTCCTGACCTCTTCAGGAGCGCCCCATGCCCGACGCCAAGCTCGCGACCCCGACCGACCTCAACCGCAACGACACGCAAACGGTGGCCGACGCGCTCAACACCGTGCTGTCCGATTGCTTCGCGGTGTACCTCAAGACCAAGAACTTCCACTGGCACGTCTCGGGGCCGCATTTCCGCGACTATCACCTGATGCTCGACGACCAGGCGACGCAGATCCTGGGCGTGACCGACGCGGTCGCCGAGCGCGTCCGCAAGACCGGCAACACCACGCTGCGCTCGATCGGCGACATCGCGCGGCACCAGACGGTCAAGGACAATGACCAGGAGTTCGTCGCTCCCGCCGACATGCTGGCCGAGTTGCGCGAGGATAATTTGCGCCTCGTCGAGGGCCTGCGCAACGCCCGCGAACGCGCCGAGGAAGCCAAGGACACCGCTACCTCCAGCCTCGCCGACGAATGGATCGACCAGGCCGAGGAGCGCGCCTGGTTCCTGTTCGAGGCCAGCCGCAAGAGCTGATCCCCCCGCCTAAAGACCGGAGACACGACATGCTTAAACTCGCCCTGACCTTTCTCGTTGTCGGTCTAGTCCTCGGCCTGCTCGGCTTCGGGGGCATCGGCGGCGCCTTTGTCGGCATCGCCAAGATCCTGTTCTTCATCGCCGTCGCGCTGTTCGTCATTTTCCTCGTCCTGGCGCTGCTCGCGGGCAAGGGCATCAAGAACGCGGTCGACTAGCGCGCTCCAGAGGTGGCGGCCCCAGCGTCAGCAGCCACAGGTCGGGCGGCGCGCCGAAACGCAGTGGGTAGCTGCTGGCGCCGATCCCCGCCGTCACCACTACCCGCCGCGCGCCTTCGCGGATGATGCCGCACCGGTACCGGTTGCCATGGCGCGACACCGACACCGGCGCGCCGATCACCGGCAGGACCAGCTGCCCGCAATGCGTGTGCCCGGCGAGCAGCAGCGCGACATCGGGCGGCAACGTCGGGGCGGAGTCGGGCGTGTGCGCCAGCAGGACGCGCGCGCCCGGCCCCCGACGCATCGCCGCCACTGTCGCGGGCAGGTCGTCGCGCCCGGTATAGTCGTCGTCGAGCCCGCCGATCATCAGCGGCCCGCGCCTGACCGCCCCGTTCGACAGCACCGTCACGCCGGCGCGGGTCAGCGCCTGGCGGATCATCGCCGCCCCCGCCCACCAATCATGGTTGCCCAGCACCGCCACCGTGCCCAGCCGCGCGCGGAGCAGCGACAAGGGCGCGACCAGCCGCGGTCCGGTCATGGCGTCGCGCGCGTCGCCTTGCTCGTCGGAGGAGAAATCGCCGGCGATCAGGATCAGGTCGGGCCGCAGCGCGGTCACCTGCCGCGCGACCCGCGCCAATCGCGCCTCGTCCGTCGCGAGGTTGCCGAGGTGGAGATCGCTGATCAACGCCACCGTCACCGGCGCCGTCCCCGCCGGCCAGTCGACCAGCGCCAGCGACGCGCGGCGGACCAGCGGTGCCTGCACCGCCTGCAGATAGGCGATCGCGACAAACCCCGCCGCGGTGAACAGCAGGAGGAACAGGGCGGCGGCGACGCGTTTCATCGCGCCGCCCCCTAGCGCGCCCATGCCGATCGCGCCACGGTGTCGCCATGCACGCCTTCGCCGCGCTTCTCGACTCGCTGATCTACACGCGAAGCCGCAACGCCAAGCTCAAGCTGATCGGCGACTATCTTCTCGCCACTCCCGATCCCGATCGCGGCTGGGCGACGGCGGCGCTGACCGGCGACCTCGACCTGCCCGCGGTCAAGCCCGCGCTGATCCGCGCGCTGATCGAGGCGCGGGTCGACCCGGTGCTGTTCCGCATGAGCCGCGACTATGTCGGCGACACCGCCGAGACGGTCGCGCTGCTGTGGCCCGAACCGACGCTGCCGGTCGACCCGACGCCGCTGTCGGTCGCGGACGTCGTCGACCGCCTCCTGCACCTGTCGCGCTCGGACGCGCCCGCCGCGCTCGCCGCGATGCTCGACCGGTCGGACGCCGAAGAGCGGTTCGCGCTGCTCAAGATGGCGACCGGTTCGCTTCGCATCGGCGTTTCCGCCCGCCTCGCCAAGACCGCGCTAGCGCAGGCGTTCGGGGTCGAGGTCGATGCCGTCGAGGAAGTGTGGCACGGCATCGCCGCGCCTTACCCGACGCTGTTCGCCTGGGGCGAGGGGACGGGCGCGCAACCGACCGCCGCCGACGTCCCCGTATTCCGCCCGTTCATGCTCGCCCACGGGCTGGAGGAGTTGCGCGTCGACCTCGCCGACTATGCCGCCGAGTGGAAATGGGACGGCATCCGCGTCCAGATCGTCCATGTCGCCGGGCAGACCCGGCTCTACAGCCGCACCGGCGACGACGTCACCGGCAGCTTCCCCGAGGTCGCCGCCGCCTTTACCACCCCCGGCGTCGTTGATGGCGAACTGCTGGTCAAGGGCGAGCACCAGGGCGGCGCGCTGGAGGAAGGCGGCGGCGCGGCGAGCTTCAACGCGCTCCAGCAGCGGCTCGGGCGCAAGGCGGTATCGGCCAGGATGCTGGCCGACTACCCCGCGTTCGTCCGCCTCTACGATATCTTGTTCGACGGCGCGGACGACCTGCGCGAGCAGCCCTGGACCGAACGCCGCGCCCGCCTGGAGGCGTTCATGCCCCGGCTCGACCCCGATCGCTTCGACCTGTCCGCCGTGATCGACGCCGCCGACTTCACCGAGCTGGAGGCGATCCGCGCCGGCACCCGCGACGCGGCGATCGAGGGCGTCATGCTCAAGCGCAGAGATTCACCCTACGTCGCCGGCCGCCGCGCCGGTCTGTGGTACAAATGGAAGCGCGACCCGCTCACCGCCGACTGCGTCATCATGTACGCCCAGCGCGGCAACGGCCGCCGCTCGTCCTATTACAGCGACTACACCTTTGGCTGCTGGACCGAGGAGGGCGAGTTGTTGCCCGTCGGGAAGGCCTATTCGGGCATCACCGACGACGAGGTCCGCCTGCTCGACAAGTTCGTCCGCAACAATACGCTCAACCGCTTCGGCCCAGTCCGCGAGGTCGAGAAGACGCTGGTGCTGGAGATCGCGTTCGATTCGATCCACGCCTCCACCCGCCACAAATCGGGCGTCGCCATGCGCTTCCCCCGCATCGCCCGCATCCGGACGGACAAGCCGGCGGCGGAGGCCGACCGGGTGGAGACGCTCAGGCGACTGGTGACGTGAACGCCGCTCAGTCGGCCCGATCAGCGTCGGCCAGCGCGGCGCTCTCGCGTTTCAACGGACGACTGACCGGGCAAACCTCCTGGACGAAGCCGTTCAAGGTGTTGGCCAGGCTCTCCGGCACAAGCCGGTAGAAAACGAACTGTCCGCGCTTCTCGCTGGTGACCAGCCCGGCGCCCTCCAACACGGAGAGATGCTGTGAAATCGACGGCTTCGACATCGCGAACCGCGAGGCGATGTCGCCCGCGCTCAACTCGGTATGCGCGAGGTACGCCAGGATTTTGCGCCGAACGGTAGAGGATAGGGCTTCGAAAACGCGTTGCATGAAAACTCCCGGGACCACGGGTATGTAGGCGATGAGCTAAGCATTGACAAACATCTCCTGTTCATTAGGCTTGTTCCTAATTACCGAAAGGAGTCGTCCTTGGCTTGTTTGTCCACCTCTCGCGTCCATGCCGCGCCGGAATGCTCGGCTCTCGATGGCCATGTCGCTTGGGCACCGGCGCGCTCGCTATGGATTGGCGGCATGACTGTCGCGGCGGTCGTGCTTGGGCCGATGTACATCACTCCGGGCGCTGTCGTCCTGTTCCTCGCGACTTCCGCGGTGACCTTGTGCCTTGGCCATTCAATCGGGCTTCACCGGCTCATCATCCACCGCAGTCTGGCCGCGCCGCGCTGGCTGGAGCACCTGCTCGCCTACCTTGGCACGCTGGTCGGCGTGGCCGGGCCGCTCGGAATGGTGCGGCTTCACGACCTGCGCGACTGGGCACAGCGCCAGGTCATGTGCCATGACCTTCACGCTCACCGTGCCCCGCCCCTCAAGGATGCTTGGTGGCAAATGCATTGCCGCCTCATCCTCGCTAAACCGCCGCGTTTCGTGCTCGACAGCCCCTTGCGCCACAATCGCTTCCTTCACGCGCTGGAGGCGACGTGGATGCTGCAGCAACTGCCCTGGGCGCTGTTGTTCTGGTGGATCGGCGGACTCCCCTGGCTGGTCTGGGGTGTGCCCGTCCGCGTGGCGGTGAGTGTCACCGGCCATTGGCTGGTTGGCCACGTCACCCATCGACACGGCCCGCAGGGCTGGGCGATCGACGGCGTCGCCGTCCAGGGTCACGACTTGCCGGCGGTGGCGCTGATCACCTTTGGCGAGGCGTGGCATGGCAACCATCACGCCTGGCCGGAGTCGGCGCGATTGGGATTGGAGCCGGGGCAGCATGATCCGGGCTGGTGGGTTCTGCTAGCGATGCGCCGAATGGGGTTGGTCTGGGGACTGCGCGAGCCAGCGGGCCTGACGCCGCGCGAGGGACTGCGTCGCCTTTCCTAATGTCCGCCGTTTTCCACTTGCGATCACATCGCGTTCGCCTGACCCAAGTGGTGTCTGGCGAGATGACAGGCCGCAGTGGTCGGAAAATCCGTCATCGATTACCGTTCGCCAGCCTTGGCCAACGCTGCATCGCCACCGCGCGAACTCGATAGCGAACATCGCTTTACTGCTAACGCACAAAGGCCCGGCCCCGCGCGAAGCGGGACCGGGCCTTTGTGCACCTTACCGTGGCGGTAGGTTCAGCCGCCCGCCGACAGGTTCACCGCAGCGTACTTGCCGCGACGGTCGACCTCGAGCTCGAACTCCAGCTTGTCGCCTTCGTTGAGCGTCTGCATCCCGGCGCGTTCGACCGCCGAGATGTGGACAAACGCGTCCGGCTGGCCGTCGTCGCGCTGGATAAAGCCGAAGCCCTTCATGGCGTTGAAGAACTTGACGGTGCCCGTCGCCTTTTCA
>CAXTRJ010000218.1:0-5082 GCA_964246585.1 uncultured Sphingomonas sp. | reverse complement strand
GCTGGGCGGCGCGGCCGCTGGCGATGTGGCTGATCGGCGCGAGCGAGTCGCTGACCGGGATGCCGCTGTTCGTCGGCGTCCTGCCCTCGCCGACGGACGCGGGCTTGCGCCTCGCCGTGCCGGCGCTCGCGTTCGGCTTCCTCCTGACCCGCCCCCTGCCCCGTTTCGTCCACCTCGGCATCGCCGCGATGGCGGCGCTGCTCGGCGGTGTCGCGCTCCACATCGCCTTCAAGCAACTGTTCGCGATCGACGACGCGGCCGAGTTCGTCCGCCTCGGCATGGCCGAGCGCACGGTCTGGGAAGCGCTGGTGGCGGTCGCCGCGCTCGCCGCGTGGCCGTGGCGACGCCGGCTCGCGCAAGCGTTGGCGGCGGCCAGCCTGTTCCACTTCGGCTGGTACACCGCGCTTCTCCACGATCCGCTCTGGGCCGAGCAGGCGGTGGGTGGCCTGCCCGTCCTCAACCTGCTGCTTCCCGCCTGCGCCACCGCCTTCGCGCTGCTGTGGCGCGCCGGTCGGGACGACCTGCCGGGGCTGCTGGAGCGCGCGCGCGGCTGGGCGCTGATGCTGCTGATCCTGCTCTTCGCCACCTCGACGCTGCGCCAGCTCTTCGGCGGGTCGATCCTGGCCCTGGCCGATATCGGCCAGGGGGAGGAGATCGCCCGCTCGATCCTCGGCATCGCGCTGGCGATCGGCTTCCTGCAATGGGGCATCGTCCGCCGCCTGCGCGACTGGCGCATCGCCTCGCTGGTCCTGATGCTCGGCGCGGTGGCGAAAGTGTTCCTGCTCGACGCCTCCGGGCTCGACGGGCTGCTCCGCATCGCCTCCTTCGCCGCGCTCGGTTTCAGCCTGATCGGTCTCGGCTGGCTCTACAGCCGGACATTGCCGGAGGCTCGTTAACCCCTCGTCCGCGATCCCTTGATACCCACCCTTTTCGGGAGGAATGCCATGTCCGCACCTGACCTGTCGCTGCTCGCCCGCCGCCGCTTCGCGCCGTTGTTCGTCGTCCAGTTCCTCGGCGCGTTCAACGACAACCTGCTCAAGTTCGCGCTGCTGTTCCTGGCCAATTTCGGCCTGTACGCGGCCGAGCCGAACAAGGCGGAAATGCTGGCGACGATCGCCACCGGGCTGTTCATCCTCCCTTATTTCCTGTTCTCCTCGATCGCCGGCCAGCTCGCCGACGCCTACGACAAGGCGACGCTGATCCGCGTGATCAAGGCGGCCGAAGTCGGCATCATGGTCCTGGCGCTCGGCGGATTCTGGCTCGAATCGGTGCCGATCCTCCTCACCTGCCTGTTTCTGATGGGGGTCCACTCGACCCTCTTCGGACCGGTCAAATACTCGATCCTGCCGCAACATCTCAAATCCGGCGAGATCATGGGCGGCACCGGCTTGATCGAGGCGGGCACCTTTCTCGCCATCCTCGGCGGCCAGCTGCTCGGCGGCGTCATCTCGCCGTGGCGGGCGGGGATCGCCGCGACCGGCATCGCCGTCGCCGGCCTGGTCGCCAGCCTGTTCGTCCCCGCCGCCCCCGCGACCGCGCCGCGTTTGAAGATCGACCTCAACATCGCGCGCGGCACCTGGGCGATCCTGCGCGCGGCGCGCGGCGGACGGGGCGTGTGGCTGGCGATCCTCGGCATCAGCTGGTTCTTCTCGGTCGGCGCGGTGGTGCTGTCCGAATTCGCGCCGCTGGTCAGCGGCACGCTGGGCGCGCGCGCCGACACGGTGACCTTGTTCCTGCTGGTCTTCTCGGTCTCGGTCGCGCTCGGCTCGGTGGTGGTCAACCGGCTGCTCGCGGGCGAAGTCTCGGCGCGCTACGTCCCCGTGTCCGCGCTCGCGCTGGCGGCGTTCCTCATCGACCTGTGGATCGCGGCGCGAACCTTCACGATCGTCACGCCGGGCGCCGACATGTGGCAATTCCTCGCCAACCCCGGCAGCTGGCACATCCTCCTCGCGCTCGCCGGGATCGCCTTTTCCGGGGGCATGTTCATCGTGCCGCTCTACGCCATCCTCCAGGTCCATAGCGCGCCCGAGCAGCGCTCGCGGATCATCGCCGCCAACAACATCGTCAACGCCTGCGTCACGGTGGCGATGGTCGCGGTCGTGCTGGCGATGCTGGCGAACGGGACCAGCGTCCCCGGCGTCATCGGCGCGCTCGGCTTCGCGACGCTGGCGATCGCCCTGATCTCGTGCTGGCTGCTGCCGGAAACGGTGTTCAAGGCGCTGATCCGCGCGACGCTGACGTTGCTCTACCGCATCAAGCTGACCGGCGCGGAGAACATGCCGCGCCCGGGCGAACGCGCGGTCGTGGTGGTCAATCACGTGTCGTTCCTCGACGGGCTGCTCCTCGCCGCGTTCCTGCCGGGCAAGCCAACCTTCGCGATCCACGGCCGCATCGCCCGGGCCTGGTGGGTGCGGCCGTTTCTCGGCATGTTCGACGCCTTCCCGGTCGACCCGACCAACCCCATGGCGGCCAAGGCGATGGTGAAGGCGGTGCGCGAGGGGCGCACGCTGGTGATCTTTCCCGAAGGCCGCATCACGGTGACCGGCGCGCTGATGAAGGTGTTCGACGGCCCCGGCATGGTCGCCGACAAGGCCGACGCGCCGATCGTCCCCGTCCGCATCGACGGCGCGCAATTCACCCCCTTCTCCCGCCTGCGCGGCAAGGTGCGGCTGCGCTGGTTCCCCCGGATCAGCCTGACCATCCTGCCGCCGCGCCGCTTCGTCATCAAGGGCGGGATAAGCGCGCGCCAGCGCCGCGCCGCCGCCGGGCGCAAGCTGTACGACGTGATGAGCGACATGATCTTCGCGACCTCGGACATAAACCGGACGCTGTTCCAGGCGCTCCTCCACGCCAAGCAAATCCACGGCGACCAAGCGCTGGTCGTCGAGGATATCAAGCGCGCGCCGCTGTCCTATGGCCGTCTCGTCACCGGCAGCCTCGCGCTCGGTCGACCGTTCGCGGCGTTCACCAAGCGCGGCGAGGCGGTCGGCGTGCTGCTGCCCAACGTCACAGGCGTCGTCGCGACCTTTTTCGCGCTGCAGGCGACCGGGCGGGTGCCGGCGATGCTCAACTACACCGCCGGCCTCGCCAATCTGAAGGCGGCCTGCATCGCCGCCGAGATCCGCGCGCTCGTTACCGCGCGGGCGTTCGTCGAGCAGGCGAAGCTCGGCGAGGTCGTCGCCGGACTCGAGCGCGACGGCCTGCAGGTCCACTACCTCGAGGACATCACCGCCGACATCGGCCCGCTCGCCAAGCTTCGCGCGCTGGTCGAAACCCGCTTCGCCGGCCGCCTGCACCGCCGCCGGCGCATCGCCCCCGATATGCCGGCCGTCATCCTGTTCACCAGCGGCTCCGAGGGCCTGCCCAAGGGCGTCGTGCTCACCCACCGCAACCTGCTGGCCAATTGCCACCAGCTGTCGGCGCGGATCGATTTCAGCCAGTCGGACGTGGTGCTGAACGCGCTGCCGGTGTTTCACAGCTTCGGGCTGACCGGCGGCACCTTGCTGCCGATCCTGAATGGCGTGCGTACGCTGCTCTACCCCAGCCCGCTGCATTACCGCATCGTCCCCGCGCTCGCCTATGACGCCAACGCGACGATCCTGTTCGGCACCGACACCTTCCTGTCGGGCTATGCGCGGATGGCGCATGGCTACGACTTCTACGCGCTACGCTATATCTTTGCGGGAGCGGAGCGCGTCCGCGACGAGACGCGGCGGACCTATGCCGAGAAGTTCGGGCTGCGCATCATGGAAGGGTATGGCGCGACCGAGGCGGCGCCGGTGATCGCGGTCAACACGCCCATGCACTTTCAGGCGGGCAGCGTCGGCCGGCTGCTTCCCGGCGTCGAGGCCAGGCTCGACGCGGTGCCCGGCATCGACGAGGGCGGCCGCCTGTCGATCCGCGGGCCCAACGTCATGGCGGGCTACCTGAAGGCCGATCGCCCGGGCGTCCTGCAACCGCCCGAGGGCGGCTGGCACGATACCGGCGATATCGTCACGCTCGACGAGGCCGGCTTCGTCACCATTCGCGGCCGCGCCAAGCGCTTCGCCAAGATCGGCGGCGAGATGGTCTCGCTGCCCGCGGTCGAGGGCCATGCCGGCAAGCTGTGGCCCGACGCCGAGCATGCCGTCGTCACCCGGCCCGACCCGCGCAAGGGCGAGCAGCTGGTGCTGTTAACCACACGGGCCGACGCCACCGCCGCCGCGCTCGGGGCCTGGGGCCGCGCCAACGGCGTCACCGAACTGATGCTGCCCCGCGACATCCGGGTCGTCGACGCGCTACCCGTGCTCGGCAGCGGCAAGCTCGACTATGTCGCCATGGGCGCGGTGGCGGCCACGGCGAAGGCGGTCGAGCGCGACGAGGACGATCTGGTCGCCGCCGATGTCTGACCTCGCCAGGGACCAGGGGCGGCTCACCCGAAGCCGATCCGCCCCACCCCGTTCGGCTTGGCCGCCGCCTCGCGTTCCAGCCGGTGCAGAATCGCGCCGGCATCGGCGGCGGGCGCGTGGCGAAGCTGCCGCGCGACCACCGCGAAGTCGCCGGGGGTCAAGCCGGGCACGCCGCCGATCCCCGCCGGCGCCGGCATCCCGAAGAAGTGCTCGAACGCCCGCCCCGCCCGCTCGCGCCCCAGCGGCCCGAGGTCGAGCTTGAAGACGAACCGCCGCAGCGTCGCCGGGTCGAGCCGCCAGGCATGGTTGGTGGCGGCGACGACCGGCAGGGGATGGCGGTCGAGCCAGGTCAGCAGTTCGTTAACCTGCCCCACCTCCCAGCTGTTCCGCGCGGCGCCGCGGTCGAACAGCAGCGAGTCCGCTTCGTCGAACAACAGCACCGCGCCGCGCCGCCGCGCCTCGGCAAAGGCGTCCGCGATCGCCGCCTCGGTCCCGCCGACCCAGGGCGACAACAGATCGGACGCGCGCTTGGCGACGAGCGGACGGTCGAGCACCCGCGCCAAGTGATGCGCCAGCGCAGTCTTGCCGGTGCCGGGCGGGCCGGTCAGCAGCAACGACACGTCCGTGTCCCGTCCCGCCGCGATCCGGTCGAACAGCGGCGCCAGCGGCACGTCCGCCTCGTACAGCGCGAAGT
>CAXTRJ010000217.1:0-5086 GCA_964246585.1 uncultured Sphingomonas sp. | reverse complement strand
GACTCTCACGGGCGCGCTCCTGCTGGGTGCGTGCCAGACGATCGTGCCGCGCGGGCCGGTGACGGCGCCGGTCGACCGTCCCGTGGGCAGGCCAGCGCCGGCGCGACCCGACTCCGGCTTCCAGGCAGGCATTCCGCAGGACACCGCGCGCAACCGCGTCGCGCTGCTGGTGCCGTTGACGGGCGGCAACGCCGGCGTCGGGCAATCGATCGCCAACGCGACGCAGCTGGCGCTGCTCGATACGCGTAACGAGCAGGTTCGCATCACTACCTACGACACCGCCGGCGGCGCCGCCGCGGCCGCCAACCGGGCGGTGGCGGACGGCGCCAGGCTGATCCTGGGGCCACTGCTGGCCGAGGACGTGCGGCAGGTCGCGCCGATCGCGCGGGCGGCGCGGGTGCCGGTGATCGGCTTCTCCAACGACACCAGCGTCGCGGGGGGTGGCACCTACCTGATGGGATACGCCCCCGCCCAGTCGATCGAGCGGGTCGTCGCCTTCGCGCGGGGGCGCGGCGTCGCGACCTTCGCCGGGCTGGTCCCCAACGGGCTTTACGGCGAGCGGGCGTCGACCGCGTTCCTGCGCGCGGTGGAGGGCGCGGGCGCGCAGGTCGTGTCGCTCCAGACCTATGGCCGACAGCCGGGCGGCATCGCGCAGGCGATCGGTGGCGCGGTGACGCGGCTGACGAGAAACGCCCCGTACGGCGCGGTGTTGATCGCCGATGGCGGCGCGCAGGCGGCGCAGGCGGCGCCGTTGATCCGGCGCGGCGCGGGGGCGGCGACACGGCTGCTCGGCACCGAATTGTGGAACGCGGAGGCCGGGCTGGCGGCGCGTCCGGCGCTGGCCGGCGCGTGGTTCGCCAGCGTGTCGAACACCTTGTACCGGCAATATGCCACGAAATACCGCGCGCGGTTCGGCGCCGGGCCGTACCGATTGTCGAGTCTGGGCTATGACGCGGTGCTGCTGACGGTACGGATCGCGCGCGACTGGCGCGTCGGCGCGGCGTTCCCGGAGGCGCAGTTGCGCGACACCGGCGGGTTTTCCGGCATCGACGGCGCGTTCCGCTTCGGCCGCGACGGCGTCGCCGAACGCGCGCTGGAGGTGCAGGAGGTGCGCGGCGGCGCGACGGTCACGGTATCGCCGGCGCCGGCCGGGTTCGGCGGCTAGACGGCGAGTAGCTAGATCGCGATTTGGGCGAGGATGCCGTCGAGGAGCAGCGCGCCGCGCTCGGTCGTCGCGATCCGGTCGGCGGTCACCACCAATAGTCCCTGGTCCGCCAGCCGGTCGATCGCCGCGCGGTCGACCACCGACGCGACCCGGGCGAGCGGGATGCCCTCGGTCAGCCGCAAGCCCATCAGCAGCGCCTCGGTCGCGCGCGCCTCCGGCGTCAGCGGCTCCTCCAGCTCCAGCCCGTGGCCGTTGCGCGCGACCGCCGCCAGCCAGTTCTCCGGCTTCTTGCGCCGGACCGTCGCCAGCCCGCCACGCCGGCCATGCGCGCCGGGGCCGACGCCGGCATAATCGGTGTAGCGCCAATAGGTCAGGTTGTGGCGGCTCTCCGCGCCCGGGCGGGCGTGGTTGGACGTCTCGTAAGCGGGGAGCCCGGCGGCGGCGGTGCGCTCGCGGGTCGCTTCGAACAGGTCGGCGGCTTCGTCCGGGTCGCGGGGCGCGAGCCGGCCGGCGGCGGCGTCGGTGGCGAAGCGGGTGCCTTGCTCGATGGTCAGCTGATACAGCGACAGGTGCTCGGTGCCATGGCTTAGCGCCTGGTCTAGTTCGCGCTTCCAGTTCGCCAGCGACTGGTCGGAGAGGGCGTAGATCAGGTCGAAGCTGACGCGCGGGAACACGGATTGCGCGGTGGCGAGCGCCGCCAGACCTTCGCGCGCGTCGTGGGCGCGGCCGAGGAAGCGCAAGCTCGCGTCGTCGAGCGACTGGAGCCCGAGCGAAACGCGGTTGACCCCGGCCGACGCCAGGTCGGCGAAGCGCGCCGCCTCCACCGAGGACGGGTTCGCCTCCAGCGTGATCTCGACCCCGGGCGCGAAGCCCCAGTGGCGCTCGGCGGCGGCGATCACCGCGGCGACGGTGGCGGGCGGCATCAGCGAGGGGGTGCCGCCGCCGAAGAAGATCGACGCGAGCCGCCGATTCGGCAGCATCGCCGCCTCGTGCGCGAGATCGGCGAGCAGCGCGGTCGCCCAGGCCGCTTGATCGACCGACGCGCGGACATGGCTGTTGAAGTCGCAATAGGGGCATTTGGAAACGCAGAACGGCCAGTGGACGTAGAGGGCTAGATCGGCGGCGTCGGCGTCATACATTGGCGGCGATATGGCTGTTCCAACCCTCAAACGCCACCTCGCCCTCGCCGCGGCGCTGCTCGCATCCTGCACCCCGGGGCCCGAGCGCGTCGTCGAGCGACGACCGACCAGCGAGCCGGCGCCGCGCGGCGCGGCGCTGCTCCAGGCGACGATGCTGCGCGACCACAACGCCGCGCGCGCCGCCGTCGGGGTCGCGCCGCTGCGGTGGAGCGAACCGCTGGTCGTCACCGCCAAGGCGTACGCCGACGAACTCGCGCGGACGGGCGAGTTCGAACACGCCGAACAGCCGCACGGGCCGGGGCGCGAAGGCGAGAATCTGTGGACCGGCACGCGCGACGCCTACCGCTATGACGAGATGATCGGCCACTGGGTCGCCGAGCGTCGGGACTTCGTCAACCGCGACACGCCCGGGTTCAGCACCACGGGCCGATGGCAGGACGTGGCGCATTACACGCAGATCGTCTGGCGCGCCTCGACCGCGGTTGGCTGCGCCACGGCGACGGGCGCGCGCGACGACTATCTCGTCTGCCGCTACGCGCCGTCGGGCAACGTCGTGGGACAGCGGGCACACTGAGTCTCTCTCCTCTCGGGAGAGGGAGGGGCCCGCTCGGCATAGCCGAGTGGGAGGGTGAGGACAGGCTCAGCCTGCTCACCCTGTCCTCACCTTTCGCCGCCTTCGGCGGCTCCCTCCCTCTCCTGACAGGAGAGGGAAATTAGAACACCGCCGCGACCAACTGCCCGAAAGCATCGGCGCGGTGGCCGATCGTGTGTTTCCGGTCCGGGTCCATCTCGCCGAACGTCTCGCGCTCGCCGTCCTTTACGAACATCGCGTCGTAGCCGAAACCGCGATCGCCGCGCGGTGGCGACACCAGCGTGCCGTCGACGCGGCCCTCGAACCATTCGACATGACCGTCGGGCCAGGCGAGCGCGAGCGCGCAGACGAAGTGGGCGGCGCGGCTAGGCGCGGGTCCGCTTTCGCCGATGCGCTGCTCGACCAGCGCCATCGCCTGGGCGAAGTCCTTCGTCTCCCCCGCCCAGCGCGCGGAAAAGATGCCGGGCTCGCCGCCCAGCGCATCGACGCATAGCCCGCTGTCGTCGGCCAGCGCCGGGAGGCCCGACAGGTCGGCGGCGGCGCGGGCCTTCAGCTCGGCGTTGGCGACGAAGGTGACGCCGGTCTCCTCCGGCTCGGGCAGGTCGAGCTCGGCGGCGGACACCGGCTCGATACCGTAAGGGCCGAGCAGCGCCCTGATCTCGCGCACCTTGCCGGAATTGTGGCTGGCGATGACCAGCCGGCCGGGCTTCAGCTTGCGGATCGCTTGCGGGACATCGCCTTCTCCGCTCACTTGGCGACCGCCCGCGCTTGCGCCGCGAAGATATCGCCGCAGCCGATCCGCGCCAGGCGGAGCAGGCGGAGCAGCGCCTCCTCGTCATAGGACGCGCCCTCGGCGGTCGCCTGGACCTCGGCGAAGTGGCCGTTTTCCAGCAGGACGAAATTGCCGTCGGCGTGGGCGGACGAGTCCTCGGGATAGTCGAGGTCGAGCACCGGCGTGCCCTCGCAGATGCCGCAGCTGACGGCGGCGACCTTTTGCCTGATCGGGTCGGCGGAAAGCTTGCCCGACGCCAGGAGCCCGTCGACCGCCAGCCGCAACGCCACCCACGCGCCCGAGATCGCCGCGGTGCGGGTGCCACCATCGGCCTGGATCACGTCGCAATCGAGCACGATCTGGCGCTCGCCGAGCAGCTTAGTGTCGGTCACCGCGCGCAGGGAACGCCCGATCAGCCGCTGAATTTCCTGCGTCCGGCCCGACTGCTTACCCTTCGCCGCCTCGCGGCCGCTGCGGGTGTGCGTCGCGCGGGGGAGCATTCCGTATTCGGCGGTCACCCAGCCCTCGCCACGCCCGCGCATGAAGGGGGGGACCTTCTCCTCGACCGAGGCGGTGACGAGCACCTTGGTGTCGCCGAAGCCGATCAGCACCGACCCCTCGGCATGGCGGGTGAAGCGCGGCTCGATGGTGATGGGGCGCATTTGATCGGGGGCGCGGCCGCTGGGACGCATGGGGGGTCTCCTAAAGTTTGAAGCAGGCCCTAGAGAGGCGGCGCGCCGGATGCCAGCGCCAACCCTTCCGTCATGCCGGACCTGTTCCGGCAACCACGTCAGCGCCAAGCGTTCGGCTGGAAGGAAGCGGAGCAGCGGCGGACCCGGAACACGTCTGGGGTGACGACCGGGTGATCGCCGTTCCCCATTCGCAGACACGGCACTATACCCCCCCAATGCCCGCGCGCCCCATCACCGACCTGACCGACCGCGCGCGGGACGTGTTCCGGTTGGTGGTCGACAATTACCTCGCCAGCGGCGCGCCGGTCGGGTCGCGGACGATCGCGCTCGCGTCGGGGCTCAACCTGTCGCCGGCGTCGATCCGGGGCGTAATGGCCGAGCTGGAGGAGCTGGGATTGCTCGCCGCGCCGCATACCAGCGCCGGGCGGATGCCGACCGAGCGGGGGCTCCGCTTGTTCGTCGACGGGATGATGCAGTCGCTCGAACCCAGCCAAGAGGAGCGCGCCGCGATCGAGTCGCGGGCGGGTGGCGGCGGGCCGGTCGAGGCGGCGCTGGCGGCGACCACCGCCGCGTTGTCCGGGTTGTCGGCCTGCGCGGGCCTCGTGATGGTGCCCAAGCGCGAGTTGGTGTTGCGCCAGCTTGGTTTCGTGCCGCTGTCGAACGCCCAGGCGATGGCGGTGCTCGTCGCGGAGGACGGGTCGGTCGAGAACCGCGTGCTGGACCTTC
>CAXTRJ010000216.1:0-5114 GCA_964246585.1 uncultured Sphingomonas sp. | reverse complement strand
CGCGGGTCGAGGGCGAAGCGGGCGCGGCCGCGCTCGGTTGGGCGATCAACGCGCCCTATGCCGGCGGGCACATCGTCGAGCGGCACGGCGCGCCGGCGGCGGGCATCCATGCCGTGCAGTTGGAGATCGACCGCGCGCTGTATCTAGACGGTCGACTCGATCGGCCGGGTGCGGGATTGATCGCGGTCGCGGCGCTGGTGCGGCGGATGCTGGCGGCGCTGGCCGAGGAGGCGCTGGAAACGCCGATCGCGCTAGCCGCAGAATAAAAACTACCCTGATAAAGAACCACCTCGCGTTCCCGAAGGAGCACGAGGTGGCCAAGGTTCAGGGAGGAGGCGCGCTGAAAGCGCGCCATACGGGCCCGCGAAAGGGGGGACACGAGCACCGTACAAGTTCGATATAAAAGCTCGATCGGGCGGTTCAAGGGTGCCCGGTGCGAAAATCTGGCGAAAAGTTCGGGACTCAGCGGCGGCCCAGGATCGGTGCCATCCGGAGCAGCACGGAGTCGCGCAGGATCAGGTGGTGGCGCAGCGCGGCGGCGACGTGGAGGACGACCAGCGTCAGCATCAGCCAACCGAGCACCCCATGCGCGTCGTGCGCGCTCGCCGCCGTCGCATTGCCGACCGGCAAATAGGGGATGTCGAACAAGCCGAACCAGGTCAGCGGCCGGCGCTCGCCGCCCGACACCATCGCCCAGCCGGACAGCGGCAGGAGGATCATCAGCAGGTACAAAGCCCAGTGGGTGGTGTGCGCCGCGCCGCGTTCCCAGCGCGCGACGTGATCGGGTAGCGGCGGCGGGCGGTGCGCCAGGACGGTGATGCCGATCGCCTTGTGCGCCGGCAGCGCCGAGCGGAACAGCAGGCCGATCGCGAGGTTGGCGACGACCAGCGCCGCGATCGTCCAGTGAAAGGCGATGGCGACGCGGCCGTAGCGCCGGTCGCGGGGCGGCGCCGTCGCCACCGCGGTTAGGCGACCAGCTGCGGCTGGGGCATCTTGCCTAGCTTGACTTGGCGGGCGAAGATCTCGCGCATCAGCGACAGCGAGAACAGGTGGGCGAACAGCAGCGGCAGGAGGCCCGACTTGGTCATCTTGCGCAACTGGTCGCCACGCAGGTCGGCCAGCTTGGCCTCGTCGATCATCTGGAAACCGCGATAGATGAACGGCTGGGCCTGGCCGTCCGCCTGGCCGTTGGCCCCACCATTCGCCGAAGTGTCGGCCTGGATGGTGACCTCGCCTTCCATCAGGAGGCCGAGTTCGCGCAGCTCGGCCATGAACGCCTGGGTGCGCGCGCCAGCCTGCTCGAACGATTCGTTGAAGCTGAGAATGTTCCTGGTCATCTCGGACGGCTGGCCAGCCGCGAACAACGGCTCGCCATCGTCGAACGCGCCGATCGCCTCCGACGTCGGGTCGAAGCACAGCGACAGCTCCTGAGCGTCGGGTCGCAGCTTCGCCAGCATGTACGGGTAGCGGCGGATATAGGCCGGGACGTAGACATTCTCCTCCGTCAGCCTACCGTCGTCGTCGACGAAGACGTTAACGCCCTCGTTAAGCCCCATCAGCGCGATCGGGATCGAATCCTCGCCCGCGGAAAAGACGATCGGCATGTAGCGCTGAACCAGCGGGAACTCGTCGACGGTGACGGGAATGGCGTGCTGGCCGACGAGGAACGGCGCCCGGTCCTGCGCCCGGACGCGATAGTCGGCGTGGGTCTCGCTGGAGAGGGGTTCGAGGCCGTTGTAGAAAAGCGGGAGGGCGGGCGCGCTGGCCATTCGGGAGCTCCGTGAAAGACGGCCGCGGACGCGGCGAATGGCGTTCGCGTCTAGGTGTCGGGCGCAACCGGCGCAAGCGCGACGAGCTTGCCCGGATTGAGGATGCCGTGCGGGTCGAGCGCGCGCTTGATCGCCGCTAGCGTCGCGGCGCGGGCCGGGGACAGGCGGGCGAGTTCTCCCAGTTTCATCTGCCCGATGCCGTGCTCGGCCGAGATGGTGCCGCCGGCGGCGGTGACGAGGTCGTGGACGAAGCCGCTGATCGCCGGCGCTTCGTCGGCATACCAGCGCGCCGGGTCGGCGCCGGCGGGGGCGCGTACGTGGAAATGGACGTTGCCGTCGCCGAGATGGCCGAAGCCCGATGCCCGGGTGCCGGGGAAGCGGGCCTCGCAGGCGGCGGCGGCGTCGACCATGAAGGCGGGCATGGCGGCGACGGGGACGGCGATGTCGTGCTGCGCGGCGGGGCCGGTCGCGCGCTCGGCGTCCGAGATCGAGTCGCGGATACGCCAGAAGGCGTTGGCCTGCCCCTCGCTGGGGGCGATCGTCGCATCGGCGACAAGGCCGTCGGCGTGGGCCGAGGAGAGGAGGCGTTCGAGGAGCGCGACCGGCGGCTCGGCGGCGGGGTCGCTCGCCACCGCCTCGACCAGGACGTGCCAGGGGTGCGGCGTGGCGAGTGGTGGGCGGGCGGCGGGGATGTGGGCGAGCACGGCGGCGAGCGACTCGTCGGGGAGAAGTTCGAAGCTTTCCACCGTGTCGGTCGCGGCCTGGAGGCGGCGGAGGAGATGGAGGGCGTCGGCGGGGCTCGCCACCCCCACCCAGGCGACGCCCCGCGCCGTGATCGCGGGGACCAGCCGGAGAGTCGCGGCGGTGACGACGCCGAGCGTCCCCTCCGCGCCGATCAGCAACTGGTCGAGGCTGTAGCCGCGATTGTCCTTGGCCAGCGCGGCCAGCCCGTCATGGACCGAGCCGTCGGCGAGCACCGCCTCGACCCCAGCGACGAGGCGGCGCATCGTGCCGTGGCGCAGCACCTGGGTCCCGCCGGCGTTGGTCGAGACGAGCCCGCCGATCGTCGCGCTGCCGCGCGCGCCGAGCGTCAGCGGGAAACGGCGACCGGCGGCAAGCGCGGCGTCGTGCAGGTCGGACAGGATCACGCCCGCCTCGACGACGGCGAGCCCGCCTTCGGCGTCGAGCGAGCGGATGCGGTTCATCCGCCGGAGCGACAGGAGGAACGCCGACGCATCGCTGGGCGGCGTCGCCCCGCCGACCATGGAGGTGTTTCCGCCCTGCGCCACCAGCGGCACGCGGTGGCGGGCAGCGGCGGCGACGATCACCGCGACCTCCCCGGTCGACGTAGGCGCGAGCAGCGCGGGGCTGCCGCCGGTGTAGCGCCGGCGCCAGTCGGTCAGCCAGGGCGCGACGAGATCGGGGTCGGTGACGATCGCGCGAGGGTCGAGCACCGCCGCGAAATCGGCCAGCATCGCGGTCTGGGCGGGAGTCATGGGGCCAAGTACCACGGCGAGCGCCGCGCGCCCAAGTCCCCCTCCCTTCCCCATCCGCCAATTCATGCGATGTTCAACCGTGCGCGCTAGGGCGCGACGCTTGTTCAGCGTCCCCTCCTCGATCGCGACCGGCCTGCTGTTGATGTTGCCCCTATCGGCGGCGGCGGACACCGCGCGTCTGGCGCAGCTGCGCATCCGCGAGCGAGTGGTGATCCGTGTTCCGCGCATGGGGCCCGCGCCGGTTGGGGGGCGGATCCTGCCCGCCTCACCGATCGAGTGGCGCGAGAAGAAAGGGCCGAAATGCATCGCCTCGGCCTCGCTGGCCGGGGCGCTGATCGCCCGGCGTGGGGCGATTGACCTGGTGGTCGGCGGCGGCGCGCGATACCGCGCGGTGCTGGGCGACAAATGCCCGATGATCGGCTTCTACTCCGACTTCTACCTGAAGCGGACGCCCGACGGCATGATTTGCGCTGATCGCGACGCGATCCGGTCGCGATCGGGGCGGGCCTGTCCGATCGAGCGCTTCCGCGCGCTGGAAGCAAAGCGGCAGAGGCCACCGCGCGACTAGCGTCGGATTGACTTTTCGCGGTAAATCCACGATCTTGATCTGGAAAGGTGCGACTTTCGCGCCTCTTATCCGGACAACTAGATGAACTTCGCCGATCTCGGCCTTTCCGACGAACTGCTACGCGCGGTCAACGAGTCCGGCTATACCGAGCCGACCCCGATCCAGGCATCGGCGATCCCGTCGGTGCTGATGATGCGCGACATGATCGGCATCGCCCAGACCGGCACGGGCAAGACGGCGAGCTTCGTGTTGCCGATGATCGACATCCTGGCGCAGGGTCGCAGCCGCGCACGGATGCCGCGCTCGTTGATCCTGGAGCCGACGCGCGAACTGGCGGCGCAGGTGGCCGAGAACTTCGAGAAATACGGCAAGTACCACAAGCTCTCGATGGCGCTGCTGATCGGCGGCGTGTCGATGGGCGACCAGATGGCGGCGCTGGAAAAGGGCGTCGACGTGCTGATCGCGACGCCGGGTCGCCTGATGGACCTGTTCGGGCGCGGCAAGATCCTGCTGACCGGCTGCTCGCTCCTCGTCATCGATGAGGCCGACCGGATGCTCGACATGGGGTTCATTCCCGACATCGAGGAAATCTGCACCAAGCTGCCCAAGCAGCGCCAGACGTTGTTGTTCTCCGCGACCATGCCGCCGCCGATCAAGAAGCTGGCGGACAAGTTCCTCGACAACCCCAAGCGGATCGAGGTGTCGCGGCCCGCCTCGACCAGCCTCAACATCAAGCAATACCTGGTGCCGACCCCCGCCGGCCTGGCCAAGCGCGACCGGTTGCGCCAGCTGCTGCGCCAGGAAGAGGTGACCAACGCGATCATCTTTTGCAACCGCAAGACGACGGTGCGCGAGCTGAACAAGAGCCTGAGGCAGGATGGCTGGAAGTCGGGCGAGATCCACGGCGACATGGAACAGCCGCAGCGCCTCGCCGAGTTAGACCTGTTCAAGTCGGGGGCGATCACCATCCTGGTCGCGTCGGACGTTGCCGCGCGCGGGCTGGACATCAAGGGCGTCAGCCATGTGTTCAACTTCGACGCGCCGTGGCACCCGGACGATTACGTCCACCGCATCGGCCGGACGGGCCGCGCCGGGGCGACGGGGACGGCGTACACGCTGATCACGCCCGAGGACGCCGAGAACATCGAGAATATCGAGAAGCTGACGGGGCAGAAGATCGAGCGGCTGTCGGGCGATGCGGCACCCGCCGAGACGGAAGCGCCGCGCGGGCGACGCGAGCGCGGGCCGAGGCGCGAGCGCGCGGCACCGGTGACACCCGGG
>CAXTRJ010000215.1:0-5138 GCA_964246585.1 uncultured Sphingomonas sp. | reverse complement strand
TGGCCGAGATCGAGACCGACAAGGCGACGATGGAGTTCGAGGCGGTCGACGAGGGGACGATCGTGTCGATCGCGGTTCCCGAGGGGACCGACAATGTGAAGGTCGGCACCGTCATCGCGACGCTGGCCGAGGAAGGCGAGGACACAGGCGGGGACGCGAGCGCGCCCGCCGAGGCAAAGCCGGCGACCAACGAGCGGTCGGGCGAGGACGCCAACGCCGCGCCGAAGAACCAGCCGACCGACCATGCCGCGCCGCCGGTGCCCGAGGGGGCCTCGCCGGCCAAGCAGGAGAGCGGCGTCACGCAGCTCGTCGCGGCGGCCGAGAAGGTCGAAACGCCCGCGCCGGAAGCGGCGGGCGACGCGAAGATGGTCAAGGTCACCGTCCGCGAGGCGCTGCGCGACGCGATGGCGGAGGAGATGCGCCGCGACGACCGCGTCTTCGTCATGGGCGAGGAGGTCGGGCAGTATCAGGGCGCGTACAAGGTGACGCAGGGGCTGCTGGACGAGTTCGGCGAGAAACGCGTGATCGACACGCCGATCACCGAGTACGGCTTCGCCGGGATCGGCGCGGGCGCGGCGATGGGCGGCCTTCGTCCGATCGTCGAGTTCATGACGTTCAACTTCGCGCTCCAGGCGATCGACCACCTGATCAACTCGGCGGCCAAGACCAACTACATGTCGGGCGGCCAGATGCGCTGCCCCATCGTGTTCCGCGGCCCGAACGGCGCGGCCAGCCGCGTCGGCGCGCAGCATTCGCACAATTTCGCGGCCTGGTACGCCAGCGTCCCCGGGCTCATCGTCATCGCGCCGTTCGACGCGGCGGACGCGAAGGGGCTGTTGAAGGCGGCGATCCGCACCGACGACCCGGTCGTGTTCCTCGAGAACGAGCTGATGTACGGGCGCAGCTTCGACGTGCCCGGGGGCGACGACTATGTCCTGCCGATCGGCAAGGCGCGGGTCATGCGCGAGGGCAAGGACGTCACGATCGTCAGCTACTCGATCGGCGTCGGCGTCTCGCTGGAAGCCGCCGAGGCGCTGGCGGGCGAGGGGATCGAGGCGGAGGTCGTCGACCTGCGCACGCTGCGCCCGCTCGACCGCGACACGGTGCTGAAGAGCCTGGCCAAGACCAACCGCGTCGTCGTCGTCGAGGAAGGTTTCCCCGTCTGCGGCATCGCGTCGGAGATCATCGCGTTGTGCATGGAGCACGGCTTCGACGACCTCGACGCGCCCGTCGCGCGCGTGTGCAACGAGGACGTGCCGATGCCGTACGCCGCCAACCTGGAGAAGCTGGCGCTGATCACCGCCGACAAGGTGGTCGCGGCGGCGAAGAAGGTCTGTTATCGGTAGACGACCATGCCAAGTGACCGGTTAAAGACCAGTCGATGACGCGCAGTTGCTCTTCGGTGGGAAGCGGGCGTCCGGCGTCGGTGTCTGAAATTGCTTGCTACGGGCGCGGAACATCGCCGATCGGCTGAACGTCGTCGGCAGCGACATCATCTTGAATGGAGCGTTGTTGAAGATGGGCTTATACTGGTAGGTGACCTCGACATGGAACAGGATTTCGTCAAGCAGCATCTGACGATTTTCCGGCAAGGTCGCGATCATCGAGGTTCTGTTGCAGCCGAGTTGCGGGGTGGTGATCAGGGCACCGTCGAATCTTTGCCAAAGTATCCGGTTCTCGACGGTGTTGTCGTTGTTGGTGTCGGTACCTTGCACGCCAGTGATGATGATGCGGCCCCGGCCTCTTATATCGAACGGCTGGGCGGTAAGATCCAGCGCACTGAATAAGTCGTATACCTGACCTTCGGTCACGCCGATGCTGCCCGTGCCGCTCTGAGCGACAAGGTCGGCGCTCATCGTCGCCAGCCGCTGGACGCGATTGTTCGCCATCACGTAGTTGCTGAGCTCGATCCCGGTAAGAGTGAAGCCGAGAAACAGCGGCAGGGTCAAACCGAACTCGAGGAACGCCGTCGCGCGCCGGTCATGCGCTAGCTTGCGCGCGGCGTGATGGATCGCGCGGATCATATCCGCCGCACCACTGCTTCGTTACGCACCGTGGTCGTCGCCCTGAGCGTTATGACGCCCGAGCCCAAACCTAGCTTGCCGCCGATAAAGCCGAACATGACGCGTTTCGGGAACGTCGCGGTAAAGCTCACGACGTCGCCTGGTCCGCCCAGGGTTTGCCCGGCCAGCGGCACCGCGGCATTCCACACGCCATTCTGGTTCCGATCGACAAACGGTTCGGTCCCGTCGCGGACACCGTTTCGGTTCGTGTCGGTGAAAGGCTCGGGATAAGCCGTGCTGAAATTGCGAAAAACGGTCGTGGAGACCGTCACCACCTGATCGGGCGCGAGCGGGAATTGTCGCATCGCCTCGGTGATGCTCGTGCTCATCGCCGTGGTGCGCGCGGTCTGAGCGGTTTCGAGCGAGGCGCTGGCGAGACGCGCCGCTTCGGTCACCGCGCCCTCCAGCACGACTCGCGCGAAGATCATGTGACCGATCTCGATCGTGCCGCAGATCAGCATCAGCATACCCGGCAGCATGAAGGCGAACTCGACGACCGTGACCGCCTTGCGATCGCACCACCGGCGGAGCGGGTTGGACCAACTCATCACTGCACCAGATGAAGGTCGACGAGTTCGGCGGCGACATCGCGAAACGCCGCTTGGAGCTCGGTCGAACTGCTCGTGCGATAGACGCGGCCTGGAGCGCACTCGTCGAAAGCCGTATTCACGGCGGCGCTGTTAGCTACCAGCGCGATGATGTAGACTTGCGGTGCATTGGTCTCGCGTTGAATGTTCGCGCACGTTTTAGCGAACCGGCGCAGCATCTGTGCTTCCGAATTGGACTCGTTGGTGCTGAGCGAGTTCGGACCGTCGTTTTGATCGGCCCAGCGGCCGTACCAGGTGAAGGTACGGTTGTACCAGTTGCCCGAAGGCGACTCGTTCACCTCGTTCAGGCCATCGGTCATGAACACGATCGCCCGCTTGGGCGCTTCGTTGGTCGGATTGGAACGCGTGAACACGGTGTCGTTGACCATCAGGCGGTAGGCCCAGAGCAGGCCGGAATGATGGATAGTGCCGTTGCCCGGATAGATCGCGGCGTTATCGTCGCGGATGTAATCCTGATAGACTGATTTCTGGCGTCCGTAGGCGAGCAGCATCGCTTCTTCCGGACATTGCCAGTTCGGGTTGGGCATCGGTGTCGTGTCGTTGTTAATGTTGTTGACTCGCCCGCCGAGCGAATTAATTACCCCATTAGCCGGAGTAGTCCAATCAGTGGTGTTGTACCGAGGGATGCGTGTCCAGTCGACATACCAGTTGTCACCTGTTCGATCATTGTTTTTGCCGTTATTTGGATTGAGGTAGTTACCATTGGTACGACGAATGACATCATCGTCGTCATCATCATGGTCGTTACCATTGTTCAGTCCGATATAATAATCGTATAGGTATGATCGATAGATAGGAGTATTAGCCAGGTAATTAGCTTTTGCCGTGGAGGACGAGCCGGTGTTCAGACGATATAGATTGTTCTTGCCCTCGACAGCACCATCAACAACCTTGTAATAGTCGCTATTATCGTCGGCGCGCTGCGCGGCGTCAGAGGCAGCGTAACTTAATTTTGGAATATACATGGGCGGCACGAAATACGGCTGCACGGCGGGATGGCTACCGGTACCCGGCAGGCTACCGCGCACGTCCCAGGCTCCCGCTTCGGAAAAGGTGCGCGTGGCATTGACGTCCCGGACGGTGGTGTCGTTCATCACGCACCCCTTCCAGGCGTACGGATTGGGTGACCCCCATGATCCGGCCAGCGCGGCATTATTGAAGGTGGTGAAGCCTTCCTGCGCGACGACCGATCCGGCCGGCAGGAGCTTGCCGACATTGACGGTCACGTCATACGGCACGAATCCCAAGGCGAGGTCGCGGCGCGAGGTCGCGCCCTGGTGGACGATGTCGACGAAATCGTTCGCCGAACGCTTCAGCGCGGTAATCCGCGTTTCGGTACCTGTCAGATTTTCACGCATAGAGCCGGTGTTGTCGAGCACCACCATGACCTCGAGCGGACGCGGCTGCAGTTCGGCCTTGGCGACGGCCTGGACCTCCGTTTCATCAAAGCCGAAGGCGCGCATGAAGCTATAAGGAAGCGTTGCCGTGGCGACCACGCGCGTGACGTTGATCCCGCTCTCGACGGTGAACGTCGGTGCCACCACCAGGTTTTGCACGCCCATGTAAGTCGTCGGGAAGTTACCGGAGAAGTAACGATCGACCTGTGCCGCCCGGCCTTGCGGGGTCGCGTCGTTGACACCGAAGGCGCGTGCGCCGGCGAGGGCCGCCGCGTCCACGCCGGCCTGGAGCTGCGACCGAACGATGTAGGCGCGCCCGATATCGATCGCGCTGCCTAGCGCGGCGATGCACGGGATCAGGCCCGCCACCATCATCGGCATGGCCGCGGCTCGACGGTCCACGGCTAGCGCCACCGTCGCGGCGAGGAACCGTCGTAAACCGGCGTTGCGTGACCGGAGAGGGCGACTGGTTGTCATACGCGTGTCCTGATTACAGCGATTGACCGCGTGGGTAGGCGCAAGCTCTTGCAAACCCGCTGCCGAACAGGGTTACTGAGTCGTAAAAGTTCTTAGGCACATGCGGTGACGCCAGACCCGATCGATCCCGAGCGTGACCTAGCGCTAAGCTACGCGCCCACCGCTGCGCGGGCCGGCATCGCGGCGCTGTTCGCGCTGGACGATCGGCTGGGTGGGATCGTGCGGACGACTAGTCAGCCGCTGCTGGGACAGATGCGGCTTACGTGGTGGCGCGAGGCGCTCGCGGCGCTCGATGCCGCGCCGCCGCCGGCGGAGCCGGTGCTGACGGCGGTGGCGCGCGATGTCCTGCCCCATGGCGTCACCGGGACCGCGCTCGCCAGGATGGCCGATGGGTGGGAGGCGATGCTGACGGAAGAGCCGCTCGGGCCGTCGGGGCTGCGGGACCATGCCGTCGATCGTGGTCGGACCCTGTTCGAGGCGGCGGGGACGGTGCTTGGCGCGGCGGCGTCGGACCCGGTCGGGATGGCGGGCGAGGGCTGGGCGCTGGCGGCGTTGGTCCGTGCCCGTGCCGTCGATGCGGCGGAGGCCATGGC
>CAXTRJ010000214.1:0-5161 GCA_964246585.1 uncultured Sphingomonas sp. | reverse complement strand
ACGCGCCCCAACGGTTCACGTCAAACCCGCACCACCAATTACCGGGACCAAACAGTGGAGCTGTCGGGCGTGGCGTCGGCGGTCGCGCGCGTCGCCGTGCCGTCGTCCTGGGGCTTCGCCGGGCGGCTGTCGGGGCTGCTGATCGTCGGCGCGCTCCTGTCGGCGTTCATGAACAACATCGCCGCGCTCGTCATCACAATGCCGATCGCCGCCGAGATCGCGCGCGCCAACCGTCTGCCCCCGGCGGCCACGTTGATGCCGCTCGCCTTCGCGACCATCCTGGGCGGCACTACCACCTTGATCGGCACGCCCGCCAACCTGATCCTGTCCTCGGTGCGCGAGGATGCGCTGGGCGCGCCGTTCGGCTTTTTCGCGATGTCGCCGGTCGCGGTCGCCGTGACGCTCGCGGGACTGGCCTACCTGTCGCTGGTCGGCTGGCGGCTGCTGCCGATCCGGACCGGCGACGAGGGGTCCAGGCCCGCGCCCTGGCGGGCATTCGAGCTGGCGCCGCCCCCCGAGGGCGCGGAACTGGCCGAGCTGCTCCCGAGGCTCAGGGCGGCGCGCGCGCGGGCCGTGGCGCTGTTCCGCGGCGGGCGAGCCGTGCCGATCGGCGTCAGCGGCGCGCTCAGCGAAGGCGACCGGCTGCTCATCGTCTCGCGTTCGAACCAGTGGACGGTGGCCGAGCGGACGGGGCTGCGCTCGGCCACCCCCATCGGCGCGTCCGCCGACGCGGTGACGGCGCGCGTCGTCGTCGCCAACGGGTCCATGCTGATCGGGCTGAGCACGGAGGCGGTGCGCATCCGCAGCGAGGAGCGGCTGTCCGTCGTCGCCGTCTCCCCCTCGGCCGCGCGTCGCAAGCTGCCGCTCGTGCGCCTCAGGATGGACGCGGGCGACGAACTGTTCTTGCGCGGCTCGCCCGCCGACTTGGCCGGGTTCGTCGCCTCCGCGCGCCTACTGGAAATCGACCGCATCGATCCCGCGCCCGTCGCGGGTCGCCGCGCCGCAGCGACGCTCGCCATCTTCGGCGGCGCGATCGCCGTGATCGTCGGCGGCGGAGTGTCGCCCGCGCTCGCCTTTCTCGCGGCGGCGGCCGTCATCGCGGCGGCGGGGCTGATCCCCACGCGCCAGGTCTACCGCTCGATCGACTGGAGCATCATCGTGCTGCTCGCGGCGATGATCCCGGTCGGGCAGAGCTTCCAGACCAGCGGCGCGGCCGCGGTCGCCGCGGACCTGCTCGGCGATGCGCTCGCGGGCCAGGCTCTGCCGGTTACGCTGGGGGCGATCTGCGCGTTAACGCTGCTGCTTTCGATTTTCCTCAACAACGTCGCCACCGCCGTCATCATGGGACCGCTCGCGATCGACGCCGCCGGGCTGCTCGGCGTCAGCCCGGACGCGGCGCTGCTGGCGGTGCTGATCGGCGCGTCGGCGGACTTCCTCACCCCCATCGGCCACCAGAACAACCTGTTGGTGATGGGGCCGGGCGGCTACCGCTTCACCGACTATGCCCGCATGGGCGCGCCGCTGGTCGTCATCGTGGTTGCCGTGACGGGGTTCGTCCTGGCACGGCTCTACTCCTGATCGTCCGGCGAGACGGCCGCATCGTAGCGGCCGGTGAACGGTCGTCCAACAAAGAGGAGGACCAGGATCACGAGCGCGACCAGCCCGCCCAGCCACACCGATCCCAAGCCGCAGACTAGCCCGATCGCCCCCGATGCCCAGATCGCGGCGGCCGATCCGGCACCCTGGACGATCTGCTTCTCCCGGAAGAGGGCGCCCGCGCCCAGGAAACCGATCCCGCTCATGACGCCGCTGATCACCTTGGCGGGGTCGATCGAGAGGTTCTCGTCGGTTGCACGGAAGGCGAGGTCGAGGACGCCGATGGCGAGGGCGCAGGAGGCAAGCGAGATGATCACGAATGGCCGGAAGTCGACGGGCTTGCGGCGGAGATACCGCTCCAACCCGATCGCCAGCGCGAACAGGACCGCCGCGCCGACCCGAAGCAGCGCGTCCGCCCAGGACAGGTGCGCGGGCGAGAAGGCGGCGGCGTCGAACGCGGTCACGGCCGCTCGCCCTGCGGCACGACCTCGATGATGACGTCGCCTGCGCGTAAGCTCTCCGCTTCCGCCTCCCAGAAGCCGATCGGCTCGCCGTCGCGGTAAATCCGGAGGCCGTGGCCATGCGTAATGTCGCGCAGCCGCCGTCCGACCTCGTCCGGCGCGACCGGCCGTTCATGCAGCGCGATGCGGCCGTGCGAGGTGACGAGGTCGGCCACGTACTCGGCGATGTGAGGTCCGACGGTCACGCCGGCCAGAAGCTGGCCGCCGAAGCTGACCGGGTTGACGATCACGCTCGCGCCCGCATCCTGCGCCAGCACCTCGTTCTCCGCCGCCTGGATGCTGACGGCCACCGGCACCCGCGGAGCCAGGCGGCGCGCGGTGAGCGCGATCAGAACGGCCGTGTCGTCGCGGCTGGGCGTGACGATCAGCGCCCGGGCACGGCCGATCCCGGCCGCTTCCAGCACCGCGTTGTGCGTGCCGTCGCCGTGGACGGTGGCGTAGCCGAGCTCGGCCGCGGCCTCCAACGGCTCCTCCGCCTCGTCCACCACGACGATCTCGCCGGGCAGGCAACCCCTTCGGACGAGTTCGGCCGCGGCCTCCGCGCCCGTGGCGCCGTAGCCGCAGATGATCGTGTGGTCGTTCAAGCGTCGCTGAATGGTCGCCATGCGCCAACGCTCCCATGTGTTGCGTAACAGAAAGGAATAGGCCGAGCCCAGGAAGATCAGCCACACGAACACGCGCACGGGCGTCACCACGAAAGTGTCGAACAGCCGCGCGCGATCGGTCACGGGCACGATATCGCCGTAACCGACCGTGGTGACGGTAATCATGGTGAAATAGATCACGTCCACGAACGATACTCGTCCGTCCGTGTTGTCGCGCAGGCCCTCCCGGTCGAACCAGTGACCCGCCAGCGCGATGCCGATCAGCGTCAGCGCCGCGACCACGCGAAGGCCGAGCTGGGCCGACACGGGGACGTTGCTGCGCCGATAGAAGCGCGGGCCTTTCACCGACTTCACGCTCGTTCGCATCGGCCTCAGCACGCCGGATCGCCCCGCGCGCCGCGCAGCAGCGCGTAGCCCGTCAGCCCCGACAGCGCGGACCCCGCCAGCACCCCGATCTTCACTGCGTCGGTCCGCGCTGACCCTTCTCCGAACGCCAGCGCGCCGATGAACAGGCTCATGGTGAAGCCGACTCCGCACAGCAGCGCCATGCCGTAGAGCTGCCGCCAGGTCGCGCCCGCGGGCATGTCGACCACATCCGCCCGGATCAGCGCCCAGCACGCGCCGAATACCCCGAGCTGCTTGCCGATGAACAATCCCGCCGCGATCGCCAGCGGCACGGGCGCCAACGCCACCTGCGGCCCTACGCCCGCCAGCGACACGCCCGCGTTGGCGAAGGCGAACACCGGCACCACGCCGAACGCCACCCAGGGCGCCAGCGCGTGCTCCAGGCGGTGCAGCGGCGAGTCCGGTGCTTCGGGCCGGCCGGGCGTCGGGACGATCGGCACCGTCAGCGCCACCGCCACGCCCGCGAGCGTGGCGTGGACGCCCGACTGCAGCACCGCCCACCACACGCCGACCCCGATCAACAGGTAGGGCCAGAGCGCCCGCACGCCGAACCGGTTGCACGCGACCAGCACGCTGACGCCCGCGGCCGCCATCGCCAGCGGTCCCGCCGCGAGCCCGTCGGTGTAGAACAGCGCGATCACGGCGATCGCGCCCAGGTCGTCCAGCACCGCTATCGCGGTCAGCAGCACTTTCAGCGACACCGGCGCGCGGCTGCCCAGCAGCGCCAGCACGCCCAGCGCGAAGGCGATATCCGTGGCGGTCGGGATCGCCCAGCCGCGCACCGCGACGGGATCGCCCCAGTTGACGCCTAAGTAGATCAGCGCGGGCGCGATCATCCCGCCGAACGCGGCGGCGGCGGGCAGGATGCGCCGGCTCCAGGTGCGGAGCTGCCCGTCCAGGAGCTCGCGCTTCAGCTCCAGCCCGACCAGCAGGAAGAACACCGCCATCAGCCCATCGTTTATCCAGTGCAGGACCGACAGGCCGCCCATATAACGGTGCAGGCCGTCGAAATAGGCCGGGGCCAGCGGGGAGTTCGCGACGCCGAGCGCCAGCGCGGTCGCCCCGGCCAGCGCGACGCCGCCGGCCGCCTCGCTGGTGAGCAGCGAGCGCAAGGCCGAGAGTGGACGCAGTGAGGCAAGTCGGACCATGCCGCCGCCTAACCTTCTTCGGCCATTTCGTCGCCAGCCAACTCGACGTTCAAGCGCGCCCCCAGCAGGAAAGCCAGGGCCGAGCCCAGCAGCCAGAGCTGGAGCACGATCACAGCGCCGAGCGATCCGTACACCCGCCCCAGGTCCCCGAACCGGGTCAAGTAGGCGCCGAACAGCGCCGTCGCGCCTAGCCAAAGCGCGGTCGCCGTCACCGCGCCGGGCGCGACCTCGCGCCAGGGCGGCGCGGCGCGGGCGGGTCCAAACCGGTAGATTGCGGCGAGCATCGCCGCCGTGACGGCCGCCGCCGCCGTCCAGAACGATGCCCGCGCGAGCTCGGAGGCGAGCGGTATGTCAGGGACGAAACGCGCGATTAAGGTGAAGGCCGACACCGCGACGAGCACGGCCGTCACCAGCGCGGCCGCGGCGAGCACGATCAGGACGGCCACCGTCCGCCGCGCGACGAAGCCGGGGCGGCGCTCCACCCGGCACGCCACGTTCAGCCCATAGAGCAGCGACCGACCCGCGCGGCTGGCGCTGAAGAGCGTCAGGGCGACCGACAGGATGAAGCTCGCGCCGCGTCCCCTGCGGTCGAGCAGCGCCTCGCCTAGCGAGGAGTTAACCAGGCCGCGGGCCTCCGCCGGCAATATGCGGGTGAGCGCGGTGAGGTCGGAGACGACCTCCCGCGGGTCGGTGAACGCGCCGTAAGCGAGCGCGACCAACGCCATCATCGGCAGCATGGACAAGAACGACGAGAACGCGATGGAGCTCGCCACCATCCCGAAATCCTCGCGCGCCGCCCCGCGAACGGTGCGCCAGCCCGCCTCCACGGCTTGCCCGGCTACGCGGAGGACCGCCCGCCGGCGGGCCGCCCGCGACGGCTCAGGCC
>CAXTRJ010000213.1:0-5207 GCA_964246585.1 uncultured Sphingomonas sp. | reverse complement strand
GACGCCGTCGCCGAGGGCCTCGTCGCCCGCTCCGGTGGGGGCGACACCGCCACCGCCGAGGAGCCCCTCGCCGAGTGGGAGCGCGAGCTCCTCGCCACCAGCGAGGCCGCCGCGGCCCCCACCACCGAGGCCCCCGAGGCCCCGGCGACCGAGGCCGCCGCCCCGACGCCGGTCAAGCGGACGCCGGCCAAGCGCGCCCCCGCTAAGCCCGTCGCGGCGAAGGCGCCGCCCAAGCCGCGCTCGACCAAGCGCGCCACCCCAAAACCCGCGGTGAAGAAACCGGCGACCAAGCCCGCGCCCACGTCCGCCGTGGCGAAGGCGACCCAAAAGGTGGGTGGCAAATGGGGCGCCGCCGCGATCGCCGGCGGGCTCGCCGCCGCTGGCGCCGCCGCCGCGATATTCACGCTGCGTGGCAGCACACCCAAATCGGCCAACACCGACCCGAAGGCGACGGGCGCGCACCAGCCGGACGGCACCGACTCCTCGGCATCGTTCAACGCCGGCATCGCCGACGAGAGCGCGATCCCGGAAGCCTGAAAACCAAGCTGGCCCATGAGCGGACGCGAAATGAACGCGTCGCCGGTAGCCGTACCGGCCAGCATGGCCGACGCGGTCGCCGTCTATGCTTGGGCGAGGGATATGGTCGGCGAGTCGGGTGGCGCGGTGTTTCGTCTCCACGCCACCAGTCGTCCGACGCTCTACCTGAAGCACGGCTACGGCGTGGTCGCCGACGAGATCACCGCAGAGATGACGCGACTGTCCTAGCTCGGCCAACACCTTTCAGTGCTCAAGATACGCCAGTTCGTCGCCTCGCCGGACACCTGGCTGCTGATGACGGCCCTCCCCGGCCGGACCGCTTATCAATGCATGAAGGTGGACCCAGGGGCGCGGCCGGCCATCGTGGCGGCGATCGCCGACCACCTCCGCGCGCTACACGCGCTCCCGATCAAGGAGTGCCCGTTCAACAGCCAGCTACCGTTGCGGCTGGCCCACGCCCGACGCCGGATCGAGGCGAGCGACGTCGACGCCACCGACTTCGGCGACGACCATGACGGCTGGACGCCCGAGGAGGTCTGGCGGGAGATGATGGCACTGTTGCCGGTCGACGCCGACCCGGTCGTGACCCACGGCGACTATTCGCTCGACAATATCCTGATCGAGGACGGGCGGGTGACCGGCCTGATCGACGTCGCCCGCGCCGGCATCGCCGACCGCTACCAGGATCTCGCCATCCTGTGGAACTGCCTCGGCGAGTTCGACGGGGCGTTGCGGGGGCAGTTGGCGACCGCCTACGGCTTGGCGAAGCTGGACGCGCGCAAGATCAAGCTACACCTCTGCCTGGACGAGTTCTTCTAGAGCGGAGGCAACTAACCCATCCACCCCGGCGAAGGCCGGGGTGGCATTGTCAAGATCGTGTGCGTGATCGGTCTCGCCCCTTCACCACCCGCTCGGCTTCCCCTCGTTCTGCTCGTCCAGCCACGTCTTCAACGGCGCGAAATAGGCGACCAGCGCCTGCCCCGACATCTCCCGCGTTCCCGTGAACGCCTCCAATGCATCCGGCCACGGCTTGGACTGCCCCAGCTTCAGCATCGCATCCAGCTTCGCGCCGACCTCTTTGTTATCGTAAAAGCTGCATCGGTGAAGCGGCCCGGTCCAACCCGCATGGCGACACGCCGCCTCGTAGAACTGGAACTGCAACACGCGGGCGAGGAAGTAGCGCGCGTACGGCGTCGACGCCGGGATATGGTACTTCGCCCCTGGATCGAACCGCGTCTCGTCGCGCTCGACCGGCGGCGCTACGCCCTGATATTGCAACCGCAGCGCGTCCCACGCCGCCTGGTAGCCCGTGTCCCTGATCTGGCCCGAAAATACGCCCCAGCGCCATTTGTCGATCAGCAGCCCGAACGGCAGGAACGCGACCTTGTCCATCGCCTGGCGCAGCAGCAGCCCGATGTCCTTGTCGGCGCTCGGCACCTTCGCCTGGTCGAGCAGGCCGATGCCGACCAGGTAGTCGGGCGTGATCGACAGCGCGACCAGATCGCCGATCGCCTCGTGAAAGCCGTCGTTCGCGCCGCCCTGGAACAACAGCGGCTGATCCTTGTAGGCGCGCTGGTAGTAGTTGTGGCCAAGCTCGTGATGGATCGTGACGAAGTCGTCGCCGTTGACCTTGGTGCACATCTTGATGCGGATGTCATCCTTGCGGTCGAGGTTCCACGCCGACGCGTGGCAGATCACCTCACGGTCGGCCGGCTTGACGATCTGCGACCGCTGCCAGAACGTCTCGGGCAAGGGCGCGAAGCCCAGCGACGAGTAGAAGCCCTCACCCGCCTTCACCATCCTGACCGGGTCGTAGCCCTTGGCGACCAGCAGCTCGGTCGTGTCGAAGCCCAGGTCACCCGCCCCCTTCGGCGCGACCACGTCGTAGATGTTGCCCCACTCCTGCGCCCACATGTTGCCCAGCAGGTCGGCGCGGATCGGCCCGGTCTTCGCCTGCACCGCCTCGCCATGCTTTTCGTTCAGCTTCCACCGCACATAGGTGTGCAACGCCAGGTACAGCGGTTCGACCTCGCGCCAGATGCCGTCGGTCAGCGTGGCGAACCGGTCGGGCGTCATGTCGTAGCCCGACCGCCACAGCGCGCCGGTATCCTTATAGCCGAGCTCGCGCGCGCCCTCGTTGGCTATGCCGACCGTGCGGACATAGTCCTCGCGCATCGGCGCGCCGACATTGTCGTGCCAGCTGGTCCACATCTCCTGGAGCTTCGCTGGGTCGCGCTCGGTCCCCATCGCCGCCTCGATGTCCGACCCGTTGATCGGCTTGCCGGCGAGCGTGCCCTTGCCCTTGCCGTACACAGACGACATCCGCGTCGACAGCGCCGACAGCTGCTCCGCCGCACCGGTCCGGGTCGGCGCCGGCAAGGTCAGTCCACCCCGCAACAGGTCGAGCTTGCGGCTGGCGTCGGGCGACAGCCCGGCGACGTCGCGGAAGCGCGCGGCGCCAAGCGCGTATCGAACCCTCAGCGCGGTGCTCCGGGCGCCCGCTTGCGCGGCCAGCGCGTCGGTATCGTCGGTGATGTAGGTGCTGCGAATCCAGGACACGCGCGCGGTGTCGGTCGCGCTGATCGCCAGCGCCGCCTCCGCTTCCTTCAGGAACGCCTCCGCCTCGGCCACCGTCGGCTTGGTCGCCGGTGACCGCTGCGCGGCGGCGGGGGTCGCCAGTAAGGCGCCTGCGAGCACAAGGGCGGGGATGACGATACGCATGACGTTACTCCTTCGGGACAAGCCGATCGTGCGAGCGCGTCGGCGTCGGGTCAAGCGGCGAGGAACTCGGCAATCGCCTCGCCCAGCTCGCGCTTGACCACCGAACTCATATGCCCGCCCGGCACCTCGACCAGCCGCGCGTCGGGCAGCGCTTCGACGAGCTTCGCGGCCGATCCGTTGTCGAAATCCTCCACCCCGTTCACCACCAGCGTCGGCCATGCGAAGCTCTGGACCGTCGCCAGCGGCGTGCTGACGAACGTGTCGAGGATGCCGAGCAGCGCCTGCGGATCGCCGCCCGTCGTCTTCAGGAACGCTTCGGCGAGCCACTCCGGGCTCCCCTGCTTGTGCTGTCCCAGGTTGGTCAGGATGTGGCGGAAATGTTCGGCGCGCCGCCCGGTGTCCTCCAGCCCTTCCAGCCCCATGCCGGAAAAGATCACGCGTCTTGGCGTCGCTCCCGTCGCCAGCATCCCGGCGACCGTCCGCGCGCCGAGCGAGTAGCCGCCCAGATCATACTCGCCGAGACCCATATGCGCGACCAGTGCGTGACCGTCGCGGGCTAGCGCGCCGAGCGGGTAGGCGGCGGGATCGTGCGGCTTGTCGCTCTCGCCATGTCCGCGCAGGTCGGGCATGATCACCCGGAACCCACGCGCCGCGATCGTCGCGGCATGGCCGTACTTGATCCAGTTCGTCCGCGCGTCCGACAAGAAGCCGTGCAGCAGCACCACTGGCGCACCCTCACCCAACTCGCGCCAGGCGAGTCGGACGCCGTCGAAGCTGTCTAGGAAGCGAGTCTCGGTCGGGGAAGGCGCCACATTCGTCATCGCGGCTCGTTCGGTCGACCCGCCTGGGCTGTCAAGCCGGGCGGGTCGCGTCGTGCTGCGACGGACGGACATGACAATCCCGCGACAAAGCGCGCCAGCCTGCCTATATGACCGCTCGCACGAGGCGAGCCAGATCCATGCTGACCACCAATCCCTTCGATCACGACGCCGATGGCGATCACCTGCGCGAGGAGTGCGGCGTGTTCGGCGTATCGAACAGCGAGGGCGCCGCCGCGCTCGTCGCGCTCGGCCTCCACGCGCTCCAGCACCGCGGCCAGGAAGCCGCCGGGATCACCAGCTTCGACGGCCGCAGCTTCCACACCCACCGCGCGATGGGCCACGTCGCCGGTAATTTCGACCGCGACGAGGTGATCCGCGCGCTTCCCGGCCTGACCGCATGTGGCCATGTCCGCTACTCGACCACGGGCGAGGCGGTGCTGCGCAACGTCCAGCCGCTGTATGCCGAGCTCCAGTCGGGCGGCTTCGCCATCGCGCATAATGGCAACATCTCGAACGCGATGCGGCTCCGGCGCGAGTTGGTCCGGCGCGGCTCCATCTTCCAGTCGACCTCCGATACCGAGACGATCATCCACCTCGTCGCGACGTCGAGCTACCGGACGCTGATGGACAAGTTCATCGATGCGTTGAAGCAGGTCGAGGGCGCCTATTCCCTGGTGGTGATGACGCCGGAGGGCATGATTGCCTGCCGCGATCCGCTCGGCATTCGGCCGCTCGTGATGGGCCGGCTCGACGATGCGGTGATCTTCGCCAGCGAGACGGTGGCGCTCGACGTGGTCGGCGCGACCTTCGAGCGCGCGGTCGATCCGGGCGAACTGGTCATCGTGCAAGGCTCCGAAATCCGCTCGATCCGCCCCTTCGCACCGATGGCGCCCAGGCCCTGCATCTTCGAATGGGTCTATTTCTCGCGCCCCGATTCGATCGTCGGGGATCATTCGGTGTACGACGTCCGCAAGGCGATCGGCGCGCAGCTGGCGGCGGAGTCGCCGGTCGACGCCGACCTGGTCATCCCCGTCCCCGATTCGGGGGTGCCCGCCGCGATCGGCTACGCCCAAGCGTCGGGCATCCCGTTCGAGCTCGGCATCATCCGCTCGCACTATGTCGGGCGCA
>CAXTRJ010000212.1:0-5262 GCA_964246585.1 uncultured Sphingomonas sp. | reverse complement strand
GGCCACGTCGCTCCTGGACGCCGTGGCGCGGGGTTTGCGGGCGACGCGAGGCTTGGCCGGCTGATCCGGGGTATTGTCGTCCGGGGTGTCGACCATGATCTTGCTCCCTGATTTGGTTCCGGCTGCGTAACGCACCAGCCCGGGTTGGTTTCCCCGCAGGCTTAGCGGAACGGCGGCTCGTCAAACGCGCGCAGCTTGCGGCTGTGGAGCTTGGGGCCCTCGCGGCGCAGTTCCTCGCAGGTCTCGATGCCGATCCGCATATGCTCGCTGATCGCGCGCTCGTAGAAGCGGTTGGCCTGGCCGGGCAGTTTCAGCTCGCCGTGGAGCGGCTTGTCGGACACGCAGAGCAGGGTGCCGTAGGGGACGCGGAAACGATAGCCCTGCGCCGCGATCGTCGCCGACTCCATGTCGATGCCGACCGCGCGCGACAGCGAAAAGCGGAGCGCCGAGGCGGAATAGCGCAATTCCCAATTGCGGTCGTCGGTGGTGACGATGGTGCCGGTGCGCAGGCGCCGCTTGAGCTCCTCGCCCGACTGGCCCGACACGGTTTCCGCCGCGCGGGCGAGCGCCTGCTGGACCTCGGCGATGGCGGGGACGGGGATCTCGGGCGGGAGGACGTCGTCGAGGACGTGGTCGTCGCGTAGGTAGGCGTGGGCGAGGACGTAGTCGCCGATCCGCTGCGAGGGGCGAAGGCCGCCGCAGTGACCGATCATCAGCCACGCCTCCGGCCGCATCACCGCCAGATGGTCGCAGATCGTCTTGGCGTTGGACGGGCCGACGCCGATGTTGACCAGCGTGATGCCGGTGCGGTCGTCGGCCATGAGGTGATAGGCCGGCATCTGATGCCGGCGCCAGGCGCTGTCGGTGACTAGCTTGTCGGCGTCGTCGCCGGCGCGGACCATGACGCCGCCGGCGCCGGACAGCGCGGCGTAGCGGCTGCCCTCGCCCAACTGCCCGGTCGCCCAACGAACGAACTCGTCGACGTAGCGGTGGTAGTTGGTGAACAGGACGAAGCGCTGGGTGTGTTCGGGCGGGGTGCCCATATAGTGGCGCAGGCGGGCGAGCGAGAAATCGGTGCGAAGCCCGTCAAACAGCGCCAGCGGCCGCGCCTCGTCATGGCTGAACCATAGGCCGTCGGCGATCTCGTCCCCGATATGGGCGAGCTCGGTCGCGGGGAACCAGCGCGCGAGGTCGGAGGCGGAGACCTCGTCGAGGCTGAGCGCGTGGCCGGGGTCGAGGACGTAGGGGAAGGGGATCTCCTGTCGTCCCGATACCGCCGCGACCTCGACATCGTAATCCTCCATCAGCAGGGTCAGCTGCTCGGCGAGGTAGTCGGCGAAAATCGCGGGCTTGGTTACGCTGATGCGGTAGTCGCCGGGGCTGACCAGGCGACCGAACGAGCGCAGCGGCGCGGGGCGGCCGTCGCCACCGCGGTAGGTCAACCGGATCTCGGGATAAGCGAACGAGCCGTCGTGACGCGTTTCCGGGGCGGGGACGGTACCGTCGGCGAGGTAGGCGGTGAGCGCGGCTTGCAGCCGTTCCACGGAGGCGCGGTAGAGCTGGTCCAGCTGGACGACGATGTCGGAAGCGATCATCGCGGATCGCTACGCGCGAGGTCCGGCGAAGGCAAGGCCGCACGCGGGACCATGGCTTGCACGTCCCTCATGCACGCCCAGCCGTCACCCCGGACGCGCTCCGGGGTGACAAAAGACGTCAGGCCTTGGCGTCGTCCGCCTTTTCGCCGCCTTCGCGTAGCTTGGTCGCGCCGTAGGCGACGCCGGCCACCGCGGCGGCGACACCGGCGACGATGCCGGCGGCGGCATAGGGATGCTCCTTCGCCGCGTCGGCGGTAGCGGTCGCGGCGGCGGTCACCTTGCCCTGAGCGGACGCGGCCGCGTCCTTCGCCTTTTCGGCAAGGGTTTTGTTGGCGGGGGCGGCGTCGTGCTGGTGATTGGTGGTCGTCATCGGGTCACTCCTCGAACAATGCCGTTGTCAACGTCGCCCCGGCATACTCGTTCCGCCGCCGTTACATCCTGGCGAGCATGTAGTCGGCCGAGCTGACCTCGAACGCGCCGGGCGCCTCGACGTTGAGCTGCTCGACGACGCCGTCGTTCACCAGCATGGCGTAGCGCTGGCTACGGGTGCCCAGGCCGAATTTGGCGCCGTCCATCGTCAGGCCGAGCGCCCCGGCGAAATCGCCGTTGCCGTCGGCCAGCATCGTCACCGCGCCGGCGTCGTTCGCCTGGGACCAGGCGCCGAGCACGAAGGGGTCGTTGACCGCGGTGCAGGCGACCTCGTCGACGCCCTTGGCCTTCAGCTCGTCGCCTTTTTCGACGAAGCTGGGCAGGTGGCGGACCGAGCAGGTCGGGGTGAAGGCCCCGGGAACGGCGAACAGCGCGACCCGGCGGCCCTTGAAGAACGCGTCGGTGTCGACCTGCTCGGGGCCGTTGGGGGTCACCTTGGTAAGGGTGGCGTGGGGCAGGCGGTCGCCGACGCTGATTGTCATGGGTATCTCCTTGGCCGCGTCGATCGCGGTCGCGGCTCCAATTGGCCTTGGCCATCGACTTTGCAAGCTTGGGCATTTCAAGCTTGGGCGGACGATGACGCTCGCGCTATGACCGACGCGATGCAGTCCGCGCCGTATCTTTCGGGCCAGTTCCTCCTCGCGATGCCGGGCATCGGCGACCCCCGGTTCGAGCGGGCGGTGATCGCCATGTGCTCGCACGACGCGGATGGCGCGGTCGGCATCGGGCTCGGCACCGCGATCCCCGGCCTCGGCGTCCACGCGCTGCTCGACCAGTTCGACATCGATCCGGGCGACACGCCCGACGCGCCCGTCCATCTCGGCGGCCCGGTCGAGCCGCGACGCGGCTTCGTGCTGCATTCGGGCGATTGGCAGGGGCAGGACTCGATCGACGTCGCCGGCCGCTGGCGCCTGTCGGGGACGGTGGACGTGCTGCGCGCGATCGCGGGGGGCAAGGGGCCGGCGCGCTGGGCGGTCGCGCTGGGCTATGCCGGATGGGGCAAGGGGCAGCTCGACGGCGAGCTGGCGCGGGCCGGCTGGCTCAACGTCACGGGGAGCAGCAGCCTGATCTTCGACACGCCGGCCGCGGCGCGGTGGACGGTCGGCTATGCCGCGGCCGGGGTCGATCCGCGGCTGTTGGTCGGGCAGTCGGGGACGGCGTAAAGCTGACAAACTTGACACGTAGAGGGGGTTTTCGGACCGCCATATAAAGATATCTTTATATTTGATCCGGGGCGGTCGAACGCCTATGACGCAGGACTTCCGGCATGGGCAGACGGCCCGCCGATCACCTATCGTTCCAGGAGTTTCCGCCCGTGGCCACCGCCCTCGCCGCCGACACGCATGACTATGTCGTGCAGGACATCGCGCTCGCCAATTACGGCCGCGCCGAGATCAACATCGCCGAGACGGAGATGCCGGGCCTGATGGCGCTGCGCACCGAGTTCGGCGCGTCGCAGCCGTTGAAGGGCGCGCGGATCACGGGCTCGCTGCACATGACGATTCAGACCGCGGTCCTGATCGAGACGCTGACCGCGCTGGGCGCCGATGTCCGCTGGGCGACGTGCAACATCTTTTCGACCCAGGACCACGCCGCCGCCGCGATCGCCGCGACGGGGGTGCCGGTGTTCGCGATCAAGGGCGAGAGCCTGGCGGATTACTGGGATTACGTCGCGCGCATCTTCGATTGGGGCGAGGACCAGACCTGCAACCTGATCCTCGACGACGGCGGCGACGCGACGATGTTCGCGCTGTGGGGCGCGCGGCTGGAAAAGGGCGACACGCTGCCCGAGCCGGAGAATGACGAGGAGGTCGAGTTCCAGCGCGCGCTGAAGGCGTTCGTCGCGGCGCGGCCGGGCTACCTCACCGAGACGGTCAAGAACATCAAGGGCGTGTCGGAGGAAACGACGACGGGCGTCCACCGCCTGTACGCCATCGCCAAGCGCGGCGAACTGCCCTTCCCGGCGATCAACGTCAATGACAGCGTGACCAAGTCGAAGTTCGACAATCTGTACGGTTGCAAGGAGTCGCTGGTCGACGCGATCCGGCGAGGCACCGACGTGATGCTGGCGGGCAAGGTCGCGGTCGTCGCGGGCTTCGGCGATGTCGGCAAGGGTTCGGCGCAATCGCTCCGCAACGGCGGCGCGCGCGTGCTGGTGACCGAGATCGACCCGATCTGCGCCTTGCAGGCGGCGATGGAGGGCTTCGAGGTCGTGACGATGGAGGAAGCGGTGACCCGCGCCGACATCTTCTGCACCGCGACCGGCAACGCCGACGTCATCACCGCCGACCATATGCGCGGCATGAAGAACATGGCGATCGTGTGCAACATCGGCCATTTCGACAGCGAGATCCAGATCGCCGCCCTGTCCAACTATAAGTGGACCGAGGTGAAGCCGCAGGTCGACCTGGTCGAGTTCGAGGACGGCAAGCAGATCATCATCCTGTCTAAGGGTCGACTGGTCAACCTGGGCAACGCGACGGGCCACCCGTCGTTCGTCATGTCGGCGAGCTTCACCAACCAGACGTTGGCGCAGATCGAGCTGTGGACCCGCAGCGAGCAGTACAAGAACGACGTGTACGTCCTGCCCAAGCACCTCGACGAGAAGGTCGCGGCGCTCCACCTCGACAAGCTGGGCGTGAAGCTGTCGCAGCTGTCGAAGAAGCAGGCGGACTATATCGGCGTGCCGGTCGCGGGGCCGTTCAAGCCGGACCATTACCGCTACTGATCGCGGGCGCGATTCGACGGAAGGGGCTCGGTCGGCGACGGCTGGGCCCCTTTTCGTTGCCGCGCGGCGCGGCGCTGCTCTAAGGTGGCGATGATGAGGGTAAGCGTTCCGGACGGATTGCGGTGATCGAGATCGGGGCCGGGACGGCGGCGGTCGCCGGCGCGATGTTGCTGCTGCTCGTCGTCGGCGGGGCGGTGCTGCTGTTCCTCGCCTTGCGCGCGCGGGGCGAGGTGGCGGCGATCGTCCAGGACCATGCCCGGCTGAGCGCGATGCTGCGATCGGCGCCGGCGCTGGCGATGGTCGCGCGGGCCGATGGCCGGGTCGAGATGTCGCCCAGGCTGGCCGACTGGCTGGGACACGCCTCACCGCCGCAATACCTCGCCGACCTTGCCGGCCGGGAGGATGGGCTGAGCGCCGCCGATGTCGCCGCGCTCGCCGCCGAGGTCGCCACGACGCAGCGGTCGGGCCGCGAGTTCGTCCTGGCGGTGCGGCCACGGGGGTCCGCCCGCG
>CAXTRJ010000211.1:0-5274 GCA_964246585.1 uncultured Sphingomonas sp. | reverse complement strand
GGTCGGCGATGGCGGCGGCCTCGTGCGGCTCGGGCGCGCCGGCGCCGGTCAGGACATAGTCGGCGAGCGTCGCGTGGCCGGCGACGCTGGGATCCTGTTCGAGCAGGACGACGTTGGTGCCCGGCACGATCGTGCGGCGGCCCTCGTCGGCGTCGACCCGGCCGGCGATGAGTTTCAGCAGCGTCGTCTTGCCCGCGCCATTGCGGCCGATGAGGGCGAGGCGATCGCGCGGCTGGACGTAGAGGTCGAGGTGGCGGAACAGCCAGCCGGAGCCCTGGACGAGGCCGAGGTCTTCATAGGCGAGGATGGGAGCGGCCATGACTTATTCCGTTCGTGCCGAGTAGGGATCGAGCGAAGCCGAGAGCCCGTATCGAGGTACTGTCCAAGGCCATGTCCCTCGATACGCCGTCTCGACAAGCTCGACGGCTACTCGGGACGAACGGAGGAGGAAATGGGCGGAGCGTGAGGGCGCGAGCTAGTCACCCTCGCCCCCTCGCGCAAGTTGCGCGCGGCTGTCCGGGCCATTCACAGGCTGTTCAATGCGGCCCCCTTATGCCACCCGGACATGAAGATGATCGCCGCCCTGCTCCTCCTTTCCGCCGCGCCCTCCGCGCCCGAGCCCCAGCGCCAAGCCGACGCGCGGGCCGCGTTCGATGCGCGGCAGGCGGGGCATCTGCTGCCGCTTCGCGAGATCGAGCGGCGGGTGGTGCCGACGATGAAGGGGGCGGACTATCTCGGCTTCGATTTCGACGGCGGTCGCGCGGTTTACACGCTCAAGTTCCTGCGCGATGGAGCGGTGATCTGGGTCGATGTCGATGGCCGCTCTGGGCAGATACTCGGCCGCACTGGGCGCTAGAACAGAAACTCTAGAACAGATTAGGGGGGAAGCGATGCGCGTTCTGATCGTCGAGGACGAGCCCAATCTCGGCCGGCAGCTGAAGAGCACGTTGGAGGGCGCGGGCTATGCCATCGACCTCGCGACCGATGGCGAGGAGGGGCTCTTCCTGGGGCAGACCGAGAGCTACGACGCGATCGTGCTCGACCTGGGCCTGCCCGAGATCGACGGGCTGACCGTGCTCGATCGTTGGCGGAAAGAGGGTAAGGTGACACCGGTGCTGGTGCTGACCGCGCGCGACAGCTGGTCGGACAAGGTCGCCGGATTGGACGCGGGGGCGGACGATTACGTCGCCAAGCCGTTCCAGACCGAGGAGTTGATCGCGCGGCTTCGCGCGCTGATCCGCCGCGCGTCGGGCAACGCGTCGTCCGAGCTGACCGCCGGCGACATCCGCCTCGACACCCGTTCGGGCAAGGTGACGCGCGCGGGCGAGCCAATCAAGCTGACCGCGCAGGAATATAAGCTGCTCAGCTACCTAATCCACCACAAGGGCAAGGTGGTCAGCCGGACCGAGTTGATCGAGCACATCTACGACCAGGATTTCGACCGCGATTCGAACACCATAGAGGTGTTCGTCACGCGGATCCGCAAAAAACTGGGGCAGGATGTCATCACGACGATTCGCGGGTTGGGGTATAGTTTGGAAGAGCCGGCGTGACGTTGAACGCGGCCGCTCCGATTATTCGTCACCCCAGCGCAGGCTGGGGTCGCGTGGTACGGACCGGGTGCGTTCTCGGAGGGCGACCCCAGCTTTCGCTGGGGTGACGGATCGTGGTTGAGTTTGTGATCGGCGCGAAGCCCACCCGCAACACCGGCTCGCTGTCGCGCCGGATGATCCTGATCGCGGCGGTGTGGATCGCGGTGTTGCTCGCCGGTGGCGGGTTCGCGCTCGACCGGGTGTTGAAATCGGCGATCACGCAGAATTTCGACGACCAGCTCGACTATGTCCTGACCGCGCTGGTCGTGTCGGCGGAGATCGGGCCGATCGGCGAGGTGGTGTTCACTCGCGAGCCGGCCGACCAGCGTTTCCTAGAGCCCTATTCGGGGCTCTACTGGCAGGTGTCGGCGCCCGGGCGCGAGACGTTCCCGTCGCGCTCGCTGTGGGATCGGAGGCTGGCGTTCGGCAACCGTCACGTCGACAGCGCCGTCCACGCTTATGACAGCCTGCAATTCCCCGACGAGCGGCTTCGCATCGTCGAGCGCGACCTGACGCTGCCGGGGTCGCCGGTGCGCTGGCGGTTCCAGATCGCGCAAAGCCGCGAAGGGCTCGACGCGCAGATCGCCGCGTTGAGGCGGACGCTGGTCAGGAGTTTCCTGTTGCTGGCGCTGGGGCTGTTGATCCTGGCGGCGCTGCAGACCTTCTACGGGCTGTGGCCGCTGCGCCGGGTGCGCGAGGAGATCGCGGCGATGCGCGCGGGGCAGTCGAACCGGGTGAACAGCGCCATGCCGGTCGAAGTCGCGCCGATGGTCGAGGAGCTGAACGCGCTGGTGGCGCATAACGAGCGCCAGGCGGAGGAGGCGCGGCGCCACGCCGGCAACCTGGCGCATGCGCTGAAGACGCCGCTGACGGTGATCATGAACGCCGCCACCGCCCAATCGGACGACCTGGCTGATACGGTGGTGCGCGAGGCGCGGACGATGCGGCGGCAGGTCGACCATCATTTGGCGCGGGCGAGGGCGGTGGGGCGACGGGGGTCGGCGCATAGCCGCGCGGCGGTGTGGCCGAGCCTTGAGTCGGTCGAGCGCGCGGTGGGGCGGCTGTATCGCCACGTCCGCATCGACGTCGCCGGCCCGCGCGACCTGTGCGCCCATGTCGAGCGGCAGGATCTGGACGAGATGCTCGGCAACCTGATCGAGAACGCGGCCAAATATGGCGGCGGCAGCGTGTTCGTGACGGTCGGCGCGCAGGCCGGCTACGTCGAGTTCCTGATCGAGGACGATGGCGTCGGCATCCCGGCGGAGGAGCGCGAGCGGATTTTCGACCGGGGGGTGCGGCTCGATACGGGGAAGCCGGGGACGGGGCTGGGGCTGGCGATCGTGCGCGACGTGGCGGAGATCTACGAGGGGACGGTGGGGTTGGAGGAAAGCGAGGATCTGGGGGGACTGATGGTGCGGCTTAGGTTGCCGGCTGCATCATAAAATCCTCCCCGAGCTTTGCTCGGGGAGGGGGACCGCCGCGCACTGGCGCGGTGGTGGAGGGGCGGGTGCGGAAGTCGCGGTTCGCCCCTGGCCCCACCACCATTCGCCAAGGGGCGAATGGTCCCCCTCCCCGAGCAAAGCCCGGGAAGGATCAAGAACTTTAGGCCGCCACGCGCACTGCCCGCATCGCATCCGCCGCGATGGCGATGCTGCGCTTGCGCGCTTCGTGGTCGTAGATCGCGCTGGTCACCATTACCTCGTCGACGCCGGTGCGCGCGATAAAGGCGACGATGCCGCGCGCGACGGTGGCGGGGGAGCCGACCGCCGAGCATTGCAGGATGTGGTCGAGCATGGCCGCGCCTTGCGCGCCGAGCGATGCGCGGTAGCCCGCGACCGGCGGGGAAAGTGGGCCGGGAGTGCCGGTGCGTAGCGCGACGAACGCCTGTTGCTGCGAGCTGGCGAGGAGTTCGGCCTCGGCGTCGGTGTCGGCGGCGAAGACGTTGAAGCCGGCCATCGCATAGGGCCGCGCGAGCTGCGCCGAGGGCCGAAAATCACGCCGGTAGATCGCCAGCGCTTGATCCAGCGCGTCGGGGGCGAAGTGCGAGGCGAAGGCGTAAGGGAGGCCGAGCGCGGCGGCGAGCTGCGCGCCGAACAGGCTGGAGCCGAGAATCCACAGATCGGGTTTCGCGCCCGCGCCCGGCGTGGCGCGAATGCCGGTCTGGCCGTCATCGGCGAAGTAGCTTTGCAGTTCCAGAACGTCCTGAGGAAAGGCGTTGGCGTCGCTGTCGAGGGTACGGCGCATGGCGCGGGCGACCTTTTGATCGCTGCCCGGCGCGCGGCCGAGCCCCAGGTCGATGCGGCCGGGGAACAGCGCGTCGAGCGTGCCGAACTGCTCGGCGATGGAGAGCGGCGCGTGGTTGGGCAGCATGATGCCGCCCGCGCCGACGCGGATGTGGCGGGTCGCGGCGGCGATATGAGCGATGACGACGGAGGTGGCGGCCGACGCGATCCCGGCCATGCCGTGATGCTCGGCGACCCAGTAGCGGGCGTAGCCAAGGCTCTCCGCGTGGGCGGCGAGGTCGGCGGCGTTGGCCAGCGCCTGGGCGACGGTGCCGCCTTCGACGACGGGGACGAGATCGAGCAGGGCGAATTGGGTCATGGGAGGAAGGTGGGGAGGGGGAGCCGCCGATTCCAGCTTCCCCGGCGGAGGCCGGGGCCCAGTCACGATGGTTGTCGTAACTGCGCACCACGTCCGCTCGGCGAAGTTACCTGACTGGGCCCCGGCCTTCGCCGGGGAACGGCAGGTTCCCCGGGGCGTAGCTGTTGATCGTGGTCGCGCGCGTCTCTAGGCGGCGTTCAATGCTTCCCCGCCTGGCCCATGTCGACACCTGGATCTTCGATCTCGACAACACGCTGTACCCTGCCCGGTGCAACCTGTTCGCGCGTGTCGACGCGCGGATGACCGAGTATATCGGGCGGCGATTGGACGTCGGCGCGGTCGAGGCGCGGCGGGTGCAGAAGGCGTATTTCCACGGCCATGGCACGACGCTCGCGGGGCTGATGGCGGAGCACGGCGTCGACCCGCACGAGTTCCTGGCGTTCGTCCACGATATCGAGATGGATGTGCTGGAGGCGGACGCGCCGCTCGCCGCCGCGCTGGCGCGGTTGCCGGGGAGGAAGCTCGTCTTCACCAACGGCGACGAACCCTATGCGCTGCGCGTGCTCGACCGGCTGGGACTGTGCGGGAGTTTCGAGGCGGTGCACGACATCCACGCGATGGCGCTGCTGCCCAAGCCCAATCCGCGGGCGTACCGCGGATTGTGCGACGCGCTGGCCATCGAGCCGACCACCGCGCTGTTCGTCGAGGACATGGCGCGCAATCTGGCGCCGGCCAAGGCGATCGGGATGACGACGGTGTGGATCGACAACGGGTCGGAGCAGGGGCCGGAAGCGGCGCGCGACTTCATCGATTTCACCGTCACCGACGTGACGGCGTGGCTTAACGGAATATTGGAGGACGCATGAGCGAGCTGGCCGACACGATCGACAAGGCGTGGGAGGATCGCGCGGGCATCGGTGTCGCGACGACGGGCGCGGTGCGCGACGCGGTCGAGCGGGCGCTGGCGCTGCTCGACGCCGGCGAGGCGCGGGTGGCCGAGCCGGACGGAGGCGGCTGGCGGGTCAATCAGTGGTTGAAGAAGGCGGTACTGCTGTCGTTCCGGCTCAACGATAATGTGGTG
>CAXTRJ010000210.1:0-5274 GCA_964246585.1 uncultured Sphingomonas sp. | reverse complement strand
GTCTCGACCGCGTCGGCCTGCGCCTGGTCGATGGTGCCGTCCTCGACGAGTCCGCCGAGCGCCTCCTCGACCCAGCCGACGGCGCCCCCGGCGGTCTCGGTGGCGGTCTCCGCGGCGCCGGCGAGCACCGGCGTCCCGAGCACCGAGCCTGCGAAGGCGCCCGCTGCGATGGATGCCGCGGCGGTGGCGGCGGCGCCGGCGGGCGACTATCCGGTGGTGCGGCCGGGGGTCGCGTTCCGCTTCCCGGTCGACCACGGCGCGCACCCGGCGTTCCGCACCGAATGGTGGTATGTCACCGGGTCGCTGCGCACCGCCGACGGGCGCGACCTCGGCTTCCAGGTGACGTTCTTCCGCACCCGCCCGCGCGTCGACCCGGCGAATCCGAGCCGCTTCGCGCCCGGCCAGGTGCTGTTCGCCCATGCCGCCTTGTCCGATCCGGCGATCGGGCGGCTGCTCCACGACGAACGCGCCGCGCGCGCCGGGTTCGGGCTGGCGGAGGCGAGCGTCAGCGACGCCGATGTGCGGTTGCGCGACTGGCGGCTCAGGCGGCTGCCCGATGGGCGGTTCGCGACGGTGATCCGCGCCAACGACTTCGCGCTGGCGTTGACGATGCGGCCGACCCAGCCGGTGCTGCGCCAGGGCGAAGGCGGATATAGCCGCAAGGGGCCTCGGCCCGAGCAGGCGAGCTATTATTACTCCGTGCCGCATCTCCAGGTGGCCGGCAGCGTCACGCGGAACGGCCGGCCCGTGCGGGTGACGGGAACGGCGTGGCTCGACCGCGAATGGTCCTCCGACTACCTCGCCCCGGAGGCGGCGGGGTGGGACTGGACGGGGCTGAACCTCGACGACGGCTCCGCGCTGATGGCGTTTCGCATCCGGCGGCGCGATGGGGGCCAGTTATGGGCGGGCGGATCGCTCCGCCGCGCCGATGGGCGCATCGTGCGGTTCGCGCCGGGGGACGTTCGGTTCACCCCGACCCGGCGGTGGCGCTCGCCGAGGACGCGGGCGGTGTATCCAGTGGCGCAGATGCTCGATGTGCGCCTGCCCGAGGGCGTGCGACGCTTCCCGCTCCAGCCCCTGTTCGCCGACCAGGAGCTCGACGGTCGGCGCGGCGGGTTGCCGGTCTATTGGGAGGGCGCCGTCAGGACGCGGGGCGGGCGCGGCTATCTCGAGCTGACCGGCTACGCCGCGCCGCTGGCGATGTAATCACGTCCAGTAGAGGATGCGCGCCGCCGGGAGCCGCTCGGCGATCCGCGCCTCGAAGAAGCCGCGCAGGTCGCGCATCGTGTCGGCGTCGTAGACGTGCTTGATCGATCCGAACTTGGTCCGTTTCTCAGCGCGGCCCTCCGCGCCCATGTCGAGCGATGAGCCGGGATACCAGCTCTCCAGCACCGCCTTCGACCCCGGCGTGTAGCGGTGGGTGATCAGCTCGACGGTCAGGTCGAGCCCGGGCAGGTCGGCCAATGCCGCGGCCGCGTCGTCGATCAACGCGCCGTAAGCCTCGCGCCAGCCTTCGGCGGCGATGATCGGCGCGATCGTCAGCCCGACGAGATAGCCCGCCTGCGCCATGCGCCTGAGCGCAAACAGGCGGGAAGCGACCGGGCTGGTCCCGCCTTCGAAGCGGGCGAACATCGGTGGGTTAAGCGACGCGCGCATCCTGACTCGGCTGCCATGGTCGAGCCCGAGCAACGGCTCGACCGCGTCGAACTTGCTGGTGAAGCGCAACTGCGCGTCGGCCTCCCACGCGCCGACATAGTCGATCAGCGCCGACAGCGATCCCGTCAGCGGTTCGATCGCCAGCGGGTCGGTGTAGCACGACGCCTCATAGGTCGTGCCCTCGTGCATCCGCTTGCGCGACCGCGAGGTGACCTTGCCTTGCCCTAGATGCGCCGGCAATTCGGCGAAGATCTCGGGCAAATTGGCATAGGCGCGGGTGATCGGCGGCCCTTTGAGCGATCCGGCAAGGTAGCAATAGTTGCAATGTGCCGGGCACCCCTCCGCCAAGTCGACGCGCCAGTCGGCGCTGGGCGCGATCGGCTGCAATCGGCGCTTGGAGGGCGAGGCGACGACGATCGCCAGCGTCGCCTTGGCCTCGGCATAGGCGCGACGCGGATCGTCGGGAAAGGCGAGCTGGAGCCGGTCGCTCGGCAGTTCGACCACCTCGACGCCGAGATTGCCCGCGCGCTCGGCGATAGCGCGGCCATGCTCCCATCCGCGCGCCGATGCGGTGAGAAGGACACGACGCGGCAGCCATTGGCGCGACGGCCGGGCGCGAGTTTCGGCTTCGATCATGCACGACCAACACCGGGCGGGGGCGATAGGTTGCCCGCGCCGTGCGACGATAACGCTAGTGGCGCGCGGTCCCGGCGAGCGCCGGCGCGGCGCGGCGCGCGGCGTCGGCCAGCAGGATGGCGATGCGGTCGGCCGCGCGGGCATCGACGATGTGGGACAGGGCGGCGGCGGCGTGGGCGACGCGGCCATCGCCGGCCTGGCGAACGATCGCCAGCAACACCGCCTCGATCTCGTCGACGGTATCGTGGCAGGGACGCTGGAAGGCGAGGACGTCGTCGCTGCCGCCGTCGAGCGCGGTCATCGCCGCGTCGATCGGGTCCAGCGCACCGCTGCGACCCAGCAAGGGCAACCGCGCGGCGAGCGTCGCCCGCGCGTCGCGCCCCATCGTCCGGGCGAACGCCCAACCGCGCATCGCGTCGAGGAACAACCGCTCACCGGCGGGCAGATCGGCAACGGGACGATCGAGATAGGCGTACATCCGAGCAACTCCGACGACAACGCTTGTTGCGAGTGAGTTGCATTCGTACCGATCCCGACGAAGATCGTCAATCCACGCGGGCGGGCTATTCGAGACCCTTGGCCGCCGGATATTCGATGTAGAGCAACGCGACGTCGTGCGACGCGGCCCAGGCGACCCCGGCGGCCTCGGCCTCGTCGCGGCTGTCATAGGGCCCGCTGCCGACGACGGCGACCGAGTCGAGGCCGTCCAGCGCCGATGCACTCAGGCCGTATTTACCGTCGGGAAGACGATCGATGCGGATGCAATCGCTGTCCACCGGCGCCCGCTCCCCCGGCGCGACCTTTACCTTTTCCACGTTCGTCCTCCCTGGCTTCGCGCGGAGCATAACCGAAGCGATGGCGATGCGCGATGCTTCGGCGACCAACGCGAAACGGGCGCGAACCGAGGTTCGCGCCCGCCAGCCTGTCCGATGACGGCAAGTCTCGCTCAGGCGAGTTCGGGCTCGAAATGGCCACACCAGTCGCTCGCCTCGACCTTGGGCCATACGCCCGCCGAGTCGGCCGAAGGCTGGCTGATCGGCGGATTATAGCGGCACAGGCCGAGGTCGCCACCAGTGGCCTCGGTGTCGAAGAACTTGCATTTGGCGCAAGCGGCGGCTCCGGCGGTGGTGATGACCATGGCTTATTTCCTCTACTCGGTATCGAAGACAACAACCGAGTAGCGCGACAACAGTTCCCGATCAATTACCAATATGGCTTGCGAGTTATTCTCACCCGGTTTGCAAGTAACTCTCAACAACATCTAAGGTGATAACGCCTCGCAGTAGTTGTCGGGATCATTGCGGGGTCGCGCGATCCGAGGCGGCGCGTGGGCTTGGCGAGGCTGTCGCGGGCGGTCTATGCAGCCGCATGGAGCATGAACGCCGGATCCTGATCGTCGGCGGCGGCACGGCGGGGTGGCTGACCGCCGCCTACCTCGCCAGGTCGCTTGGCCTGTCCGACGGTGGCCGGCTGGCGATCACGCTGGTCGAGTCGCCGGAGATCGGGGTCATCGGGGTCGGCGAGGGGACGTTCCCGACGATCCGGGCCACCTTGCGCTTCCTCGGCATCGACGAGGCGCGCTTCATCCGGGAAACGTCGGCGACCTTCAAGCAGGGGATTCGCTTTCGCGACTGGCTGCACGCGCCGGACGCCGGACATCGCCACGATTACTTCCACCCGTTCGAGGCGCCGTTCCAGGCGGAGGGGCCGAGCCTGGTGCCGTACTGGCTGTTGCAGGGCGAGGGGACGCGCCCGCCGTTCGCCGAGGCGATGACCGTCCAGAACCGCGTCGCCGAGGCCGGGCGCGCGCCGAAGCGACCGCACGAGGGCGACTATGCCGGCCCGCTCAATTACGCCTACCACTTCGACGCGGTGAAGCTGTCCCGGCTACTCGCCGATCGCGCCAAGGAACTGGGCGTCCGCCACGTCGAGGACCGCCTCCAGGGCGTCGAGCGCGACGCGGCCGGCGGCATCGACCGGGTGGTCACCCACGCGCACGGCGACCTCCGCGCCGATCTCTACATCGATTGCACCGGCTTTCGCGCCGAGTTGATCGGCCAAGCGCTAGAAATCCCGTTCAGGTCGGTGCGCGGCACCCTGTTCGCCGACCGGGCGCTGACCTGCAAGATCGCGAACGACGCGGTCGACGCGCCGATCCCGAGCTACACCGTCGCGACCGCGCACGAGGCGGGCTGGACATGGGACATCGGCCTGAACGGCGCGCGCGGCATCGGCTGCGTCTATTCGAGCGACCATCTGGATGACGACCGGGCCGAGCGGATCCTGCGCGGCTATGTCGGCGCGGGCGGCGAGATCGCGACGCGGCGCATCCCGTTCGAGGCCGGCCACCGCGAGCGGCATTGGGTCGGAAACTGCGTCGCCGTCGGTCTGTCCGGCGGTTTCCTCGAACCGCTCGAGTCGACCGGGCTGGTGCTGATCGAGGCGGCTATCGGGATGATCGCCGAGATGTTCCCGCATCACGGGCCCGTCGCCGCCCCGGCGCGGCGGTTCAACGAGCTGATGACCGCGCGGTATGACGCGATCGTCACCTTCCTGAAGCTTCATTATTGCCTGAGCCGCCGGACCGAGCCGTTCTGGCGCGACAACGCCGATCCATCGTCGATCCCCGATCACCTAGCCGACCTGCTCGACCAGTGGCGCTTTCGTCCACCCGGCCGGTTCGACTTCACCCTAGACGTCGAATCCTTCGCCTTCTTCAACTATCAGTACGTCCTGTACGGCATGGGATTCGCGACCGACCTGACGCCGGGGCGGAGCGACTTCCCCGATGTCGACGCGGCCGAGCGATTGTTCGCCAAAGTCCGCCGTTTCGGCGAGCGGGCGACACGCGACCTGCCGACGCACCGGGCGCTGATCGAGCAGATCAACGGGGCCGACGGGCGCCGCGCCGCGGTTTGATCCGGGGGCGGGCTAGGTGTTTGATCCCGGCCTTTGATGGTGCATCATCCACGAGTGAGTGGA
>CAXTRJ010000209.1:0-5291 GCA_964246585.1 uncultured Sphingomonas sp. | reverse complement strand
GCGCTCACTCTCGAGCAGGTCAACCGCCAATACGCCGCCGCCGACCGCGCGAGCGTCGACCGCACCATCGCCGGCCTGTCGCGGTTGAACTGATAGACCCGACCTTGCCACCCCGGCGGAGGCCGGGGTCCAGTCACGGTTCGGTTGCAATCTTCGTCCTAACCTCGGCAAAACCAGCGTGGCTGGACCCCGGCCTTCGCCGGGGTGGTGATCTTGGAAAGCTGTTCATGGCCTGGATCATCCTCGGCATCGCCGTCGTCACCGAAATTTGCTGGGCGCTCAGCCTCAAATGGGCCGCGACCGTCGCCACCTGGCAGGCGTCGACCGTCCCCATCGTGCTGAGCTTCGTCAACATGGGCCTGCTCGCCCTCGCGATGCGCGGCATCCCCGCCGGCACCGCCTATGCCGTATGGACCGGGCTGGGCGCGGTCGGCGTGATAATCGGCGGCGTCCTGTTCTTCGGCGACAAGGTGTCGGCGGTGCAGGGCGGCTTCATGGCGCTGACCGTCGTCGGCGTCGTCGGCACCAAGCTGTTCGCGCAAGGCTGACACCGGGGTAGCGGCGGAGTCGCCCCGTTCCTAGGTTCATCTCAATGCCGCCGACCACCCCCGACCGCTTCAACGAGGAACGCGCCACCTATACCGTCCGCGGCGGGGCCGACGCGCCCGATCTGGAGGCGGGCGTCGCCGCGATCCGCAACGTCGTCCAGACGCTGCCCGTCCGCTCGGGCGTCTACCGGATGCAGGACGCGCGCGGCGACGTGCTGTACGTCGGCAAGGCCCGCGCGTTGAAGCAGCGCGTCGCCAACTACACCCAGGTCAAGCAGCTGTCGAAGCGGCTCCAGCGCATGGTCGCGCAGACGCGGGGCATGACCATCGTCACGACCAACAACGAGGCCGAGGCGCTGCTGCTCGAGGCGCAGCTGATCAAGCGCTACCGCCCGCCGTACAACGTCCTGCTGCGCGACGACAAATCCTTCCCCTTCATCCTGCTGCGCGGCGATCAGGAGTTCCCACGCATCCAGAAGCATCGCGGCGCTAGGCGCGCCGACGGCAACTATTACGGCCCCTTCGCCAGCGCCGGATCGGTGAACAACACGCTCAACGCGCTGCAGAAGCTGTTCCTGCTGCGCTCGTGCACCGACGGCTTCTTCAAGACGCGCGACCGGCCATGCCTGCTGTACCAGATCAAGCGCTGTTCGGCCCCGTGCGTCGGCCGCATCGACCAGGCCGGCTATGCCGAGCTGGTCGGCGACGCCAAGGATTTCCTCGCCGGCAAGTCGACCCAGGTCCAGGCCAAGCTCGGCGCGCAGATGCAGGCGGCGGCCGAGAACATGGACTTCGAACTCGCCGCGCTGATCCGCGACCGCCTCCGCGCGCTGACCTTCATCCAGGGGTCGCAGGCGATCAACGCGGAAGGGATGGGCGACGCCGACATCTTCGCGCTCGCCTGCCAGGAAGGCGTGATCGGCATCCAGGCGTTCTTCATCCGCGGCGGGCAGAACTGGGGCCACCGCAGCTTCTTCCCCGCGCACACCAACGAGGTGCCCGAGGACGAGGTGCTGCTGAGCTTCCTCACCCAATTCTACGAAGAGGTGCCGCCGCCCAAGACGATCCTGCTCGACCGCGAGCTGATCGAAGGTGCGCTGTTGGCCGAGGCGCTGGGCGAGGGGGCCGGCTACAAGGTCCAGCTGTCGGTGCCGCAGCGCGGCGACCGTCGCCGGCTGATGGACCAGGCCAAGCGCAACGCGGTCGAGGCCTTGGAACGCCACCTCGCCGAATCAACCACCCAGGCCAAGCTGCTCCGCGAGGTCGCCGAGCTGTTCGACCTTCCCGAGCCGCCCGACCGCATCGAGGTGTACGACAACAGCCATATCCAGGGCGCCAACGCGCTCGGCGCGATGGTCGTCGCCGGGCCGGAGGGGTTCCGCAAGGGCCAGTATCGCAAGTTCAACATCCGCGACAAATCCACCGTTCCCGGCGACGACTTCGCCATGATGCGCGAGGTGTTCGCCCGCCGCTTTTCCCGCGCCCAGTCGGAGGACCCCGACCGCGACTCCGGCGAGTGGCCCGACCTCGTCCTGATCGACGGCGGCCGGGGACAGCTCAACGCGGTCAAGGCGGTGCTGGAGGACCTCGGCATCGAGGACGTCTGCCTGGTCGGCATCGCCAAGGGGCCGCAGCATGGCCGCGACGGCCGCGAGGTGTTCCACCTGCTCGACGGCCGCGAGTTCCAGCTGCCGGTCAACGCCCCCGTCCTGTTCTACCTTCAGCGGCTGCGCGACGAGGTCCACCGCTTCGCCATCGGCGCCCACCGCGACAAGCGCGCCAAGGCGATCGGCGCGTCGCCGCTCGATGAAGTCCCCGGCATCGGCCCCGCGCGCAAGAAGGCGCTGTTGATGCACTTCGGCACGGGCCGGGCGGTGCGCAACGCCAGCCTGGAGGACCTGCAACGCGCCCCCGGCGTGTCGGGCGCGGTGGCGCAACAGGTCTACGACTTCTACCACGCGCGCTGAGCGGGCCGGTTCGACGAGGAGCGGTGGGCGACGGTGCTTACATCCGATGCGCGGTTTGACGCCGCGTGCCCACAAAGGTGCTTCGGTGATATCGGGTGTCAAAACCGGTCGGTTTGACACCCGGCTGTGACAGATGGTCGAACGCCTGCACTGACCATCTTCATCATGCTCCCGATCGCGGTCAGCCGACGAGTGCTCCGACGCGAAGGCGGTGACGACATGGACAGCTTTGAAAGCGCCAGGCATCGCGCCCGATTGGCGGCGTCCAACAAACGCTATCGTTCCGCCGGCTTCAGCCGGCTCGCCATCCAGCGGTCGATCAGGTCCAGCGTGGCCGGATCGGACACGCTCGGCCCCACATAGGCTGGCTTGCCCGAGACCTCGGTGTCGAGCCGTTGGAACGTGTGGTTCACCCGCGGCACTTCGATCACCGTGGCGTCGGCGTTGCCGCGAAGGGCGGACTTGGCTTTGGGAAGGCTCAGCGATGTCATGACCACATCGTCGTCGCCTGCGTACAGCGCCAGCACCGGCGCCTTGATACGGCGGAGCGCCTCGTTGGCGGCGACGCGGTACTGCGAGACGACGACCGGATTGCCGAGCGTCGCGATAAAGCCCGCCGCCGTTCCCTGCGTGTGGCCGCCGGCGACGAACGCGTCGCCGAGCGCGCGTTCGAGCATCGTGATCGCCGCTGGCGATGCGCCAGTAGCATGCGCTTCCATGAAGGGAGCGGTGGCGGCGAGGATCGGCTCCACCGCATCTTTGCGCGTACCACCCGAGATCAGCTGGGCGCGCATTGCGTCGAGGAACAGCTTGCCCCGCTCGCCCGCTGGCCCGGCCAGCATAATTACGGCGGCGATCGCGGGATCACCCGCCGCGACGCCGGGCGCGACGACGCCGCCCTGGCTCAGCCCGAGTATGGCGACGCGCCTGCCGTCGATGTCTCGCCGTATACGGAGATAGGCCACCGCCGCGGCCGCATCCCGCTCCATCAACTCCATTGAATCGAGAAAGACGCCGGTCGACTGGCCAATACCCCGCTTGTCGTAGTCCAACGTGGCGATACCCGCGGCGGTGAGCCGTTCGACCAGCAGCGGAAAGCCCCCTCTCGGCCATGGCCCGTGGCCCGCCAGCAGGATGACGGCGGGGTGCGGGCCCCTGCCTGCGCGGCCCGGCAGGCGAAGCGTCCCCGCCAGCGTAACGCCGGGGTCGGAGGCGATCCGGACGTCCTCGATCGCCTGTACCGGTCGAAGGCCGGCGAACGTCCGATCAATCGCGGCCTCATCCGGCGTTCCGGCCAAGAACGCGACCGGACCGAGCGACACGGCCGCCGGCGCGCGGCCGGTCTGCACCGTCAGCGACTGCGATCCGGCGGGCAGGTCGGCGGGCGCGACCCCGCCAACGGTGTAACGCCGCCAGTCGGGCGTCAGGTCGATCCCGGCGACCGTAAAGGCGGCATAAGCCGGCGCGCCGCCCTGGATCGTGACGGCCACGCGCGTCGGCCGGACGGCCTTGGCCCAGAACACGCCGGTGATGCGCTCGCCCGCCCGGAGCGGGGCGGCAATCGCCATGCCGGCGCCGCTCGACCATGCCTCGACCGGCGTGCCGCGCGGGTCGATCCGGACGGCGCCGCCACCGGGTACGTCCGCGTTCCGCTCGAAACCCGAAGGAGCGCCGAAGGCCCGCCACGTCGCGACCTCGATCGCCTGCGCCGGTTCAGCCTGCGCCGTCGCGCTAGTCGGCCGTGTCACGAGCAACATCATGCATAAAGAAGAACGGACCGCTTTCGAGAGGATCATGCGAATTGCCTTTCTCGTCTTTGAGTTGTTCAACGTGACGCCGGCGTGCCTCGTTCGGTGCTGCATCCGCAGACGGGTGAATGTCGCCGTCCATCGGTGGCTAGGCCCAAGCGCCGGAGTCTTCGGACGAGCGGCTGTCGAACAATCGTGCATGCCACCGCGCCAGAGCCGCGATCACCGTCAACTCGATCACGAACGCTGCAATCAGTGGGAGCAGGCGGGTCGTATCGAGAGCGGCCACGCTATTGACGAGGGCGAGCGTCGCCCCGGCCGCCGCACCGAACCTTCCCATGGCGGCTACGCGCTTCCAGTCGCGTTCGAGCATCGACCAAGCAACGAGAAGATGTGTTCCAGCTACCAAAAGCACGAGAAGCGTAAGCGATGGTGCGGCTGCCCGGCTGCCGTCATTCAGAAGAAACAGTTGCTCGCCGGTCCCCGACAGGATGCCACTCATCCCGGTTCGCCCGAAACCCACATAGGGGAAGCCGAGCATGGCGGCCGAGCTTAACAGAGCTGCGACCGGCACGATCACGCCTAGAGCGAGAGCGTAGTTCGCCAAGACGAACCGACCTTCCTGGTGGGCCGGCATCTCACGCCATGCCCCCGCCAAGCAGCCGATCGCAAAGCTAAGCGCGTTCCCGTCCTGAAGCGCCTCCTCGAACTCAGCCTGCATCGCAAGCGCCCACTCGCGACGACGATCGCCAAGGCAGCAGGTCGCCAGCGTCATGATGGATCGGGATATGGTCGCGCTCATGCGGGGCAGACTTTGACGCCCGGTACGCACCGGTCTGGTTCCGCCGTCCGCGCGACCGCGAGACCCTGAGTCGTCAACCGATAGACATGACGCGCAGGTCGCCCGGGCTGCGCGGGTTCGCGCCACTCGGCTTCCACCAGTCCCTGATCGGTCATCCGCATCAACAACGGATACAAGGTGCCGGACAGCAGGCCGGTCTCCTTCATCAGGTCATAGCCGTGACGCC
>CAXTRJ010000208.1:0-5302 GCA_964246585.1 uncultured Sphingomonas sp. | reverse complement strand
TAAGCGCGGCGGGCGCGGGCGAAGAGGAAGCGCGCGCGGGCGGCGCCGGGCGCGGCGGCGGTCGCGCCGACCCAGCGCCAGTGCCACGGTTCCCACTTCACGTTCTGCTTGTTGCCCGCGGGGAAGCTCAGCTCGAAGCCGTAGCGCGGGGCGTTGGCCGTGAGCCAGCGCGCGACGGGAGTCGCCGCCATGCACGCCTCGAGGTCGGGGCAGTTGGGCGAGGGGCGGACGCCGATGTCGACCGCGTAGCCGCTGGCGTGCTCGCTATGCCCGGGCGGCGCGACGGAGATGGCGCGGTCGGCCAGCGTGGTGCCGTCCTGCGCGTCGCGCGACAGGTTGCCGCAGAATATCTCGGTCTGCCGCGCGATCGGGCGGAAGCAGGAAATGCCGACGGCGGCGCCGCCGGCTTCCGGATCGGCGCGCATCGCCGCGACCAGGCGTTGCAGGTCGGGCAGCATGGCGGCGCGGACCTGGCAACCATATTGCGCCAGGAACTCGGGCGGCGCGTCGACCAGCTCGGTCGCGGGCGCCTCGCCGTAAGGGAAGTGGCCCAGCGTACGGCCGTCGGCCCCGGCGGTCGCGGCGCGGCCGGGGCATAGCTCGATCGTCTGCGCCGACGCATCGGTCGCGGCGGCGAGCAGGAACGGGAGGAGGAAGCGGGCGCGCATCGCGACGGCTCTGGCATGGCGCCGCGCGCGGTGGCAAGGGCGGGCGATGCACGGCGACCGCGTTCTCTTCCTCGATGGCGAGGCCCTGGTGATCGACAAGCCCGCCGGGCTGCCGGTCGATCCGCCGCGCGACGGCTCGCTCAGCCTGGAGAACCACCTCGACAGCTTGCAGTTCGGCTTCAAGCGCTGGCCGCAACCGGTCCACCGGCTCGACCGCGACACCAGCGGCTGCCTGCTCCTGTCGCGCAATCCCAAGGCGCATGCGCGGTTGCAGCAGGCGTTCGAGGCGGGGGTGGTTGGCAAGCGCTACCTGGCGGTGCTGGACGGCGTGCCTTTGGGCGAGGCGGGGATGATCGACCTGGCGCTGACCAAGGTGTCGACCGCGCGGGACGGCTGGCGCATGGTCGGCGACGCGTCGGGCAAGGCGGCGCGGACGGCGTGGCGGATGTTGAGCGTCAAGGACGGGCGGGCGCTGGTCGAGTTCCGGCCCGAGACGGGGCGGACGCACCAGATCCGGGTCCATGCCGCCTCCGGGCTGGGCATCGCGGTGGTCGGCGACCCGGTCTATGGTCGCGCCGACCGGCTTGGCCTCTCGACAGACTCGAGACAGGGCATGATGCTCCATGCCGCGCAACTGGTCGTACCGCGCGCGGGCAAGCCCGACGTGGCGGCCGAGGCGCCGCTGCCCGAACGATTCGCGCTGGCCGGGTTCGGCGATGGCTGAGGTTCCCGAGGACGCGCTGGAGGAGAAGTTCCTCGCGGCGTCGGGGCCGGGCGGGCAGAACGTCAACAAGGTCGCCACCGCCTGCCAGCTGCGCGTCGACGTGTTCGCGCTGGGGCTGCACCCCGAGACGTATCGCCGGCTGAAGATCGCGGCGGGGAGCCGGATGACGGCGGCGGGGACGCTGGTCATCACCGCCCGGCGGTACCGGACGCAGGAGCAGAACCGGGCGGACGCGCGGGCGCGGCTGGCGGGGTTGCTCGAAGAAGCGGAGCGGCGCGAGGCGCGGCGGGTGAAGACGCGGCCGACGCGGGCGGCGAAAGCGCGCCGGGTCGACGAGAAGAAGGGGCGGGCGGTGGTCAAGGCCGGGCGCGGGCGGATACGGGAGGAGTGATGAAGGCCTCCTCACTTCCATTCGTGTCGAGCGAAGTCGAGACGCCTTGGTCGACGGACTGCACGAGGTCTCTCGACTTCGCTCGAGACGAACGGATAGGAGATAATTCTGTACAGCTTCGACATCACCGCCGGCTCCAAGGCCGAGCTGTACCGCGACCTCCTGTCCGCGATCGACGCTCTGACGGCGGGGGAGGCGGACGCGGTCGCCAACATGGCCAACGCGGCGGCGCTGGTTTGGCAGTATCTGCCCGATCTCAACTGGGCCGGGTTCTATCGGCTGGTGGCCAATGAGCAAGGGGGCGAGTTGGTGCTGGGGCCGTTCCAGGGAAAGGCGGCGTGCATCCGCATCGCCTTGGGAAAGGGGGTGTGCGGCACCGCCGCCGCGACCGGCGAAACGCAGCGGGTCGACGACGTCCACCTGTTCCCCGGGCACATCGCCTGCGACGCCGACAGCCGGTCGGAGCTGGTCGTGCCGATCGTGGCGGATGGTCGGGTGATCGGCGTGCTCGACCTCGACAGCCCGGCGCCGGCGCGGTTCGACGCGGACGACGCGGCGGGGTGCGAGGCGCTGGCGCGGTTGCTGGCGACCAGGCTGGGCTGATCCGAATCGGGACGTGGTGGGTATCGGCGCGGGTGTTGGCGACCGTCCCGAACGAATGGTAAGCAACCCGTCAACGACGCGCGCGTTTGCTGGGCGTCCACAGGGAGAATGGCCGAGATGCGTAAGCTCGTGATCGCCACCGCGGCGCTGTCGCTCGCCGTCGTCGATGCCGCCGCGCAGCCGGCGCCGCAGGGCAGTCCGCGACCGATGGCCGGACAGGGCCAGATCCAGCGCGGCCCAGCGGTCGGTCAGCCCCAGGCGGGGCGCTGGGGCAGCAAGGTCGGCGGCCGCTGGCATGGCGGCACGACCGCGCCCGGCGGTTGGAACGCGTATCGCCGGCCGGTGCGCGGCTATGTCCTGCCGCGCTACTGGGTCGCGCCGAGCTGGTCGGTGAACGACTGGGCGTCGTACGACCTGCCGCAGCCGCCGGCCGGGTATAGCTGGTCGCGATACTACGACGACGCGGTGCTGATCGATTCGCGCGGGTCGGTGTACGACACGGTCGAAGGGGTGAACTGGGACGGCGGCATGGCGGGTGGCGGAGTCGGCGCCGACTATGCCGATCGTTACGCGCGGGACGGCCAGCGCGGCTATGACGACCGGGGCTATGATGGGGGAGGCGCACGAGACAACGGCGTCGGTGGCGCGGTGGTCGGGGGCGTCGCGGGCGGCGTCGCCGGGAACCTGATCGCCGGGCGCGGCAACCGGTTGGCGGGGACCGCGATCGGCGCGGGTGTCGGCGCGGCGGCGGGATACGCCATCGACCGGGCGGAGGATCGCCGCCGCGAGCCGCCACGCCCCGGCGCGGGCTATGCGCGACCGGGGTATGACGGGGGCCGGATGGCGCCGCCGCCCCACCACGATGGCGGCGGTTACACGCAGCCGCACGTCGTCCACCATGGCGGCGGCACGGTGGTGACGACCTCTGGCGGTCATGCCGGCACCTATTACGTCCCGGCTGGGTCGGTGACGACGATCACCATCGCCAGCGCGCCGGTGGTGACGACCACCGTCACCGAGACTTATGAGGATGTGGTCACCTATTCGAAGCCGACGCATCGCAAGGTATATCGCCAGCGGGCGGGCAAAGCGCGGCGCTACACGAAGTGCAAATGCTGAGCTGATCGGTCGGCGCGGGCCGCCCGGAAGGTGGCGATGCTTTCGGCGTCGTCCGGCCGTCGACCAGCGTGACAGGTCAAGCCGTGCAGGACGGCGGCGATGTTCGGCTATTGCCGATCGTCCGATCCTGGCCTTACACGTCGGGGCTTTGAGATCGGGGGGGAACAGGTGAGGTCGTTCGGGTATCTGGCCGCGCTCGCGCTGGCGGCCGCTACGTCGGCGCGGGCCGAGTGGCGGCAGGCGCGGACCGATCACTTCGTCCTGACGATCGACGACAGCGAGGAGGGCGCGCGCGACTTCGCGACGCGGCTCGAGCGGTTCGACGGCGCGATGCGCCGGCTGTACGGCGTGGCGGACGGCCCCGACCTCCATGCCCGGCCGATCGCGATCAATGCGTTCAAGCCCGACCTGTTCAACCAGGTCTGCCGCTGCCCCGGGGTGCTCGGCTTTTACCAGCAGCGGGTCGAGGGCTCGCTCATTTACAGCGTCCACATGCCCGAGGTGGACCGGAAGAGCAAAACCGGCTGGTGGAGTTCGCAAACCGTGCTGCTCCACGAATACAGCCATCATTTCGCCTTTTCCAGCTTCCCGATCGCCTATCCCTACTGGTTTTCCGAAGGCTTCGCCGAGTTCAATGCCAACGCGTCGTTCGAGGACGATGGCTCGACGGTGGTCGGCTATCCGGCGAACTATCGCGCGGAATCGTTGCAGAACGGCAATCGCCTGTCGCCCAAGCAGCTGTTCGATCCGCACCGCTATGGTTTTGGTGAAAATATCGACCTGGTTTATGGTCGTGGCTGGCTGTTGACCCATCATCTGATGCTCAACCCGCATCGGGGCGGACAGCTCGGCGCCTATCTGGCGACGATGAACAAGGGCAAACCCAGCCTCGTCGCGGCCGAGAGCGCGTTCGGCGACCTGAAGGCGCTCGACAAGGAACTCGACACCTATCGACGCGGCCGGCTGGCGTCGCCGCTTCGCGTCGCGGCGGCGGCGGCGCCGGTCGGGGTGACGATGACGACGCTCACCCCGGGGCAGGCGGCGATGCTGCCGGTGCACGCGCTGATGACGAACGGCGTGGCGAAGGGCCATCGCCTGGGCGTGGCGATGCGCGCGGCGAAGGTCGCCGCGCGCCACCCGGAGGACGCGGTGGTTCAGGCGCAGCGCGCCGAGGTGGAGTATCATGCCGGGCGGCTCGACCAGGCGGACGCGGCGGCCAACGCGGCGCTGAAGCTGCGGCCCGACCTGGTCGACGCGCTGGTCCGCAAGGGGATGATCGCGGTCAGGCGCGCGCGCGACGCCAAGGCCGCCGACCCGGCGGCGGGAGCCAAGGGTATCGACTCGGCGGCGTGGACGGCGGCGCGCGCCTGGTTCTTGAAGGCGAACCGGGCCAACCCGAACGCGGTGATGCCGCTATACCTGTATTACACCAGCTTCGCGCAGGCCCAGGCCAAGCCGACGCCGGGGGCGATCAAGGGGCTGATGCGCGCCGAGGTGCTGGCGCCCGAGAGCAGCGAGGTTCGTACCGCGCTGGCGCGGCAGATGCTGATCGACGGCGACGCGGCGACCGCCCGCGCGTTGCTCCAGCCGATCGCCTTCGCCCCGCACCGGCGACGCACCGAGAACGTGCCGCGCCAGATCGTCGACCTGATCGACGCGGGACGGATCGAGGACGCCAAGGCCGCGATGGCCAAGGCCGAGGCGGACGCCTTGGCCAAGCGCGACTAGGCCCTGGCGCGCTGGCGTCAGCTCAGCCGGTCGATGGCGGCGCGGTCGAGGCTGCCGGGGACGATCATC
>CAXTRJ010000207.1:0-5338 GCA_964246585.1 uncultured Sphingomonas sp. | reverse complement strand
GGCGCGATCCTGCGCTCGGCCGCCGCCTTCGACGCGCTCGGCATCGTCACCCAGGACCGCCATTCGCCCCCCGAATCGGGCACCGTCGCGCGCGCCGCGTCGGGCGCGCTGGAGACGGTGCCGTGGGTCCGCGTCGTCAACCTCGCCCGCTCGCTCGAGGAGATCGCGGAAGCCGGCTTCTGGCGCATCGGCCTGACCGGCGCCGCCGACCAGACGCTGGCGCAGGTAATGGGGACGCAGCGCATCGCGATCGTGCTCGGCGCGGAAGGAGAAGGGATGCGCCAGAATACGGAGGCCCACTGCGACCAACTGGCCAAACTGCCGATCTCCGACCGGGTGGAGAGCCTCAACGTCTCGAACGCGGCGGCGGTGGCGCTCTACGCGGTCGCGGCGCGCTAATCTAATCCTCCTCGAGCTTTGCTCGGGGAGGGGGACCATGCGAAGCATGGTGGAGGGGCCAGGGCGATGCGCAAGGCAGCGGGTCCAAAGGGTCGAGCGAACGCCGTCAAAACCGCGCGACAGCAACGCCGCGCGATGACGTTGCCCGAGACCGCGCTCTGGGCGGTCCTAAAGCAGCGTCCAGGCGGACTGAAGTTTCGCCGTCAGCATCCGCTCGGCGAGAACCTAGCACTCGACTTCTTCTGCAACGACGCCCGGCTCGCGATCGAGGTGGATGGAGAGGTGCATAATCGCGGGGATCGGCCGGAGCGCGATGCGAAGCGCGATTTCGTACTCGCCCGGTTCGGGATCGCGACGTTGCGTTTGCCCGCGACCGACGTTCTCCGCAACCTGGATGGCGTCGTCACCGCCGTACTCATAACAGCCAACGCCCGCCTGCCCCCCCACCACCCGGCGAAGCCGGGCGGTCCCCCTCCCCGAGACAAGCTCGGGGAGGAGTAGACCCCCCCCCGAGACAATCGTCACCCGCGTACAGTAAAACGCCGGCCGCGCGGTCGCCACTAAATCCTCCCCGAGCTTTGCTCGGGGAGGGGGACCATGCGAAGCATGGTGGAGGGGCCAGAGCGATACTGAGATGGACAGGTTTTTAAAAAGTCCGAACCTGGCGGTGCTCCTGCCCGCTTCACGGCATCGCCGATCGCCAAACCATTACAACTCGGTCGACGTGGACTCCGGCGAAGCCGACATCGAACGGGCCGGATAAGCCGGCCCGCCGGCCGAGCTTGGCGCTGCGCCGTTGGCGCACCGACGCGGCCGTCGCCGCGCCTGCGCCTGCGCTCAATCCTCTTCCGCGATCGTCACCCGCATTCCGTCGAGCGCGGGCACGAACTGGATCTGGCATGACAGCCGCGAGGTCTCGTTGCGGTCGCTCGTCGACTCCAGCAGGTCGTCCTCATCCGGGCTCATCGGCTTCAACAGCGCCAGGAAGTCCGCGTCGACATGGACGTGGCACGTCGCGCAACTGCAGTTGCCGCCGCACAGCGCCAGCAGCTCGTCGATGCCGCCGTCGCGGATCACCTCCATCACCGACAGGCCGACCTCGCCGTCGAGTTCGCGTTCTTCCCCTTCGCGCGTGACGACGATAAGCTTCGGCATGACGATCTCCCATATCCCGCGCCGCCATGCCGCCCGTCGCCGTCCCGATCAATGGGGTTGAGCGCCCAGGCCTTACGCGCCTCGCTCGACGCGCTCGCCGTCGCCGAGCCGGCGTTCGCCGCCGCGATCGGGCGCGTCGGCTATCCCGCCCCGCGCATCCGCGAACGCGGCTACGCCACGCTGCTGCGCACCATCGTCGGCCAGCAGGTCAGCGTGGCGGCCGCCGACGCGGTGTGGCGCAAGCTCGCCGCGACGGTCGGCGACCCGACCGACCCGGCGACCGTCACGCTGGCCAGCGACGAGGCGCTGCGCGCCGCCGGCTTCTCGCGCCAGAAGGCGGGCTATGCCCGGAGCCTCGCCGGCGAGGTGATCAGCGGCGACCTCGATCTGGCCGCATTGCCAGTCGACGACGAGGCGGCGATCGCGGCGCTGACCGGGATCAAGGGCATCGGCCGCTGGTCGGCGGAGGTGTACCTGCTGTTCGCCGAAGGCCGTCCCGACATCTGGCCGGCGGGCGACCTCGCCGTCCAGATCGAGGTCGGCCGCATCCTCGGCCACGACACGCGGCCCAGTGAAAAGACGACGCGCGCGCTGGCGGAGGCGTGGCGACCGCACCGGGGCGCCGCGGCGATCTTCACCTGGCACCATTACGGCGCGGGAGCGGATGCCGCGCCGGTGTGATGCCCACCCTCCCTTAAACCCCTTCCGGATAGCCCCCCATCTTTGCCGGGGGTTGGGCGGCGGATCGGAGCGGAAATGATCTCAACTGGGAAGACCGGCTATGGCGAGAGCGTGACCTTCACCCTTGTCCCATCGGGAGCGGTGACGTCGTAAGTCCGGCCCGGAACCATCGCTTCCGGATAGGGCCAACATTCCAATTCATCGCTTGTCCGTAAACACAGCTTGCCGCCCGTCAGCCAATATCTGCCCGACCAGACATGCTCACCAAGCCGGCCCGTGAATGTGCCGTCCGGCCGGTAGTCCATCTGTACGGTCGACCCATCCGGAAATTTCGAGATAGTCGTCCTTCCTTGCAGTTCAGTGCCGATGGCGGCCTGCGGCGCGGGGACCGGAGCGGCGACCGAAGTGGCGTTCGACGCCAGCAACGCGACCAATCCCGACAGCATGAGTCCTCCTGCGAATAGACGTGTTCCGGTCTCGAACGTACAGGCGAAGCCGTTGACCGACACTCTTGGCATAGGCCAGTGGTAAGACGTCGTGTCGGATGCGCCAACAAGGCTGGCATCTCGATCGTAAACGGCTCCGACCCTCTCGCGCGAAGGCGGGAGGGGGTCAGCCACCCGCCGGCTGCCACGTCTGCGTCTGACAGAGGAACGCGACGCAGCCCTTCACCTTCAGCGTGCCGTCGGCGGCCCGGGTCACCACCGACTTGTAGGTCTTGCCGTCCTCGGGATTGTAGATCCGCCCGCGCCAGTCCTTGCCCTGGTCGGTGAAGCCGGTCAGGATCGGCAAGCCGACGAACGGCCGCGCGCGCAGCCCCTTGTCCTTGTTGTTCACGTCGGTCGTCGCCCCGCCCGGCGTCGCCTTCAGCACCCGCTCGATCCGGCCGCATATCTCCGTGCCGCAGCGGTCGATCCGGACCATCGCCTTGCCGCCGGCGGTGATCCAGCGCCCGGCGATCGGCGTCGCGGCGTCGGCGGCGCCCGCCAGGAGGATGAAAGGCAGGGCAAGGGCGAGGCGCATATCGGTTCTCCGTCGATCGGGTCGTGCATCACCGCCCTACCCTGAACCGGGCGTGGACGGCAAAGCGAAGGGCTTGTGACGCCCCGGTCGATCCGGCAGGAGGCGGCGATGCCGCCGACCGCCGCCACCGCCGACCAAGTCCCCCCCGCCCTGCCGCGCGCGCCGTCGCTGGCGGAAAGCTACCGCACCGTCGCGGTGCCGGGCGGCGCGTCGTTCTGGCGGCGGCTGGCCGCGTTCGCCGGCCCCGGCTACCTCGTCGCCGTCGGCTATATGGACCCGGGCAACTGGGCGACCGACATCGCCGGCGGCTCGGCCTTTGGCTACGCGCTGCTGTCTGTCATCCTCATCTCGAACATGATGGCGATGGTGCTTCAGGCGCTCGCCGCCCGGCTCGGCATCGTCGCCGGGCTCGACCTGGCGCAGGCGTGCCGGGCGAATTATTCGCGCCCCGTCACGCTGGTGCTGTGGGTGCTGTGCGAGATCGCCATCATCGCCTGCGACCTGGCCGAGGTGCTCGGCACCGCCATCGCCTTGAAGCTCCTGTTCGGGCTGCCGCTGATCACCGGGGTGTGCATCACCGCGCTCGACGTGTTCCTGATCCTGGCGCTCCAGCGCTTCGGTTTCAGGAAGCTGGAGGCGTTCATCGTCGCGCTGCTCGTCATCATCGCCGGCTGTTTCGCCTTTGAGCTGTTTCTCGCCGGCCCCGACTGGGGCGGCGTCGCCGCGGGACTTGTGCCCAGCACGTCGATCATCACCGACCCGGCGCGGCTGTACATCGCCATCGGCATCCTCGGCGCGACCGTCATGCCGCACAATTTGTACCTCCATTCGTCGATCGTCCAGACGCGCGCGTTCGACTGCGGCGCGGCGGGCAAGCGCGACGCGATCAAGATGGCGACGATCGACAGCACCGTGGCCTTGTTCTTCGCGCTGTTCATCAACGCCTCGATCCTGATCCTGGCGGCGGCGACCTTCCATGTCGCGGGGCGCACCGATGTCGCCGATATCGAGGACGCGCACCGGCTGCTCGCCCCCATGCTGGGGATGGGCGCGGCGAGCGTGGTGTTCGCGGTGGCGCTGCTCGCCTCGGGTCAGAACTCGACGGTGACGGGGACGCTCGCCGGCCAGATCGTCGCCGAGGGCTTCCTCGACTGGAAAATGCCGCTGTGGCTCCGCCGCGTGGTGACGCGGGCGCTGGCGATCATCCCGGCGGTGCTGGTGGTCGGGGCGATGGGCGATTCGGGGGCGACCCGGCTGTTGATCCTGAGCCAGGTGATCCTCAGCCTGCAGCTGCCCTTCGCGATCGTCCCGCTGGTCGCCTTTACCGGCCGGCGCGACATCATGGGCGAGTTCGCCAGCCCGGCCTGGCTGAAGTTCGTCGCCTGGGGCATCACCGCCGTCATCATCGCGCTCAACGCGACGCTGCTGATCGGCATGCTCTGAGCGCCGCTTCGCCGGCGGCGACGCCGGTGGCGAGCGCGCCGTGGGCGGTGGAGAAATCGCCCGGCGAGCACGCCTCGCCGGCGAAGAACAGGCGATCGTCGATCGGCTCGGCCAGCACCGCGCGGGCGGCGCGCTCGCCGGGGAGCGCATGACTGTACGATCCGCCGATCCACGGCTCGCGCGCCCAGGCAGACGCGGCGACCGGGCGCAGCTTCGCGCGGATGCCCGACCCGAGCAGGTTCGCCAGTTCCTCGATCGCGAAGGTCGCCATATCGCCTGATTTCAGCGCGCGGGCGGCGCGGGCGCCGAAGAAGCATTCGATCACCGGCCGCGCGAACGGGCGGATCTGGTAGCTCCCCGTATCGACCCGGTGCGGGTTCCCGAGCAGGTGGACGTCGGCGTCGAGGCCGTGCCCCGGCGCCAGCGCCAGGAACGCCTTGTCGTCGACCCCGAGCGGCAATGCCGCCGCCGCGTCGCGCTTGGCCGGGAGCGGCGGGTCGAAGGCGAGCGCCCCCGTCGCCAGCACCGTCGTCGACACCGTCACGATCGCCGCCCGCGCCTCGACGATGCCCGCCGGCGTCTCCAGCCGCAGCGTCCGACCGCGGTGGTCGATCCGGGTGACGGGCGTGTCCAGCCG
>CAXTRJ010000206.1:0-5347 GCA_964246585.1 uncultured Sphingomonas sp. | reverse complement strand
CGGTGTGCGGCTTGATCGAGCCGGGCTTGCACAGCACCTGGCCGCGCTCGACCTCTTCGCGGCCGACGCCGCGGACCAGCGCGCCGATATTGTCGCCCGCCTGGCCCGAGTCGAGCAGCTTGCGGAACATCTCGACGCCCGTGACCGTGGTCTTGCGGGTGTCGTTGATGCCGACGATCTCGACTTCCTCGCCGACCTTGACCATGCCGGTCTCGACGCGGCCGGTGACGACGGTGCCGCGACCCGAGATCGAGAACACGTCCTCGATCGGCATCATGAACGGCTTGTCGAGCGGACGCTCGGGCTGCGGCAAGAAGGTGTCGACCGCTTCCATCAACTTCAGCACGGCGTCGTGACCGATCTCGGGGGTCTTGTCCTCGAGCGCGGCGACGGCCGAGCCCTGGATGACCGGGATGTTATCGCCGTCGAAGTCATATTTCGACAGCAGCTCGCGGATCTCCAGCTCGACCAGCTCGAGGATCTCGGGGTCGTCGACCAGGTCGACCTTGTTCATGAACACGACCATCGTCGGCACGCCGACCTGACGCGCGAGCAGGATGTGCTCGCGGGTCTGCGGCATCGGGCCGTCGGTCGCCGACACGACCAGGATCGCGCCATCCATCTGCGCCGCGCCGGTGATCATGTTCTTCACGTAATCGGCGTGGCCCGGGCAGTCGACGTGCGCGTAGTGGCGCGCGGTCGTCTCATACTCGACGTGCGCGGTCGAGATCGTGATGCCGCGCTCGCGCTCCTCGGGCGCCTTGTCGATGTTCGCGTAGCTGGTGAACGTGGCGCCGCCCGTCTCGGCCAGCACCTTGGTGATCGCGGCCGTCAGCGACGTCTTGCCATGGTCGACGTGACCGATGGTGCCGATGTTGAGATGCGGCTTGTTCCGCTCGAACTTTGCTTTCGCCATGGTTTCCTACCTTGATGACTTTTCGATTTCGGTGCCGCCGGGGCCACGCGAACGCGGCCCCATAGCGACTGTTATTGGGTTACGCCAGCCCAGCCCGTCCGGAGACGAACTTGGGCGGATCAGGCCAGCTTCGCCTTCACTTCGTCGGCGACATTCGACGGAACCTCGTCGTAATGCGAGAATTGCATCGAATATTGCGCGCGGCCCTGGGTGAACGAGCGCAGCTGGTTGACGTAGCCGAACATGTTCGCCAGCGGCACGATCGCCTCCACCGTCTGCGCGTTGCCGCGACTGTCGGTGCCCTGGATCTGCCCGCGGCGGCTGTTCATGTCGCCGATGACGTCGCCGAGATAATCCTCGGGCGTCACCACCTCGACCTTCATCATCGGCTCGAGCAGCTTGATGCCGGCCTTTTGCGCGGCCTCCCGCATCGCGCCGCGCGCGCAGATCTCGAACGCCAGCGCCGAGGAGTCGACGTCGTGGTACGCGCCATCGGTCAAATGGACCTCGAAATCAATGATCGGGAAGCCGATCATCGAACCCGACAACGCCGTCTCGCGCATGCCCTTCTCGACCGAGGGGATATACTCCTTGGGAACGTTGCCGCCCTTGATCTCGTCGAAGAACTGGTAGCCGGTGCCCCGCTCGCCGGGGATCACCGTCACCTTAATGCGACCGAACTGGCCCGAGCCACCCGACTGCTTCTTGTGGGTGTAGTCGATGTCGACCTTCTTCGCGAGGTACTCGCGATACGCCACCTGCGGCGCGCCGACATTGGCCTCGACCTTGAACTCGCGCTTCATGCGGTCGACCAGGATCTCGAGATGGAGCTCGCCCATGCCCTTGATGATGGTCTGGCCCGATTCCATGTCGCTGGTCACGCGGAACGACGGGTCCTCGCGCGCCAGGCGGTTGAGCGCGACGCCCATCTTTTCCTGGTCGGCCTTGGTCTTGGGCTCCACCGCGACCTCGATGACGGGCTCGGGAAACTCCATCCGCTCCAGGATGATCGGCTGCTGCGCGGAGCACAGCGTGTCGCCGGTCGTGGTGTCCTTCAGCCCCGCCAGCGCGACGATGTCGCCGGCATAGGCCACCTGGATATCCTCGCGGTCGTTGGCATGCATGAGCAACATGCGGCCGACCTTTTCCTTCTTGTCCTTGACCGAGTTGGTCACCATCGACGCGGTCTCGAGCTTGCCCGAATAGATCCGCGCAAAGGTCAGCGTCCCGACGAAGGGATCGTTCATGATCTTGAACGCCAGCGCCGAGAACGGCGCGTCGTCGGCCGGCGGACGCGAGTCCACCGTCTCGCCGTCGAGCTTCAAGCCCTCCACGTCCTTGATGTCGAGCGGCGACGGGAGATAGTCGACCACCGCGTCGAGCAGCGGCTGGACGCCCTTGTTCTTGAACGCCGAGCCGCACAGCACCGGCACGAACGAGAAGTTGAGCGTACCCTTGCGGATCAGCGCCTTCAGCGTCGCCGTGTCGGGCTCGGTCCCCTCCAGATATGCCTCCATGACGTCGTCGTCCTGCTCGACCGCCATCTCGATCAGCTCGGAACGCGCGGTCGCGGCGGCGTCGGCCAGCTCGGCCGGAATGTCCTGATACTCGAACTTGGCGCCGAGCGACTCCTCCAGCCACACGATCGCGCGGTTCTCGACCAGATCGACCAGCCCCTTGAAGCTGCTCTCGATGCCGATCGGCAGGTACAGCACCGCCGGGCGCGCGCCCAGGCGATCCTTGATCATGTCGACGCAGCGCTCAAAGTTCGCGCCGGTGCGGTCGAGCTTGTTGACGAAGCACATCCGCGGAACGTGGTACTTCTCGGCCTGGCGCCACACCGTCTCCGACTGCGGCTCGACCCCGGCGACGCCGTCGAAGCACGCGACCGCGCCGTCGAGCACGCGCAAGCTGCGCTCGACCTCGATGGTGAAATCGACATGGCCCGGCGTGTCGATGATGTTGATGCGGTGGTCGTTCCAGAAACACGTCGTCGCGGCCGATGTGATCGTGATTCCGCGCTCCTGCTCCTGCTCCATCCAGTCCATCGTCGCGGTGCCCTCATGGACCTCGCCGATCTTGTACGATTTGCCGGTGTAATACAGGATGCGCTCGGTCGTCGTCGTCTTGCCGGCGTCGATATGCGCCATGATGCCGATGTTGCGATACATGCTGAGCGGATGGCTGCGGGCCATATCGGTGGTCCTTGACTTGGGTTCAGTATTGGGCTGGCCGAGTGGCTAGCCGATCAGGAGTTTGGCGAGCGCCACTCCCGCGCCCATGAGCGCGGCACCGGCGATCAAGCCTTGAGCGAGGAGCAGCCAAGGCGACAGGCTCCTGTCCCGCTCCAGCTTGGCACGCTCCGCCGAGAGCTTATATTCCTCGGCATTGAGCCTGCCAGCCTCGGCCATCAGCTTGCGCGTCTCGGCTTCCAACTTGGCGGCGTCGTGGTTCAGCTGACGAATATCTTCGTCACTCGCTCCCGGGATCGTCGCCATGCCGTTCGCCTCCACCCACTATATAGGCTACCAGCGATAGTGCGAAAAGGCCCGGTTCGCCTCGGCCATGCGGTGTGTGTCCTCGCGCTTCTTCACCGCGTTGCCGCGGTTGTTCGACGCGTCGAGCAGCTCGCCCGACAGCCGCGCGGCCATCGTGTTCTCCGAACGCGAGCGCGCCGCGCCGATCAGCCAGCGGATCGCCAGCGCTTGGGCGCGCTCCGGCCGCACCTCGACCGGCACCTGATAGGTCGCGCCGCCAACGCGGCGGCTGCGGACCTCGATGCCCGGCTTGATGTTGTTCAGCGCGTCGTGGAACACGCCCAGCGGATCGCGCTTGGCGCGCGTCTCTACGGTCTCCATCGCGCCGTAGACGATCAACTCGGCGACCGACTTCTTGCCGTCGTACATGACGGAGTTCATGAATTTCGAGAGGACCTCATCCCCGAAGCGGGGATCAGGCAGGATTTCGCGCTTTTCGGGACGACGACGACGAGCCATTTCGGATTCCTTTGATCAGCTGATGAAGTACGGGCGCGGCTTACTTGGGCCGCTTGGCGCCGTACTTGGACCGCGACTGGCGGCGATCCTTCACGCCCTGCGTATCGAGCACGCCGCGCAGAACATGGTAGCGGACGCCGGGAAGATCGCGAACGCGACCGCCGCGGATCAGCACCACCGAGTGCTCCTGCAGGTTATGCCCCTCGCCGGGGATGTAGCTGATGACCTCGCGGCTGTTGGTCAGGCGGACCTTGGCCACCTTGCGCAACGCCGAGTTCGGCTTCTTGGGCGTCGTCGTGTAGACGCGGGTGCAGACGCCGCGCTTCTGCGGGTTCTGCTCCATCGCAGGGACCTTCGACTTGGCCTTTTGCGGATCGCGGCCCTTGCGGACCAGCTGGTTGATCGTCGGCATTGAAGCCTTCACCTTTCCGTTGGTTACTTTGCTGAAACCTCAATGCAAACGACCCGGCGGCCGTACGACCCACCAGGCCTCATCCAGATCCAGCAATGTTCATGCTCAGCTTGATGTCCGCGTGGCCGACGCGCGAAGGGACGATGTCCCCACCGCCGGCTAGCGAACGTCGCGGCCTATAGGCGCACCCACCGGTCTGGTCAACCGCGCCCGCTCGGCGACCGGAACGTGCTTTTACCACGGATTAAGGACGTCGACCGCAAGGCCACCGACGGGAGAACGACCATGCCAGCGACCTCGGCCACCACCCGCATCCCGATCGGCGTCGCGCTGGCGGGCGCGCTGGCGACGGCCGCGCTCTACCGTTGGTATTGGCCGATCATTACTCCCGACATGACCGAGTTCCTCCTGCCGTGGTTCGACCACATCGTCACCGCCGGCCCGGTCGCCGCCTTCGCCGCGCCGTTCAGCAACTACATGCCGCTCTACCTCTACCTGCTCGCGCTGGTGTCGCCGCTGGCCGGGTCGCTGCCGGCGGTCACGCTGATCAAGCTCGTCTCGGTCGTCGGCTCCGCGATCCTGGCCTGAGCCGTGCGTGGGTTGCTGAGGTCGGTCGCCTCGCCCCACGCCGACGCGGCGGCGCTGGCGACCTTCCTGATCCCCGGCGTGCCGCTCAACGCGCCCTTCCTGCCCAAGATGCACGAGCGCTACTATCTTCTCGCCGAGATGCTCGCCTTCGCTTACGCGGTCGCCGCGCGCGATCGACAAAGCCTGCTGATCGCCATCGACGTCGAAGCCTGCGCGCTCCGGTCGCTCGTGTCGTACACGCTGAACCGACCCGGCCCGGTCATCGCCGGCGCCCTGCTCAGCGTCGTGGTCTTCGTAATGATCGTGCGGGCCTTCCGGCGCGATCGCGGTTCGGTGGAGGTGGTCGCCCCCCCCCCCCCCCCCCCCCCCCCCCCCCCCCCCCTCCCCCCCCCCCCCCCCCCCCCCCCCCCCCCCCCCCCCCCCCCCCCCCCCCCC
>CAXTRJ010000205.1:0-5349 GCA_964246585.1 uncultured Sphingomonas sp. | reverse complement strand
GCTCTCGGGACAGGCCGCGCGCGACGCCCGCGGGTCGGCGCAGGCGGTCGCCACCTCGCCCGGCGCGGCCCGCTTGACGTAGAAGTTCGTGCGCTCGCCGATGTCGCCGTCGATCGTCGACACCGTGCCGCTGGCGTGGCGCACCACCAGGCGCTGCTTGCCGTCGGCGCCACGCTCGACGGTCGCCTGGTCGGCGCGCCCGTCGTGATCGAAGTCGCCCGACACCGTTGGCGACGCGCCCGCCTGAGCCGCTAGCAACACGGCCATTACAAACATCATGGATTGTCCGATCATTCGTGCGATCTAACGCGCTTCCGTCATGGACGATCCGGGATCGCTTGACGAACCCAAACGCGGCGACATCCGGACCGGGTCCGTTCGCGGCGGCATTGAATTTTCGGCCGGCTGGTCTTATTGAAGTAATGCGGAGTCTAGCTGATTGCGATCACTAGGTAGTGAACCCCGGCCGTTGCAGCGGCCGGGGTTCCATCGTTTGGGGGCCGGATTGCAGTCCGACCCCCGCCCGCCGCTACTTGAAGCGGGCGACCTCGATGATCTTGAGGATCATCGAGACGGTCGCCACCACCAGCATCGCTATGCCGATGATGACCATTGCAGAGTCATCACTGATATTAATCACCTCCGGTCCGCCCTCGGGATTGCCGCAACGCTTGCAGGCGCCTTGGCGAGGGCGATCCTCCTTTAGCAGCGTCGGGCAGGCCCGCACCCTTCCGTTAGCGGAAGTCGATTCTCGAAGCTGGTCCTCCCGCACCGCCCCGGCTAAGCCGCCGCCATGCCCCAGATCACCCCTGAAACCGTCGCCGAGCACGGCTTGTCCCCCGACGAATACGCCCGCGTCCTCGCCTGCCTCGGCCGCGAGCCGAACATGGTCGAACTCGGCATCTTCTCGGTCATGTGGAGCGAACACTGCTCCTACAAATCCAGCCGCATCCACCTGAAGAAGCTGCCGACCACCGGCCCGCAAGTCATCTGCGGACCCGGCGAGAACGCCGGCGTCGTCGACATAGGCGACGGACAAGCCGCGATCTTCAAGATGGAGAGCCACAACCACCCGTCCTACGTCGAGCCGTATCAAGGCGCCGCGACCGGGGTCGGCGGCATCCTGCGCGACGTGTTCACCATGGGCGCGCGGCCGGTCGCCAACATGAACGCGCTGCGCTTCGGCCGGCCCGACCACCCGAAGACGCGCCACCTGATCGCCGGCGTCGTCCACGGCATCGGCGGTTACGGCAACTGCGTCGGCGTCCCCACCGTCGGCGGCGAGGTCGACTTCCACCCCGCCTACGACGGCAATATCCTGGTCAACGCGATGACCGTCGGCGTCGCCGCCCAGGACAAGATCTTCTATTCGGCCGCGTCAGGGATCGGCAATCCGATCGTCTATGTCGGGTCCAGGACCGGCCGCGACGGCATCCACGGCGCGACCATGGCCTCGGCTGACTTCTCCGACGACAGCGAGGAGAAGCGCCCGACCGTCCAGGTCGGCGACCCTTTCACCGAAAAGCTGCTGATCGAGGCGTGTCTCGAGCTGATGGCGACCGACGTCATCGTCGCGATCCAGGACATGGGCGCCGCCGGCCTCACCTCCTCCTCCGTGGAAATGGCGTCCAAGGGCGGCGTCGGCATCGAGCTGGTCATGGACGACGTGCCCTGCCGCGAGGAGGGCATGACTCCGTATGAGATGATGCTGTCCGAATCTCAGGAACGGATGCTGATGGTGCTGAAACCCGGCCGCGAGGCCGAGGCGGAGGCGATCTTCCGCAAATGGGAGCTCGACTTCGCCGTCATCGGCCGCGTCACCGACACCGGCCGCATGGTCCTGACATTCCAGGGCGAGACCGTCTGCGATATTCCGCTCGGGCCTCTCGCCGACGAAGCGCCGAGCTACGACCGCCCGTGGACGCCGACCCCGCCGCCCGCGCCGCTCGCCGACACGCCCGAGTGCGTCGACCCCGCCGCCGACCTCATCCGCCTGATGGCCTCCCCCGACCTGGCGTCGCGGCGCTGGATCTGGGAGCAGTACGACCACATGGTCGGTGCCGACACCGTCCAGCGCCCCGGCGGCGACGCGGCGGTGGTCCGCGTCCACGGGACGCCCAAGGGCCTCGCGATCACCACCGACTGCACGCCCCGCTACTGCTTCGCCGACCCGGTCGAGGGCGGTCGCCAGGCGATCGCCGAGGCCTGGCGCAACCTTTGCGCGGTCGGCGCGACGCCGCTCGCCGCGACCGACTGCATGAACTTTGGCAACCCGCAGCGCCCGGAGGTCATGGGCCAGTTCGTTGGCTGCATCCAGGGGATGGCCGAGGCGTGCCGCGCGCTCGACTTCCCGATCGTGAGCGGCAATGTCAGCCTCTACAACGAGACCAAGGCTGACGATGGATCGGGGACCGCCATCCTCCCCACCCCCGCGGTCGGCGGCGTCGGCCTGCTCGCCGACTGGTCGAAATCGGCGACGATCGCGTTCAAATGCCCCGGCGACGTCATCGTCCTGGTCGGCGAGCATCGCGGCCACCTCGGCCAGTCGCTCTGGCTGCGCGAACGCCACGCGCGCGAGGGACGCGACGCCGGCCCGCCGCCCCCCGTCGATCTCGCCGCCGAACGCCGCGCCGGCGACTTCGTCCGTCACGGCATCGAGACGGGCGCGGTCACCGCCTGCCACGACGTGTCCGACGGCGGCCTGGCCGTCGCCGTCGCGGAGATGGCGCTGGCCGGCGACATCGGCGCGATGCTCGACACCTGCGCCGGTTGCGGCGTCGCCGGCACCTTCTTCGCCGAGGACCAGGGGCTGTACGTCGTCACCCTCGACGACCACGCGCTTTACGGCTTCCTCTCGGGCGCCCACGCCCGCAGCATCGCCGCCGAACCGATCGGCCGCACCATCGCCAGCCGCATCGTCTTCGAGCTGGAAGGCGGCGACTACGTCGTCAAGCTCGACGACCTCCGCGCGGCGCACGAAGGGTTCTTCCCGACGCTGATGGGGGAAGACGCGGGGGTGGTTTGAGGAGGGCGCCGTCCCCTAGACGACGCATGATTTGCCTGCCTAAACTACTGCGAGAAATCAGGGGGAAGTCGGATGGATCTCGGAACACGCTTGCTTGAGTTGCAGAAGCGGACGCTTGAACATCGTGAGGTGCTGCTGACGGAAGAAGCGGCCAAGACCGCATTGGTGATGCCGTTCTTGCAGGCGCTTGGCTACGACGTGTTCAACCCCGGCGAGGTCGTGCCCGAGTTCACGGCGGACGTTGGCACTAAAAAGGGCGAGAAGGTCGATTACGCGATCTGCAATACGGGCAAGGTCACGATCCTAATCGAGTGCAAGCCGTCATCGGCTGAGTTGAACATCAATCATGCCGCCCAGTTGTTTCGGTATTTCAGCGTCACCGACGCTCGGCTCGCGGTGCTGACGAACGGCGTCAATTACCAGTTCTACTCCGACGTTGAAAAGCCGAACAAGATGCACGACAAGCCGTTCTTCACGTTCAGCATGGATGCGATCAAGCCCACCGACGTCAAGACGCTCGAGAAGTTCGCGAAGAACGGCTTCGATATCGACAAGATCGTTCAGGAAGCCGGCAACCTGAAGATTCAGTCCATCCTTCGCAAAGAGTTGGACAAGGAGTTCGCCGAGCCTTCGGTCGAATTCATTCGCATGATGGCGGCGCGGGTCCATGATGGTCGGCTGACGCCGGCGGTCAAGGAAAACTTCGGCCGAATGCTTAGCGGAGCTATCGCCAACCTCATTCGTGACCTTGTTACCGACCGGCTCTCGTCCGCACTCAACGCATCCGCTCCGGCTCCGGTGGAGGCGCCTGGACTTGAACTCCTTCCCGCCGAGGAAGGGATCGTCACGACTCCGGAAGAAATTTCTGGCTTCCACATCATTCAGGCGATCGCCTCGCGGTTCGTCGACCCCAAGCGCGTCGTGATGCGCGACGCGAAATCCTATTGTGCGGTTCTGTTGGACGACAACAATCGCAAGACCATCGCCCGAATGCACTTCAACGGGATCACGACCAAGTACCTAGGCACGTTCGTCGGCAAGGAGGAGCAGCGTGTGCTGATTTCCGAGCTGACCCAGATCTATCAGCATCAGGGGCAGATCGAGAACAGGCTGAAAGAACTGGACCAAAACTGATCGACCATGCCGAAGCCGTCGCCATCGCCCAAGCCCGCGCCGAGGCGAATGGATGGGCGTTCGCCGAGCCGTTGGCGGTCGTCACCCGTCGCGGCTGGCTCGGCGGCGTCCTCCGATTCGAGATCGAGACCAACGCCGGGAAGCGTGGTACCAACGCCCGCTTCACGATCGACACCGCGACCGGCGCGCTCGTCGACGAAGGGTATTTGCCCCGCTGAACCACGGAGCACGGCACCTCAGACACCCGCGCCCTGCCCGATTCCGGCCAGCGTCGCCATCACATTTCCCGGCAGCTCCAGTTCCGCAGCTGCTAGGTTCTCGCGCAAATGGATCACCGACGAGGTGCCGGGGATCAGCAGAATGTTGAACGAACGGCGGAGCAGCCAAGCGAGCGCGACCTGCATCGGCGTCGCGCCGAGCCGGGCGGCGGCGTCGCTCAGCACGGTCGATTGCAGCGGGGTGAACCCGCCCAGCGGGAAGAACGGCACATAGGCGATCCCCGCCCCGGCCAGTTCGTCGATCAGCGCGTCGTCGTCACGGTGCGCCAGGTTGTACTGGTTCTGGACGCAGACGATCTCGGCGATCCCGCGCCCCTCGGCGACCTGCGCCGGCGTGACGTTGCTCAGCCCGAGATGCCGGATCAGCCCTTGGCGCTGGAGTTTGGCGAGCGCGGTCAATTGCGGCGCGACCGAACCCTCGCTCGGCCCATGCCCGTCCCCGATAAAGCGCATGTTGACGATGTCGAGCGTGTCGAGTCCCAGGTTGCGTAGGTTGTCGTGGACCGCCTGGGTCAGCTCGGCCGGGCCCTGCGCCGCGTTTCAGGACGCGTCGTCGCCGCGCGTCGCGCCGACCTTGGTCACGATCGTCAAATCGTCCGGGTACGGATGCAGCGCCTCGCGGATTAGCCCGTTCGTGACGTGGGGACCGTAGAAGTCACTGGTGTCGATGTGGTCGACCCCGCTCTCCACCGCCTCGCGCAACACGGCGAGCGCCCCGTCGCGGTCGCGCGGCGGCCCGAACACGCCGGGGCCGGCCAGCTGCATCGCGCCATAGCCCAATCGCTTCACCGTTCGCGTGCCCAGCGAATATGTTCCCGCTTTGCCGATATCGGTCATGTTCGTCTCCTTCGCGTCGACCCCGCATATGGACACCGCCCGCTTCGCCGATAACAGGGGAAGATCGGCACGGGC
>CAXTRJ010000204.1:0-5370 GCA_964246585.1 uncultured Sphingomonas sp. | reverse complement strand
GGCGCAACCGCGCCGCCACGCCGGACCAGCACCAGCGCCGCCGCGACCAGCGCCGCGCCGACCAGGTCGACCGGCCCCAGCCGCTCGCCATAAGCCCACCAGCCGATCGCCCCCGCCACCACCGGCTGGGTCAACAGCCCGACCCCGACCACCAGCGGCGACAGCTTGCCCAACGCGTAGATCATCAGCCCTTGCCCGACCACCTGGCTGACCAGCGCCAGCGCGATCACCGAGGTCCAGTCGGCGGGCACGATCCGCTCGCCCAGCGCCCACGCGAACACCAGCAGCGGCAGGATGCTGGCGACCGTCGACCAGGCCAGCGCCGGCAGCGGCGCGGCCGTCTCCCGCGCCCGCGCCATGGCGATGAAATACGCGGTGTAGAGCACCCCCGCGAGCAGGCACAGCAGGTCGCCCGCGAGGTTGCGCGCGTCGAGGCTGTACGACCGCCCCATCAACAGCGCCCCGCCGGCCAGCGCCAGGAGCAGCGCCACCGCCTGTCCCCGCGTCGGCCACGCCCGCGCCACCAGGAAGCCCCACACCGGGAATATCAAGGTCGCGCAATTGCCGAACAGCGTCGCATTCGCCAGCGTCGTGCGCAGGATGCCGAGGTGCCAGGCGGCGAGGTCGGCGGCGAACGCGACCCCGGCGACCGCCAGCACGACCCACAGCCCGCGCCCGACCCTGAGCGTCCCCCCGGTCGCGGCGGTCATCGCCAGCAGCACCGGCGCCGCCAGCGCGATCCGCCAGAAGCCGGCGGCGACCGGCCCGACGTTCCCCGCCGTATCGGCCAGCCGGACGAACCACGGTCCGAACGCCAGGGCGACGTTCGCCCCGAGCAGCGCCGCCAGCGCCAGCGCGCTCGGCGGCGCGCTTGCCTCGTGGCTAGTTTTTCTGTCCCGCCCGCGTTCGTGCATGGCGCCCCTTAGCGCCCTAGATGCGCTCCGTCCCCCGGAAGGAACTCTCATGCCGAGCCTGTTCGACCCCATCACGCTTGGCGCGATCGAAGCGCCCAACCGCATCATGATGGCGCCGCTGACCCGCGGCCGCGCCACGTCCGCGCACGTGCCGACGCCGATGATGGTCGACTATTACCGCCAGCGAGCCGGTGCCGGGCTGATCATCTCGGAGGGCACCGGCATCAGCTTCGAGGGGCTCGGCTGGCCCAACGCGCCGGGCCTCTGGTCCGACGAGCAGGTCGAGGCGTGGAAGCCGGTGACCGCGGCGGTGCGCGAGGCGGGCGGTCGCATCGTCACCCAGATCTGGCACCTCGGCCGCCTCGCCCGCAAGGACGTGATGGGCGCCGCGCCCTTTTCCCCGTCGGCGACCACCGCCCCGGCGCGCGCCGGCTCCGACCACAACGCCAATGTCGCGGCGCGCGCGATGACCCGCGACGACATCGCCCGCACCCTCGACGACTATGCCCGTGCCACCCGCAACGCGCTCCGCGCCGGGTTCGACGGCGTCGAGCTCCACGCCGCCAACGGCTATCTCGTCGACCAGTTCATGCGCGACGGCACCAACCACCGCGACGACGACTATGGCGGCGACGTCGACAACCGCCTGCGCTTACTGCGCGAGGTCGTGGCGCGGTTGATCGCCGAGGCCGGGGCGGGCCGCACCGGCGTCCGCTTCTCGCCCAATGGCGACACGCAAGGCTGCGATGACAGCGATCCCGAATCGGTCTTTGTCCCCGCCGCGAAGTGGCTCGGCGAACAGGGCATCGCCTTTCTCGAATTGCGCGAACAAGGCCCGCAAGGCACCTTCGGCCGCAGCGACGTGCCCAAACTCAGCCCGAAAATCCGCGCCGCCTTCGCCGGCCCGCTGATCCTCAACCAGGACTACGGCTTCGCCAACGGTCAAGCCGATCTGGACAGCGGCATCGCCGACGCGATCGCCTTTGGTCGCCCCTTCATCGCCAACCCCGATCTGGTCGACCGTTTCCGGGTCGGGGCGGAGATGAACCCGCTCGACAAGAATACGCTCTATACGACGGGGGCGGAGGGCTACACCGACTATCCGGCGCTGGAGCGGGTCGCGGCGTAAGGGGCAATCGGTCGGCGAACGCTGTCCGACACCCTCCAAACCGTTCGTCCCGAGTAGCGATCGAGCGAAGTCGAGAGCGCGTATCGAGGGATACCTTTCCGTGTGGAATGCTACCTCGATACGAGCCCTCGATACGTCCCTTGCGGGACTACTCGGTCTCCACTCGGCACGAACGGGCATGTTAGATCGAGTGTCAGGCGCAACCGCGTCTCACCCCCACCGCTCTCGCAATCCCAGCATCGCCAGCGCCGCCACCGCCGCCTCGCCGCCCTTGTCCTTTTCCCCCGGCCGCGCCCGCGCCAGCGCCTGGGCTTCGTCCTCGACCGTCAGGATGCCGTTGCCGATCGCGACGCCCTCGAGCGAAAGCATCATCAGCCCCCGCGCGCTTTCCCCCGACACGACCTCGAAATGATAGGTCTCGCCCCGGATCACGACGCCCAGCGCGACGAACGCGTCGTACCGCCCCGTCTCCGCCGCCAGCGCGATCGCGCCGGGCACCTCCAGCGCGCCGGGAACGGTGACGGTCTCGTGCCCATGCCCCGCCGCCTCGATCGCCGCGCGCGCGCCTTCCAGCAACAGGTCGTTGAGATGGTCGTAGAAGCGCGCCTCGACGATCAGGATTTTGGCCACTCACATCTCCCGTTTGTGCTTAACTAAAGAGCTACCCAACGCTTAGTAGCCACCCCGGCGAAGGCCGGGGTCCAGTCAGGATGCGCTAACCTGGTGCGCACCTACATCGGCCATCCTAACTGGACCCCGGCCTTCGCCGGGGTGGACAGCTCAGACCGTGATCGCCCGTTCCCCGACGATGCTCAGGCCGTACCCATCCAGCCCCACCAGCGTATGGTGCGTGTTGGTCAGCAGCACCATGTCGTGCACCCCCAATTCGGTCAGGATCATCGCGCCGACGCCGTAGTCGCGCAATTCCTCCATGTCGGGCACCGCCTCGCCGGCGCGGCGCTTGACCGCGGTGGTGAACGCGTCGGAGCGCGGCCGGTTGATCACGACGATGACGCCCGCGCCCTCCTCGCCGATCAGCTCCATCGACCGCCGGAGCAGCCCGCCGCGAGCGCCCCCCTCGCCAAAGATGTCGGCGAACGGCGACAGCGCGTGCATCCTGACCAGCGTCGGCTTCGTCGGGTCGACCCGCCCCTTGACCAGCGCGATCTGCTCGGTCCCCGTCGCCTTGTTCCAATATGTCAGCGCCCGCCAGTCGCCGCCCCATTCACTGGCGAACATGGCCTCCGACCGCTTCTCGACGAGGTGGTCGTACCGTCGGCGATAGGCGATCAGGTCTCGGATCGTGCCGATCTTCAGCCCGTGGAGCTGGGCGAAGGCGACGAGGTCGTCCATCCGCGACATCGTCCCGTCCTCGTTCATGATCTCGCAGATCACTCCCGACGGGTTGAGCCCGGCCAGCCGCGACACGTCCACCGCCGCCTCGGTATGCCCGGTCCTGACCAGCACGCCGCCGTCGCGCGCGATCAGCGGGAAGACATGGCCCGGGGTGACGATCTCGTCGCGATCCTTGCCGGCGTCGATCGCCACCGCCACCGTCCGCGCCCGGTCGGCCGCCGAGATGCCGGTGGTGACCCCGTCGCGCGCCTCGATCGACACGGTGAACGCGGTCTCGTGCCGCGTCCCGTTGTGCCGGCTCATCAGGTCGAGGCCCAACTCGTCGACCCGCTTCTTAGTCAGCGCCAGGCAGATGAGCCCCCGGCCGTGGCGGGCCATGAAGTTGATCTTCTCCGGCGTCGCCATCTGCGCCGGGATGACCAGGTCGCCCTCGTTCTCGCGGTCCTCGTCGTCGACCAGGATGAACATCCGGCCGTTCCTGGCCTCGTCGATGATCTCCTCCGGCGTCGACAGGAACGCGTGGCGCAGGCGAGACAGTTCAGCGGCTCTTTGCACGGAGATGCTCCATCCGTTGGAGGTAGCGGGCCAGCACGTCGATCTCGATGTTGACCGCCTGGCCGGCCCGCAACGAACCCAGCGTGGTGACGCCCTGGGTATGCGGGATCAGGTTGATCCAGAACTCGGTCGCGCCGGTCTGGTCGGCGACGTCGTTGACCGTCAACGACACGCCGTCGATCGTGATCGACCCCTTGGGCGCGACAAACGCGGCCAGGTCGGACGATACGCGAAAGCCGATCCGCTTGGAGTCGCCATCGGCGCGCACCTCGGTCACCTCGGCGACGCCGTCGACATGACCCGTGACGATATGCCCGCCCAACTCGTCGCCGAGCCGCATCGCACGTTCCAGGTTGAGCCGCCGTCCCGCCGTCCACTGCCCCTGCGCGGTGCGCGACGCGGTCTCGCCCGACACGTCGACCGCGAACCAGCCGGCCTCGCCCGGCGGCGACTTGTCGATCACCGTCAGGCACACCCCCGAACACGCGATCGACGCGCCGAGGTCGACCCCGGCGGTGTCATAGGCGGTGCGGATCGTCACCCGCCGGTCGCCCAGTTCCTCGACTCGGTCGATGACGCCCATGTCGCTGACGATACCGGTGAACATGGCTCTAGCTCCTCACGCGCTCGTAAACCTCGAGCCGGTCGCTGCCAAGCGCGCGCGCGTCCTGCAACCGCCACCGCCCATGCGCGTCGGCGAGGTCGGCGAGTCCGAGCTCGCCGATCGCCGGCTTGCCCCCCCCGATCACGATCGGCGCGCGGTAGAGCAGCAACCGGTCGACCAGGTCGCCGGCTAGGAACGCCGCCGCCGCGCCCGCGCCCCCCTCGACGAGAATGTGGTCGACGCCAGTGAGGGTGGCGACGGCAGCGGGGGAGGGGATCACGGCCCATTCCCTCAGTTCGTCATCCCAGCGACCCTCCCCGTCACCCCAGCCTACGCTGAGGTGACGAACAAGATCGGGCGTCCGCGACAACACCACCCGCCGCGGCGACCGCCCCTCCAACCCCGCCAACCGAACATCAAGCCGCGGCGCGTCCGCCTCCAGCGTCCCGCGCCCGACCAGGATCGCCTCGTGCCGGCTCCGCTCGCCATGCCCATGCGCCCGCGCCTCCGGGCCGGTGATCCACCGGCTCGCCCCGTCCGCCATGGCGATGCAGCCATCGAGCGAGGTCGCCAGCTTCAACGTCACGAACGGCCGCCCCAGCGCCCGCCGCGTCAGGAATCCGGCCATGCTCCGCCGCGCCTCCTCGGCCCGCAAGCCGACCTCGACCGCCACCCCCGCCGCGCGCAACCGCGCGACACCCGCGCCATCGGTGCGCGGATCGGGATCGCCGATCGCCGCCACCACCCGCGCGACGCCCGCCGCGATCAACAGGTCCGAACAGGTCGGCCCGCGCGTCGAGCGGTGCGCGCAA
>CAXTRJ010000203.1:0-5378 GCA_964246585.1 uncultured Sphingomonas sp. | reverse complement strand
CCGCCCAGGAGCGCGCTCTCGGCCGGCGTCACGACATGGGGAGCGCTGCAGGTCCCGTGGGATCTGTGTTCCGTGTCGGCGATCCAGCGCGCGCCGGTGCCGACCGCGCGCGCGCCGGCGGAGCGGCAGATCGCCATCTCGGTCAGCTCGGCCCCGGCGAGGCCACGCGTGGCGGCGGCGATCGGGTGGATCCATAGGTCGGGCTTGCCGATCAGGGCGGCCCGCTGGACCAGGCCGGGATCGTCGAGCACGGGCGACTGGTCGGGCATCAGCGCGACGCGGACGATGCCGCCGGCGTGGCAAGCGGCGCGGTCGACGGCGAAGACGCCGAGGTCGATGATCGCGGGGGCGAGGGTCGCGCCGGCGCAGTCGATCACGCGCACGTCCGGAGCCTGGTCGGCGATGACGCCGTCGCGAACGAACAGCTCGTTTCCGCCGCCGACCACCCGCGCGTTCAGGAAGTGGAGCGCCGTGCTCGCCGATGGTTTCTCGACTTCGCTCGAAACGAACGGGGGAGAAGTCATGCCCAACCCGCCACGCCGCGCGCGCGGCGCGTGAGGACGTCGAGGCAGGCCATGCGGACGGCGACGCCCATTTCGACCTGTTCGGTGATGACGGAGCGGTCGGGGAGGTCCGCGACGGCCGAGTCGATTTCGAAGCCGCGGTTCATCGGGCCGGGGTGCATGACCAGTGCTTGAGGGCCGGCGCGGGCGAGGCGTTCGGGGGTGAGGCCGTAGCGCAGGCGGTACTCGCGGGTGGAGGGGATGTGCGCGCCGGCCATGCGCTCGTTCTGGACGCGCAGCATCATGACGACGTCGGCATGGGCGATCGCCTGGTCGAAATCGGTGAAGGCGGCGACCCCCATCCGCTCGATCGCCGCCGGCATGAGGGTGGCGGGGGCGCAGACGCGGACCTCGGCGGCGAGCGCGGTCAGCGCCAGGATATTGGAGCGCGCGACGCGGCTGTGGAGCAGGTCGCCGCAGATCACGACACGCTTGTTGGCGATGCCGCCGAGGCGGCGGCGGATGGTCAGGGCGTCGAGCAGCGCTTGCGTCGGGTGTTCGTGGCGGCCGTCGCCGGCGTTGAGCACGGGGCAGTCGACCTTGTCGGCGATCAACCGCACCGCGCCGGAACTCATGTGGCGGATGACGAGCACGTCGGCGCGCATCGCGTTCAGCGTCTGGGCGGTGTCGATCAGCGTCTCGCCCTTCTTGGTCGAGGACTGGGCGGCGTGCATATTGACGACGTCGGCGCCCAATCGCTTGCCGGCGATCTCGAATGACAAGAGCGTGCGGGTCGAGTTCTCGAAAAACGCGTTGATCTGGGTCAACCCGGCGAGGCGCTTGTCGGGTTCCGCGCGGGCGCGGTTGGCGTCCACCCATTGTTCCGCCTCGTCGAGCAGGAAGACGATCTCGTGCGGCGAGAGACCGTCGATGCCGAGCAGATGCGGGTGGGGGAAAACGGCGCCGCCCGGGATCAGCGTGGCGGGGCGGTGGTCCGAGGGCTGCATCGAGGGAGCCGGGTAGCCGCGCGAACGGCGGCGGGCAAGCCGGGGCTACCGTCCGGTGACGACCAGCGCATCGGCGAACGGCAGGAATACCAGCCGTTCGCCCTGCTCGTCGACCACCTCGATATGGCAATCGAGGCAGAGGTGACCCCGCGCCACCTCCGCGCACATGATCTCGCGCGCCGCCTCTATCGCCGCCCGCTCGGCGGATTCGATGTCGGGCAGGTCGCGACCTTCTTCGTCGCGCGTAACGGTGCCGCATTCGTGTAGGTGGAAGAACATCCGCTGCATGGTGCTAGAAGCGAAGCGCGCCGCCGATGGTTGCGTCCGCTTGATCCAGGTTATCGAGATTCAGCGATCAAGCGGTACCCATGACCTGCGCGGCGAACCGCTCCATTTCCTCGTATTGCGGGCTCATCTGGAGAAGCAGCAGGTCGAGCCCGGCGGCCTCGTACTCAGCGATCCGCTCGCGCAGCTGCTCGGGCGTACCGACCAGGTCGGGGCGCAGGCCGCGGTTGCTCACCGAATATTCCTGGATTTTCAGTTCGCGTTCCAGCTGGGTGCCCGACAGCCACTGGTCGAAATTGGCATAGCCGGCGGGAAGGTCGGTGACGGTGGTGATGCGCTCCAGCTCGCGCCGCGCCTCGGCCTCCGAGTCGCGGACGATGGCGTAGGCGGCCATGCCGTAGCGCATCGGCTGGCCTCCGGCGGCGTCACGCCGCGCGGCCATGTCGGCGATCTTGGCGGCGATGGCGGGGGCGGGATCGCCGTGCATGACATAGGCGTCGCACTGGCCGGCGATGACCGACTTGGCTCGCTCGCTCTCGCCGCCGGCGTAGACCGTCGGGCGCTTTGCCGGCTTGGGCGCGCAGATCGCGTCCTGGGTTTGGTAGAACTGGCCGGTGAAGGTGAAGCGGTCTTGCGTCCACAGACCGTCGACCACCTCCAGCCATTCGGCGGTGCGGGCGTAGCGATCGTCGTGCTGGTCGAACTGCAGCCCGTATTGCTTCGCCTCGTCGGCCCACCAGGAGGAGACGACGTTGAGCGACAGCCGTCCGCCGGCGATGCGGTCGATGTTGGCCGCCGCCTTGGCGAACAGCGCGGGATGGTGGAAATTGGGGCGGACGGCGACCATCAGTTCGAGGCGGTCGGTCACCGCGGCGATGGCGGCGGCGGTCGACCAGGCGTCGAGCGCGGGCTGATCCGTGCCCTTGATGTCGTTCAGGTTGAGCTCGGCGATGAGCGACAGGTCGTAACCCCAGCGCTCGGACGCCTGGGCGAGGCGCTTGGCGTAGTCCCACGACGCCTCCATCCCCTCGTCGGGGACGTTGCGGAGCCAACCGCCGAACACGGGCATCCAGTAACCGTAGCGCATCAGCCGCGAGCCCCTTCGATGACGTCGACCAGGTAATCGACCAACCGGTCGTGCGGATCCCAGCCGAGCACGTCCAGCGGATTGGCGACGAAGTTCGACAGCGCGTTGACGTCGTAGAACCGGGCGACACCGTCGCGGTCGTCGATCATCGCCTCGACCCCGCCGACGTCGAGGTTCGCCGCGCGGGCGATCGCCTCGGCGCCAGCGAGGAGCTCGGGAGCCGGGTCGACGGCGGTCATAATGATCCCTGATCCAACGACGCAGGCGTCGGCCGGGCACAGGTCGAACGCGCCGCCGCCGGCGACCTCGATGGCGTAGAGGTGGCGGCGGTCGAGCGTCTCCAGCCGGGTGATGACGTCGGCGCGGGCGGGGACGAAATCCTGAACCAGGAGGACGCCGTCGATGCTTCGCGGCAACAGCCCGTCGGCGATGGCGGCGCGAAGCTCGGCCATCGAATCGTAGCGGACGATGCCGGCGCCCGAGCCGCCGATGTTCGCCTTGACGACGAGGGGGAAGGGCAGGGTGGCGGCGGCCGCCTCGACGTCGGCGGCGCGGTGGACGACGCGGGTGGCCGGGATGGCGAGGCCAAGCGCGGCGATGAGCGACAGCTGGCGCGCCTTGGACGCGTCGAGCGCCAGAACGTCGGCGTCGTTGACGACGCGCCCGCCGGCGCGGCGCCAATGGTCGAGCATCGCCACCGCGTCGAAGATCGGGTGTTCGTCGTCGCGCAGGAAGCTCGACATGGCGATGCGGTTGAACACCACGGGGGCGGGCGGGGTCGGATCGGCCGGGTTCCAATGCCCCTCCGCCCGGATCGCGCGATAGTCGACGCCGCGGCGGTCGAGCGCGGCGAAGAGCGGGCGGAACCAGCTGGGGTGTTCGTGGAGGATGGCGAGGTCGGTCATGCTTGGCGCACGTGCCATGGCGCGGCGGTGCTTGCTAGGTCCGGCAAGCATTCGGTTTCCCTCGCCCCGTCTTCCGCGCCACCCCGGCGAAGGCCGGGGTCCAGTCACGATGGCCCGTGAAGAGATAGCAAATTGCTTGCCACCCGCATCCTGACTGGACCCGGCCTTCGCCGGGGTGGCAAGCTGATGATCTTGGGTATTACCGTCAGGCGTGCTCCTCGTTGCGGATCGAGGTAAGTGGCCGTATCCGGACGACTTCGCCGCGTCCTTCTGTGCCGGAAACGCCTCATGCCGCAATTTCCTGTCCAACGCCTCCAAGGCGACGCCGTCGTCGGGCGGGGCGGCGCGGCGGAGCTGCTCGCGGCGGTCGACTGGTCGCGGCATCCGCTGGGTCCGCCCGAGGGGTGGCCGGCGGCGCTCAGGATGGGGTGGCGGCTGGTGCTCGGGTCGCCCGAGTCGATGTACCTCCTTTGGGGGCCGCAGCATTTCTTTCTGTTCAACGACGCCTATCTCCCGGCGCTGGAAGGTCGGCTGCCGGGCGCGATGGGCGCGCGGCTGCCCGAATTATGGGCGGACGCCTGGCCGGCGGTCGAGGCGATGGTGGCCAAGGTCATGGCGGGCGAGGCGAGCCGTTTCGAGGAGCTGCCAGTCGTCGTGGTGCGCGGCGGCGTGGCGGTGGAGAGCTGGTGGTCGTTCTCCTACTCGCCCTTTCGCGACGAGACCGACGCGGTGGTCGGGGCGCTGTGTATCGCCAACGAGACCACCGCGCGGGTCCGCGCCGCCAACGCCCTGCGCGACAGCGAGGCGCGGGGACGCCAGATCCTCGACAGCGCGACCGATTACGCGATCATCGCCACCGACATCGACGGCCGGATCACGCGGTGGAACAAGGGCGCGGAGCACATCCTCGGCTGGAGCGAGGCGGAAATGCTGGGCCGGTCGGCCGAACGCTTCTTCACGCCCGAGGACGTCGCCGTGGGGCAGGTCGACCGCGAAATGATGGTGGCGCTGGCGACCGGCACGGGCCTGGACGAGCGATGGCACCTGCGCCAGTCGGGCGAGCGGTTCTGGGCCAGTGGCGAGATGACGGTGCTGCGCGACGAGGCCGGCGCGACGGCGGGTTTTGTCAAGGTGCTGCGCGATCGTACCGCGGCGCACCGCGACGCCGAGGCGCTGCGCCAGTCGGAGGCCAGGCTGCGGCGGGCGCAGGAAGCGGGCAAGGTCGGCATCTTCGCCGTCGGGCTGACCGACCAGGTGGTGCACGGGACGCCCGAGTTCTGCCGCATCTACGGCCTGGAGCGGTGCGACGCGCTGCCCGCCGACGAGGTCGAGCGGCTGATCGTGCCCGACGACGCGGCGGTTGCGTCGACGCCGTCGAGCCGCCGATCGGGCGACGTGGCGCTCGACGTCGAGTACCGCATCCGCCGCGCCGACACCGGCGAGGAGCGCTGGATCGCGCGCCGCGCCGAGTTCGAGCACGACGCGCGGGGCCGCGCCGTTCGGCTGGTCGGCGTCGTCCAGGACGTGACCGAGCGCCGCGCCGCGACCGCCGCGCTGAAGGAAAGCGAGGCCAAGTTCCGCGCCTTCGCGC
>CAXTRJ010000202.1:0-5387 GCA_964246585.1 uncultured Sphingomonas sp. | reverse complement strand
CCGCGAAACGCGGGCGACACAAAGGGGAACACGCCATGACCAAGATGAAGACTCTCCGCCTCCTCCTCGCCGCCACCGCGCTCGCCGGCACCGTCACGGCGGTCGCGCCCGCCGCCGCGCAGACCACCACCGCGTCGATCCGCGGGCAAGTGCTGGGCGCCGACGGCGCGGGCATCGCCGGGGCGACGGTGACCGCGGTCAACGCGGGCACCAACCAGACGTTTCGCGCGATCACCGACGCGAGCGGCGGCTACTCCCTTAACGGTCTGCGCCCCGCGCAATACACCATCACCGCGACCGGCGCCGACGGGCTGACCGCGACGCAGACGATCGTCGTGTCGATCGGCCAGGCGGCGTCGCTCAACCTGACGCTGGGCGCGGCCGACCCGGCCACGACCGAGACGAGCACCACCGGCGAGCCCGGCGAGGCGATCGGCGACGACATCGTCGTCACCGGCACCCGGCTGGTCGAGACCAAGACCAGCGAGATCGGCACCAACGTCAGCCAGCAGCAGATCCGCACCCTGCCGCAGACCGACCGCAACTTCCTGTCGTTCGCGGCGCTGGCGCCAGGCGTCCGCTACAACGACAGCGAGACCGACAAGAGCTTCACCTCCGGCGCGTCGACCGCCAGCCAGGTCAACGTCTTCATCGACGGCGTTTCCCTGAAGAACAAGCTGCGCGAGGGCGGCGTCGCCGGGCAGCAGAACAGCCGCGGCAACCCGTTCGGCCAGTTGGCGGTGCAGGAGTTCCGCGTCCTGACGCAGAACTACAAGGCCGAATACGAGCAGGCGGGCGCGGCGATCATCACCGCCATCACCAAGTCGGGCACCAACGAGTTCCACGGCGAGGTGTTCGGCCAATATACCGACAAGGGCCTGACGCAGAAGGGCTATTTCGACGTCCAGAACAACCGTCCCGAACCCGCCTTCGAACGCAAGCAGTACGGCGCGTCGCTGGGCGGACCGATCATCAAGGACCGGCTGTTCTTCTTCGCCACCTATGAGGGCAACGACCAGAACCGCGCGTTCAACGTCGCGAACACCGCCCCGGCCGACGCCAATGCCGAGTTCGAGGCGTTGTCGGGTCGCCGGCTGAACGAGTTCACCGGCGCGTTCGTCAGCCCGTTCCGCGGCGACTTCTATTTCGGCAAGCTGACGCTGACCCCCGACAACAACCAGGTGTTCGACCTGTCGTTCAGCCGTCGCGAGGAAAGCGACATCCAGGGCTTCGGCGGCACCACCGCGTTCGAATCGGCGGAGAACAAGATCAACGTCGTCGACACCTATCTGTTCAAATGGACCTATACCGGCACCAACTTCATCAACGAGTTCAACGCCAATTACCTGAACTACACGTTCAACCCGACCTCGCTCAACCCCGACCTGGCGTCGTTCGACTATGCCCAGGTGATCGTCTTCGGCGGCAAGGATTCGACCCGGCGCGAGGTCCAGCAGGGCTACACGATCCGCGACGACTACACCTATACCGGCTTCGACAACCACGCGTTCAAGGCGGGCGCGCGGGTCGAGATCACCGATATCGAGTTCAACAACCAGTCGTTCATCCAGCCGCGCTACTTCTTCCGGCGCGAGCCGCAGAACAACCTCAACTTCGCCTTCCCGGCCGAGGCGCGGCTCGGGCTCGGCAGCGGGCGGATCAACGAATCGAACACGCAGATCGGCCTGTACATCCAGGACGACTGGGACGTGACCGACAAGCTACAGGTCAATGTCGGGCTGCGCTGGGATTACGAGACCAACGGCTTCAACAACGAATACCGCACGCCGGCGGCCGCCGCCTCGGCGCTGAGGGCGCTGCCCGCGACCTATTACTTCGATCCCGAGAACTACATCACCGACGGCAATGACCGCAGCCCGTTCGCCGAGGCCTTTGCCCCGCGCCTGGGCTTCTCCTACGACCTCAACGACGACCAGCGCACGGTGATCTTCGGCGGCGTCGGGCGCTATTACGACCGCAACAATTTCAACAACACCGTCGACGAACTGTCGCGCACGATCAACCCGATCGGCGTGTTCCGCTTCTCCGCCGACGGCGCGGCGCGCGACGGGTTGCCGACGACGGTGTGGAACCCGTCCTACCTGACGCGCGACGGCCTGCTGGCGCTCATCGCCAGCTCGCGGACGGAGGGTCTCCCCGAGCTGTTCGCGGTCAAGAACGATGCGCGGCCCCCGGTCAACGACCAGGCGAGCCTGGGCGTTCGGCAAAGGGTCGGCGTGTTCCAGGCGTCGCTGACCGCGTCGTACATCCGTGGGCGAAACGGCTACACCAACCTGTTCGCGACGCGGCAAAATGGCGGCACCGGCGGCTGCTGCAACACCGCGCCGGTGATCCCGTTCGGCTATGGCAACGTGCTGATCGGCTTCGACGGGCTCGATACCCGCTACAAGGCGCTCTATTTCACCCTCGACAAGAACTACACCGAGGCGAGCGGCTGGGGCTTCAACCTGGCCTATACCTTTGGCAAGGGCGAGCAGAACGGCGGCGACCTGTTCAGCCTCGATGCGGTCACCCCCGACGGCTATGGCTGGCGGCCGCGCGGCGGCGACGAGCGGCACCGCCTGGTCCTGTCGGGCCTCGTCGACCTGCCGCTCGGCTTCCAGTTCTCCGCGCTCAACACCTTTGGCACCGGCAGCGCCTTCCGCGTCACCGACGGCACGCTTGGCGCCTCGTCGGGCTTCAACCGCTTCACCGCGGCCTATCCCGACAAGAACTGCATCAAGGGCGTGTTCGCCTTTTGCGAGGTCAACCTGACGCTGGCCAAGCGTTTCGCGATCTTCGGCGAGAACGACCGCGTCGAGGCCGCGATCGACCTGCTCAACGCGTTCAACAACAAGAACTTCTCCGGCTTCGACGACTTCTTCAGCAACGCGGTCAACCCCGACACGGGGCAGCCGACCGATACGCTGACGGAGGCCAATATCGGCCGGGATCTGCTCACGCTGCCGCGCCGCGTCCAGTTCCGGCTCGGCTACCGCTTCTAGTCCCTGATGGGCGGCGGGTTCCCGCACGCCGCCCAATCCGTTTTGTTGGCCTGTCCATGAATCCTCTTATGCTCGATCGGCGGCATCTCCTTGGCACCGGCGGGCTCGCGCTTCTCGGGCTGGCCAGCGGCTGCGCGACCGGTCCCAACCTGTCGAGCATCCCAGCCCCCGACCTGATCGCCGATATCCAGGAGCGGACCTTTCGCTTCTTCTGGGAGACGACCGATCCCGCGACGGGCCTCGCCCCCGATCGCTGGCCGACGCCGTCCTTCGCCTCGATCGCGGCGGTCGGCTTCGCGCTCACCGCCTACCCGATCGGGGTGGCGAACGGCTGGATCGCGCGCGAGGCGGCGCGCGAGCGGACGCTGGCGACGCTGCGCTTCTTCGCGAGTGCTCGCCAGGGTCCGGCGGCGAGCGGAGTCGCCGGCCATAAGGGCTTCTTCTACCACTTCCTCGACATGCGCGCCGGCACACGCTTCGGGCGGACCGAACTGTCGACGATCGACACCACGCTGCTGCTCGGCGGCGCGCTGTTCGCGCAAAGCTGGTTCGATGGCGACCACCCCGGCGAGGTCGAGATCCGGGCGTTGGCCGACCGGCTCTACGCCGCGGTCGAGTGGCCGTGGATCACGCCTCGCGCGCCTTTCGTCGCGATGGGCTGGCATCCCGAGCGCGGCTTCATCCCGAGCGACTGGGACATCTACAACGAGAGCCTGCTGCTTTACATCCTGGCGCTCGCGTCGCCGACGCACCCGCTGCCGCCCGGCACCTGGGATCGCTGGACCAGCCGGTTCGACGCGTCGTGGCGCGCCGATGGCGACCTGTCGCACACCGCGTTCGCGCCGCTGTTCGGCCACCAGTATAGCCAGACCTGGATCAATTTCCGCGGCATTCGCGACGGCTATTCGCGCCGACGCGGCCTCGACTATGCCGAGAACAGCCGGCGCGCGACCTACGCCCAGCAACGCCATGCCACCGCCAATCCGGGCGAATTCGCCGGCTACGACGCGCAGGTCTGGGGGCTGACCGCCTGCGACGGACCCGGCGACTTCACCCGGGTGATCGACGGCCGCGCCCGCGAATTCTTCAGCTATTCGGCGCGCGGGCCCGGCGAGCGCGACGACGGCACCCTCGCCCCCACCGCCGCGCTCGGCTCGATCGCGTTCGCGCCCGAGATCGTCGTCCCCACAGCGCGGGCGATGCACACGCGCTATGGGCGCGGCATCTATGGCCGCTATGGCTTCCTCGACTCGTTCAACCCGACGCTGACCGCGACCGACGCGCGCGTGAAGCACGGCCGGATCGTGCCGGGCGTGGGCTGGGTCGACGGCGACTATCTCGGCATCGACCAGGGGCCGATCGTCGCGATGATCGAGAACCACCGGACCGGCCTCGTCTGGGAGACGATGAAGCGCAATCCCCATATCCGCCGCGGCCTGACGCGCGCCGGGTTCACCGGCGGCTGGCTCGCGTAAACCCTGCTCGCGCTGGCGATGCACGCCGCGCTGCTGATGCGGGCATACCGCTGAGGCGTGACTAGCGCGTGACCCGCTGTGCCGAGGCACGCGACACAGCTGCCCGGAGATTGTGCTGGACAGGGTTGCGCCGGCGCGGCTTTGCTCCGGCCCATGGCGGACCAGCCGATCCTCGCCGCGGGGCCGATCATCGTGTTCGACGCGCTGTGCGTACTGTGCTCGGCCAATGCCCGATTCGTGCTCCGGCATGATCGTCAGCGCCGCTTCCGGCTGGCGTCGATGCAGGGTCCGGTGGGCGCCGGGCTGTACCGGGCCCATGGCATCGACCCGGACAGCCCCGACACCCTGATCGTCGTCGACGGCGACCGACTGTGGCGCGATTCCGATGCGGTGCTGGCCATCTATGCCGGGTGCGGCTGGCCATGGCGCGCCACCGCCGCCCTGCGCGTCGTGCCTCGCGGCGTTCGCGACCCGATCTACCGCTGGATCGCGCGCAACCGCTATCGCCTGTTCGGGCGGCGCGAGACCTGCTGGCTGCCGTCGGCCGGGGACCGCGACCGGGTGTTGTGAGCACGATTCTGGTACTGGGCGGCTATGGCGGGTTCGGGGCGCGACTGTCGCGTCGGCTCGTCGCATTGGGCCACGACCTGCTGATCGCCGGTCGTCATCTCGATCGCGCGACCGCGTTTTGCGCCGAACTCCCGCGCGCCCGACCGGTCGAGGCTGATCGGGATGGCGACCTTAGCGCGCTCCTGCTCGAACATCACCCCGCGCTGGTGATCGACGCGGCGGGACCGTTCCAGGGCAGCGACTACCGCGTACCGGCCAGCTGCGTCGCCGCGGGCGTCTCCTACCTCGACCTCGCCGACGGGCGCGGGTTCGTGACCGGCATCGGCGCGGTCGACGC
>CAXTRJ010000201.1:0-5391 GCA_964246585.1 uncultured Sphingomonas sp. | reverse complement strand
GCGGCCGCGCACGAACAGCGCGTTCTGGTCGCCGGCGGACGCGGCGGGGCGGGTCTCGTCGAGCCGCGGCAGGGTGGTACGGGCCGCATAGGTCAGGCCATAGCCGAACGGGAACAGCGGGTCGTAGTTCGCGTCGCGCCGGTTGAGGACATATTGGTCGAGCCGCTTGGGCCAGGAAAAGGACAGCTTGCCGCGAAAATCATGCGCCGGCCGGCCGTCGCGGCCCGCGATCAGCACATCGGCGACGCCGCCCCCTTCCGTCCCCGGCAGGAATGCGGCGACGAACGCGTCGGCGGCGTTGAGCTCGGGATTGACCCACATCGGCCGCCCGGACAGGAACACCGCGACCACCGGCACGCCCGCCGCCTTCAGCTTCTTCATCAGCTGGAGGTCGGCCTTGTCCTCCGGGCTGTATTCCAGCGTCGGGCGATCGCCGGTGAACTCGGCATAGGGCGTCTCGCCGAACACCACGATCGCGGCGTCGGGCTTGGCCGCGTAACTGCCGTCGGCCGACAATGTCGCGCGGCCACCGCCGGCGCGCACCGCCTGGTCGATGCCGCTCCAGATCGACTGGCCGTTGGGGAAATCCCGGTTGGTCACGTCGGTGCCCTGCCAGGTGATCGACCAGCCGCCCGCCGCCTGGCCGATGCTGTCGGCCGCCTTGCCCGCGACCAGGATGTTGGCGCCGGCCTTTAGCGGCAGGACGCCGCCATTGTTCTTCAGCAGCACCAGCGACTGGCGCACCGCCTGGCGCGCGAGGACGCGGTGGTCGGGCGCGCCGAGCAGGTCGAACTTGCCCGATAGCGGCCGCGACGACGGCCGGCCGCGCTCGAACGTGCCCGCGATCAGCTTGACCCGGAGGATGCGCCGCACCGCGTCGTCGAGCCGCGCCGCCGGGATCGTCCCCGCCTTGGCCTGGCGCAGCGTGTTGTCGTACAGCTGCTTCCAGCCCGCGCCCGAATACATGAACATGTCGAGCCCGGCGTTGACCGCCGCCGCGCAATCCTCGTTGGTGCAGCCGGGCACCTGGCCGTGCGCGTTCCAGTCGCTGACGACGATGCCGTCGAAGCCCATCCGCCCCTTCAGCACGTCGGTTATCATCGACTTGTTGCCGGTCATCTTGACCCCGTTCCAGCTGGAGAACGAGATCATCACCGTCAGCGCGCCCGCCTCGATCGCCGGCGGGTAGCCGGCGGCGTGGATGTCGCGAAGCGTCGCCTCGGGCACCCGCGCGTCGCCCTGGTCGCGGCCGCCGGTGCCGCCGTCGCCGACGAAATGCTTGACCGAGGCAATGACCCGGTCGGGGGCGAGGAAGTCCCGGCTCCCCGCCGCGCCCTGGATCCCCTCGACCATCGCGCCGGCGTAGGACGCGACGATCTCGGGCTCCTCCGAATAGCTCTCGTATGTCCGGCCCCAGCGGTCGTCCTGGACCACCGCCAGCGTCGGGGCGAAGCTCCAGTCGATGCCGGTGGCGGCGGTCTCGGCGGCGGTCGCCTGGCCGATGCGACGGATCAGCGCCGGGTCGCGCATCGCGCCCAGGCCGATGTTGTGCGGGAACAGCGTGCCGCCGACGATATTGTTGGCGCCGTGAACCGCGTCGGTCCCCCAGATCACCGGGATTGTCGGACGCCCGTCCGTCCGCTTCATCGACGCGTCGTAAAAGGCGTCGGCGAGCTTCAGCCACTCCGCGGCCGGCGCGCGCTCGTCGTTGTTCGGCGCCGAATTGCCGCCGTTCAGGATCGAGCCGAGCTTGTACGTCTCTAGGTCGCGGGGCGCGATGCTGGCGATGTCGACCTGGAGCAGCTGGCCGACCTTGTCCTCGACCGACATCCCGGCGATCAGCTGGTCGATGCGCCGCTCCACCGCCGGATCGCGCTTCAACCGGTGGTTGAGCGTCGGCCAGTTCGCCGGTTGCGCCACCGGGGAGAGCGCCGCGCCCTGCCCGGCGCCGCCGGCCACGACGCCGTTTTGCGCCGCCACCGATCCGGCGATCGCCGCGGTCGTCGTCAGAAGCGCGCCCATCATCACGCGCCGCACCATCGATGTCATCAACCTCTCCCGACGGGCCCATCCGACATGGCCGCCTTTGCGCCACCAAAACCCGCTTCGCCGAAGCTGTCAAACACTGGTTGTGCTCGGACGGCGTCGCCGGGCATGATGACCGGTAAGGGCTTCGGGAGGAATGACATGGGCAAGCGCGGGCGGACGATGCTGATCGCGGTGCTGGCGCTGGCGTGGCACTCGCCCGCGCTCCCCCTTCAGACGCCATCGGAGGCGGAGCGCCGCGCGGTGGAGGAAACGCGGCTTCGCCGCGCGGTGGAGGAAACGCGGCTTCGCCGCGCGGTGGAGGAGACGCGGATTCGCGAGGATTGGGCCTGGCTCGCCCGCTACCGCGCCGACAATGCCCGCCTGTCGCCCGCGCCCAAACATCCTCGCATCGTCTTCATCGGCGACTCGATCACCCAGGGATGGGTCGACGCCGCCCCCGCCTTCTTCACCGCCGAACGGATCGGCCGTGGCATCGGCGGGCAGACCACGCCGCAGATGCTGGTGCGGTTTCGCCAGGACGTTGTCGCGCTCAGACCCGCGGCCGTCCAGATCATGGCCGGCACCAACGACATCGCCGGCAACACCGGCGCGATGACGGCGGAGGAGACGCAAGGCAACATCGCCTCGATGGCCGAGATCGCCCGCGCGAACGGCATCCGCGTCATCATCGCCTCGATCCCCCCGGCCGATCGCTTCTCGTGGCGGCCGGGGGTGAAGCCGGGTCCACGGATCGTGGCGATGAACCGGTGGCTGCGGGACTATGCGGCGCGGACGGGGGCGACCTACGCCGATTACTGGGGCGCGCTCCACGACGGCGATGCCCTGCGCGCATCGTTCGGCGAGGACGGCGTCCACCCCAACCAGGCGGGCTATCGGGCGATGGCGCCGGTGGCCGAGGCGGCGATCCGCGCCGCGCTCGCCGGACCCGCGCCAGGCGACCCGGCGCGGTGATCGGCGTCGCGACCGATCAGTGCGACACCAGCGGCGCGTCGGTCTTGCCGGTGGCGCGAACCCGCCCGGCGGCGAAGGCGAACAGCGTGATCAGCGCGTAGCAGGTCGCCGGCACGACGAAGGCGACGAAGCGGCTGCCGGTCGCGTCGGCGATCTGCCCGAACAGGAGCGGCACCAGCGCGCCGCCGACGATCGCCATGCACAACAGCCCCGAGGTCGCCGAGGTCGATGCGGTCGAGCGTTCGATGGTGATCGTGAAGATCACCGGGAACATGATCGAGTTGAACAGGCCCATCGACAGCACGAACACCGCCGCGCTGGTGCCGGTCGACTGCGATACGACGATGCACAGGGCGACGTTGATCGCCGCGAAGATCGCGAGCAGCCGCGTCGCGGGGACGCGGGTGAGCAGCGCGCTGCCGACGAAGCGGCCGATCAACGCGCCCAGCCAATACACGCTGACGAGTTCGCCCGCGCGCGCCGCGCTGGCGCCGAGCACGTCGGGCTGCTGGAGGAACAAGGGGATGGCGCTGCCGATCGCGACCTCGCCGCCGACATAGAAGAAGATGCCCGCCGCGCCGAGCAGCGCCCAGCGCGAGCGGAACGCCTCCGTCACCGACGCGCCGACCTCGGGGCGGGGCGCGGCGGCGGTGATCGTCGCCCGAACGCGCCACAGGAAAAAGGTGAGCGCGGCGATGATCGCGGCGATCGAGAGATAGGCGAGGTCGATCCGGCCGAGCGATTCGGCGATCCGCGCCTCGGTCGGCTCGCCCGGCTCGAACAAGCCACCTTGGAGCAGCGTCTTGGAGGCGACATATGGCCCGACGACGGTGCCGAGCGAGTTGAACGCCTGGCTCAGCACGAGGCGGAAGTGCGAGCGATCGGGCGGACCCAGCACCGCCGACAGCGGATTGGCCGCGACCTGGAGCAGGGTGATGCCCGACGCGATGACGAACAGGGCGACCAGCACCATCGGATAGGCGCGCAAGGTCGTCGCCAGCGGGAACAAGAGGCAGCCGACGATCATCACGAGCAGCGCGATGATGATCGAATTGGCCGAGCCGCGGCGCGCGACGACGCCCGCGGCGGGCAGCGAGCAGATGCCATACGCCATAAAAAAGGCGAACTGCGTCAGGAACGCCTCGGTGTCGCTCAGCGTGAAGATCTGCTTCACCGCCGGGATCAGCGCGTCGTTGACCGAGGTCACCGCCCCCCAGATGAAGAACAGCATGGTGATGTAGCCGAACGCCGCGCCCGCCCCGGTCTGCTTGCTCGCCATTCGATCGAACCCCCTTGGCGCGGATCACGTGTCCGCTTGTCGGGGCGACATTGGCGCGGTCGGGGCCGGCGCGCAATCCCGAACGATCGCCGAACGATCCCCAGAACGATGATTGCGCCGCGTCGCCACTTCGCTACGCTTCGTCCTTGGCACGAGGAGCGCGCGATGGGTGAGATGAGCCGCCGGGACATGCTGGCCGCGACCGGCGGGCTCGCCGCCGCCGCGATGGCGGGCGAAGTGATCGGTGCCGAACCGGCGCGCAAGCTGGGCTATGCGATCGTCGGGCTCGGCTCCTACGCGCTCAACACCATCATGCCGCGCTTCGTCGACTGCCGGTCGAGCAGGCTGGCGGCGGTGGTCAGCGGCGATCCGGCCAAGGCGCGGCGGGTCGCGGCCGAGTATGGTCTGCCCGAGCGCGCGATCTACAGCTACGCGACGTTCGATCGGCTGCGCGATAACCCGGACGTCGACATCGTCTACGTGATCCTGCCCAATTCGATGCACGCGGAGTACACGGTCCGCGCCGCCCGCGCGGGCAAGCACGTGCTGTGCGAGAAGCCGATGGCGGTGTCGGTGGCGGAGGGCGAGGCGATGATCGCGGCGTGCCGGACGGCGGGTCGCAAGCTGATGATCGGCTATCGTTCCCGGTTCGAGCCGTTCAACCGTCACGCGATCAAGCTGCTTCGCGACGGCGCGGTGGGCAGGTTGCGCGTCGTCGGGTCGGAACACGGTTTCGTTCAGGGCGACCCGAACGCTTGGCGATTGAAGCGCGCGCTGGCCGGTGGAGGCTCGCTGATGGACATCGGCATCTACAGCCTGCAGGCGGCGCGCTATCTGTCCGGCGAGGAGCCCGTCTCGGTCAGCGCGCGCGAGAGCACCGACCGGTCCGACCAGCGTTTCAGCGAGGTCGAGGATCTGATCGAGTTCACCCTGACCTTCCCGTCGGGGGCGATCGCGCCGTGCGTGTCGTCGTACAGCTCGAATCACAACCATGTCCGGGTGACCGGCGACCGGGGCTGGCTCGACCTCGAGCCGGCGACGTCCTACGAGGGGCAGCGGATGCGGCTGCGCGCGGGCGACCGCGAGCGCCAGCCGGCGCCGCCGCCCGGCCC
>CAXTRJ010000200.1:0-5400 GCA_964246585.1 uncultured Sphingomonas sp. | reverse complement strand
TAAGGTCGATATGCCCGCCGCGGATCATCGCGAAGCTGTCGGCCGAGGAGAAATACGCCGACGAGGGCAGCTCGCTGATCGTCTGCTTGCCCGCGTTGATCAGGTCGGCGTCGACCTCGTCGTCATACGGGAACGGCCCGATGCCGAGCATCCCATTCTCCGACTGAAGCGTCACCGTCATCCCGGCCGGGATGTTGTTGGCGACCAAGGTCGGGATGCCGATACCGAGATTGACGTAATACCCATCGCGCAGCTCGCGCGCCGCCCGCGCGGCCATCTGGTTGCGGTCCCATCCCATCAGCTCAGGCTGCCTTCCTGGATCGTCTCGACCGCCCCGAACTGGTTGCGGAGCTGCTCGGCCACGCCGTCGACGATTGCCTGCAGGGCCACGTCCTCGTCCAGCGACCAAGTTCCGGCGTACGCCTTCGCCGCGTGCCGGATCGTGTCGGCCATGAGGAACCCGAACACGCGCGGGTTCTCGAGCAGCCCCGCGTTGATCCAGACGCTGCTCCCCGCGCCGTCGGTGATCCAGACCCGCGCGACCTCGGCCGACCGCTCGGTGAGGATGTCGCCATTTTCCAGCTTGATCGCCTGTGGTTTGCCGCCCATCACGCCGCCTCCCGCTCGCGCACCGTCCGGAACTCGATCTTCTTGTCGTATGGCGCGCCGACGATCATCCGCTTCACGTAAATACCCGGCAAGTGGACCTGGTCCGGGTCGAGCATGCCCACCGGCACCACCTCCTCGACCTCCGCGACGCACACCCGACCCGCCGTCGCCATCGACTGGTTGAAATTGCGCGCGGTCTTGCGGAACTGGAGGTTGCCCGCCGCGTCCGCCCGCCACCCCTTGATGATCGACAGGTCGGCGCGGATGCCGCGTTCCAGGATATACTCCTCGCCGTCGAACTCCTTCACCTCTTTGCCCTCGGCCACCTGCGTACCGACGCCGGTCTTCGTGTAGAAGCCCGGAATGCCCGCGCCCCCCGCCCGGCACCGCTCGGCCAGCGTCCCCTGCGGGCAGAACTCGACCGCCAGCTCGCCCGACAGGTACTGCCGCTCGAACTCCTTGTTCTCGCCCACGTAGCTGGAGATCATCTTGGCGACCTGATGCGTGCGGAGCAACTTGCCGAGCCCTTCGTTATCCACCCCGGCGTTGTTCGACGCGATGGTCAGGCCGGTGACGCCCGACGCCCGGATCGCATCGATCAGCCGCTCGGGGATGCCGCACAACCCGAACCCCCCGGCGCAGATCGTCATGCCATTATGGAGCAACCCGTCCAGCGCGGCTTCGGCATCGGGATAGAGCTTCTGCATCGGGCCTCCTGTCGCCGACCGGATAGGCCGCGGGCGCGCCGGCGGTCAACGGCGGCGGCGTTTCACGCCCGTTCAGAACGGCATCTTTAGTCGCAGCATGACCCGCTTGGCGATCTCACCGGTCGGCGTCGCCGACTGCTCGGCATCGGCGGCGAGCGTGGCGCCGCCGCCGATGCCGATTTCCGCCTTGGGCACCAGCGACTGCTCCTCCAGCACGGGGAGCGGGCGTACACGGTACCGCTCGCCGCCGTCCCGGGAACCGCAGACGACGATCTCGCCCTCCGCCGGCGCGCCGCTGCAGCGGGTGACCGGGCTCGGATCGAGAATGTCGATCCGAAGCGGCGACGCGGCGGTCGCGCCCTGCAACAGCATCCAGGCGATCATGGTACGGCCCTCCTCGCGTCCGGGAATGTTTGCGCACTATCGCCGCGGCTGCAACCCACGTCGGAGAGCCGGTCGCGGCCACCGCGCCTTCACCAGCCGACCGCCCTTGCTTCTCGACTTCGCTCGAGACGAACGGCTAGGGTTGCGGGATGAACGCAAGAACCGGTGGCCGCATCCTCGTCGACCAGCTTGTCGCCCAAGGCTGCGACCGCATCTTCACCGTGCCGGGCGAGAGCTTCCTGGCGGTGCTCGACGCGCTCCACGATACGCCCGCGATCGAGCTCGTTGTGTGCCGGCAGGAGGGCGGCGCGGCGTTCATGGCCTGCGCCGACGGGACGCTCACCCACCGCCCCGGCATCGCCTTCGTCACGCGCGGCCCCGGCGCGACCAACGCCGCGATCGGCGTTCACGTCGCGATGCAGGACTCGCAGCCGATGATCCTGTTCGTCGGCGACGTCGACCGGGGCACCCGCGACCGCGAGGCGTTCCAGGAGATCGACTTCGCCGCCATGTTCGCGCCCGTCGCGAAGTGGGCGGCGCGGATCGACGACGCGCGGCGCATCCCTGAATATGTCGCGCGGGCCTACGCCACCGCGATGAACGGGCGGCCCGGGCCGGTGGTGCTGGCGTTGCCCGAGGACATGCTGCTCGATGTGGTGGAGGCGATTGATCGACCGCGCGTCGAAAGATTGAACCAGATGCCCGACTCCGACTCGGTCGCCCGCGCCCTGGAGGCGGTGCGGAGCGCGAACGCCCCCGTCGCGATTGTCGGCGGGGCTGGCTGGGGCGCGGCCGCGACTGGCGCGTTCGACTGCTTCGCCCGCAGCTGGGGCGTACCGACGGCCGGCGCATTTCGTCGGCAGGACGCCTTGATCAACGTCAACACGACATGGGCGGGCAATCTCGGCTACGGGCCAAACCCCAAGCTGGTCGAGCGGATTAGAAACGCCGACCTGCTGCTTGTCGTCGGCCCACGGCTGGGCGAGGCGACGACCGACGGCTACGCCCTGGTCACCCCCGATCACCCCCGCCAGGCGCTGATCCACGTCCATCCCGACCCGGACGAGCTGCACCGGACGTACCGCGCCGACATCGCGGTGTGCGCCGGCATGTGGGAGTTCGCCGACGCGCTCGCTTGCGCCGAGCAGCCGGATGACCCGCGCCCGGACGCGACCGAAGCCCACGCCGAATACCTCGCCTGGTCCACCCCCGCTGCGCGCGAGGGCGTCATCCTCGACCTAGGCCCGTGCGTCGCGGCGATGCGCGAGGCGCTTCCCGCCGACACGATCATCTGCAACGGCGCGGGCAACTTCTCCGGCTGGTGGCACCGTTATTGGCGCTACGCCGGCCCGGGCACCCAGCTCGCCCCCACCGCCGGCGCGATGGGCTACGGCCTCCCCGCGGCCATCGCCGCCGCGCTGCGCCGCCCCGATCGCTGCGTCATCGCGGTGGCCGGCGACGGCGACTTCCTGATGAACGGTCAGGAGCTGGCGACCGCCGTCCAATACGGCGTCGACCTCCTCGTGATCGTCGTCGACAACGCCAGCTACGGCACGATCCGGATGCACCAGGAGCGCGAATATCCCGGCCGCGTCTCGGGCACGAGCCTCCACAATCCCGATTTCGCCGCGCTGGCCAGCGCCTATGGTTGCTGGAGCGAGACGGTCGAGCGAACCGGCGACTTCGCCCCCGCGCTCGACCGCGCGATGCGGGAACGCGGCGTCCGGCTGCTCCACCTGAAGACCGACGTCGAGGTGATCACCGCCGGCACGACGCTCACCGCGATCCACGGCGGCTAGATCAGCCCCGCCAGTGGGCTCGACGGATCGGCGTAACGCCTCTTGGCCATCCGCCCGGCGCGATAGGCCAGCCGTCCCGCGTCCACCGCCGACCGCATCGCGGCGGCCATCAGCACCGGGGCCTTCGCCTCGGCGATGGCGGTGTTCATCAACACCCCGTCGCAGCCGAGCTCCATCGCCGCCGCCGCGTCCGACGCGGTGCCGACGCCCGCGTCGACCAGCACGGGGACGGTCGCGCCCTCGACGATCAGCCGGATCGTCACCCGGTTCTGAATGCCCAGCCCCGACCCGATCGGCGCGCCGAGCGGCATGATCGCGACCGCGCCGACATTCTCCAGCCGCTTCGCCGCGATCGGATCGTCGACGCAGTAGACCATCGGCAGGAAGCCCTCCTTCGCCAGGATCTCGGTCGCGCGCAGCGTCTCGACCATGTCGGGATACAGCGTCCGCGCCTCGCCCAGCACCTCCAGCTTGACCAAGTCCCACCCCCCCGCCTCGCGCGCCAGCCGGAGCGTGCGGATCGCCGACTCGGCGTCGAAGCAACCGGCGGTGTTGGGCAGGTACGTCACGCGCTTGGGGTCGATATAGTCGGTCAGCATCGGCGCGTTCGGGTCGCTGACGTTCACCCGGCGCACCGCGACGGTGACGATCTCCGCCCCCGACGCCTCGACCGCGGCGGCGTTCTGCGCGAAGTCCTTGTACTTGCCGGTGCCGACGATCAGCCGCGAGCGGAACGTGCGGCCGGCGACCGTCCAGCTGTCGTCGGTCAGCGGCCGCTGATGGTCGCCGCCCCCGACGAAATGGACGATTTCCAGGTCGTCGCCATCCTCGACCATCACCTGCGCCAGCGTCGATCGCGGCACCACCGCCAGGTTGCGCTCGACCGCGACCTTTTCGGGCACCAGGCCGAGCTCGGTGGCGAGCTGGGCGATGGACAGGCCCGCCATGACGCGCTTGTGCTCGCCATTGACGGTGATCGAGACGGTTCCATCGGTGTGCATGGCGGCGATCTAGGCGGTGCGGCGGGGAGGTTCAAATGTTAAAGGCTGCGCGCACCTCGTTCGTGCCACCCCGGCGAAGGCCGGGGCCCAGTCAGGATGGTCTCGCCAAGGTTGCACCCCGATCACCGACATCACCGTGGCTGGGCCCCGGCCTCCGCCGGGGTGGCGCACTGCGGAGGTGGCTCGCCCCGATCGCCGAAGGCAGGTAAGCCGCCGACTGGAAGGAGTAGTCCATGCCCACCGTCTTCGTCCTCAACGGCCCCAACCTCAACCTGCTCGGCTTGCGCGAGCCCGCGATCTACGGCCACGACACGCTCGACGACATCGCCGGGATGCTGGAGGACCGCGCCAAGAAACTGGACCTCGCGGTCGACCTGCGCCAGTCGAACCACGAAGGCCACCTGATCGACTGGCTCCACGAAGCGCAGGCGAGCGAAGCCCGCGCGGTGCTGCTCAACGCCGGCGGCTTCACGCACAGCTCCGTCGCGCTGCACGACGCGATCAAGGCGGTGGCCACCCCCGTCATCGAGGTCCACCTGTCCAACCCGCACGCCCGCGAACCATTCCGCCACGTCAGCCTGGTCGGTCAGGCGGCGCGCGGCACGATCGCCGGGTTCGGCGCGCTTTCCTACCTGCTCGCGCTTGAAGCCGCCGCGCGGTTGTGAAAGGACGCGGCCCCATGACCGAACCAACTAGTGACGGCGCGATGCAGGTCGATGTCGACCTCGTCCGCCAGCTCGCCGAGCTGCTCGACACCACCCAACTGACCGAGATCGAGGTCGAGGACGGCCAGCGCCGCATCCGCGTCGCGCGCAAAGCCGCGCGCGACAATGCCGCCGTCCACTACGCCCCCGCCCCGCCCCCGGCGCAGCTCGCCATGCCGGCCGCGTCGCCGACCCC
>CAXTRJ010000199.1:0-5428 GCA_964246585.1 uncultured Sphingomonas sp. | reverse complement strand
TGGGCGAGCACGGTCGCGGTGGTGGTGCCGTCACCGGCGACGTCGTTGGTCTTGGAGGCCACCTCGCGCAGCATCTGCGCGCCCATGTTCTCGAACTTGTCCTTGAGCTCGATCTCCTTGGCGACGGTGACGCCGTCCTTGGTGATGCGCGGCGCGCCGAAGCTCTTGTCGATGACGACGTTGCGGCCCTTGGGACCGAGCGTCACCTTGACCGCGTCGGCGAGGATGTCGACGCCGCGCAGAATGCGCTCGCGCGCGTCGCGGCTGAATTTCACGTCCTTGGCTGCCATGTGGCTACCCTTTCAAAATGCGAATGTTGAGAATGTGGAGAGGGGCGTGTCAGCCCTCGACGATGCCGAGGATGTCCGATTCCTTCATGATCAGCAGGTCCTCGCCGTTGACCTTGACCTCGGTGCCCGACCATTTGCCGAACAGGATTTTGTCGCCGGCCTTGACCTCGAGCGGGTGGATGTCGCCCGCGTCGTTGCGCGCGCCGGTCCCGGCCGAGACGACCTCGCCCTCTTGCGGCTTCTCCTTGGCGGTGTCGGGGATGATGATCCCACCGGCGGTCTTTTCCTCGGCCTCGACGCGGCGGACGAGGACGCGGTCGTGCAACGGACGAAAGTTCATGCGCGCATGTCCTTCTTTACTGAGTGTGACAGATTTCTGGCACTCGCCATTCAGGAGTGCCAACACGGCGCATATGCGACCGGCGATCCGACAAATCAAGAGCGCGCCGCGTCTTGCCCAGCGCCTTCGACGGCCGCTATGTCCGTCGTGAAAAGAAGGGGACGTCATGGAAACGCTGGTGAGGTCCGTCGGACAGATCCTGGAGGAACGAACCCAATTCGCCGTTCCCGTTTTCCAGCGGCATTACGTCTGGGCGGAAAAAACTCAGCTCGCACCCTTGTGGGAAGACCTGTTGGACAATCTGGAGGAGGCGCTGGAGCTCAAGCCCAAGCGCTATCCCCACTATATGGGCGCGCTAATCTTCACTTCCGGCTCCGCCCCGATCGGCAGGGTTCCGGTCAAGCAGGTCATCGATGGTCAGCAGCGGCTCACCACCTTTCAGGTTCTCCTGTTCGCAATCGCGGAGATTGCGCGGCAACAGGGGTTGGAACAGGTCCGCGACACCGCGCGATCTTATGTCAGGAACGATCGCGAATCATTGATGCAGGATGCGGCGGTGGAGCGGCACAAGGTGTTGCCAACCGCCTATGATCGCGCCGTGTACGAAGACATTGGATCCTTGTCAGAGCGTGAGCTGTCGAACAAATATTCGAGCTTCTATTGGGGAAGTCGGCTTGCTCAGAACCGCACGCCCAAACTGCTCCTTGCCTACTTCTTTTTCGTTAATGGCCTGAAGCAGCTAATCAATGATCAACCCGAACGCACGGCATCCGAGGTGATGCTCGCCGTCCTGGATGTCGTCCTAACGCGGTTCTCCATCGTCGTTATCTCGCTCTCCGACGAAGATGATGCGCAGACCATCTTCTCGACGTTGAATGCTCGGGGCGAGCCCCTGAACGCGACCGATCTGATCAGGAACGACATTTTCCATCGCGCGCTGCGGACGAGAGAGTCCGCCGAAACCTTGTTTGCGGATCATTGGGGTCGGTTCGAGCAGCCATTTTGGGAGGTACCGGAACGCCAAGGCCGCGTCCTCAAGCCACGACTTGAGTTTTTCTTCGCCAACTTTTTGGTTGTTCAATTACAGCGAGAAGTAAACCTCTCAAAAATATATCCCGAGTATAGGGCTCATACCACTTATCGTCGTTACAGCACGGTTAAGGAGGAGTTGACAAGCCTGGAGAATTTCGCGCAACCCTACCAGCAGCTCGTGGAGCGCGGCGGAGACGGCTCGCTTGCCGAGTTCGCCGAAATGATGGCCGCGTTCGACACCACCACGGTGTTTCCAGCCGCGCTGGCTATAGCGGTACATGCCGACCCCACCGAACAGCCTTCGATGCTTAACCTGCTCACCTCTTATATAGTGCGACGTGTCGTCTGTTCGCTCGACGCCAAGAACCTGACCAAGAACACGGTCGCACTTGTCAGCCATCTCGCCGAGCACGGCCACACGCAATCGTCGGTCGAGCAGTTCTTCGCGGCTCAAAGAGCGGAATCGGCCAGGTTCCCGAACGACGCCGAGTTCGGTTCCGCCTTTCTTACGAAAGAGGTTTACGGCGGTGGTTGGGACCGGCGCACACGAGCCTTGCTGACCCGGCTAGACGCGGCTGCGCAGGATCGCTTCGATGACAGCGTAAAGATCCTCGGTGATCAAACGCTCGAGCATGTGATGCCGGTGCGGTGGGCCAAGCATTGGCCGTTGGCGGACGACACAATTTCGCCCACCGATTTGGTTTGGGATCTCGGCCTCATGCCCGAAATCGACGATGAGCGCAGGGTCGAGATACAGGAACGCGCGCGAACGGTGAACACGATCGGCAATCTGGTGCTGGTCAACCAAGCCAAGAACAGCAAGCTGTCCAACGCGGCATTTGACGATAAGCGCGCTCTCCTCGCCGACTCCGCGTTTAAGCTGACACGACAGGTTGGGCACGCCGGAACGTGGGACGAGGACGCGATTAAAAAGAGAAGCCGGCGACTGGCGGACCTGGCAATCAGTATCTGGCCCGACGTGCATTAAGAGCAGCTGGCCCGAGAAACGGCTGGGCGGCGGTAGTCGGGTTGGGGCGGGTGTGTTGGACTCCTGATAAGGAGCTACACCGCGCACCTGCGCCCGCCATTATTTTCGCCACGGCAGCAGAAGAAAAGGCTGCGCTCTGTGTTGGCCGGGTAATACAGGCATTTACGCCGCGTGGGCCTTGCTCTAGCGTCGCCGCCATGACCGACCATAACCCCACCCTGCCCGGCAACACCTATCGCGAGCCGGCCCCGGCGCCGCGACGACGCGGCCTGGTCGGTGCCGCCTGGCGATTGCTGGTCGGGATCAAGGACGCGCTGGTGCTCGTGTTCCTGCTGCTGTTCTTCGGGTTGCTGTTCGCGGTGCTCAATTCCCGGCCCAACCCGGCGGCGATCCGCGACGGCGCGTTGGTGCTCGACCTCGACGGCACGATCGTCGAGCAGCCGGAGGAGCAGGCGCCGTTCGCCGCCTTGTCCGGCCAGCCGGCGGCCAAGCAGTTCCGGCTGCGCGACGTCGTCCGCGCGCTCGACGCGGCGCGGACGGACGCGCGGGTCAAGGCGGTGGTGCTCGACCTGGACGGGTTCGGCGGCGGCTATCCGTCGGCGCTGAACGAGGTCGCCGAGGCGATCGGTCGGGTCCGCGCGGCCAGGAAGCCGGTGCTGGCCTATGCCACGGGCTATTCGGACGGCGGGTACCGCCTTGCCGCCAACGCCAGCGAGATTTGGATGAACCCGATGGGCGGCGCGCTGTTCACCGGGCCGGGCGGGCCGCAGCTGTTCTACAAGGGGCTGATCGACCGGCTGGGGATCAACGCGCACATCTACCGCGTCGGGCGCTACAAGGCGGCGGTCGAGCCGTATCTGCTCGCCGGCCAATCGCCCGACTCGCGCGCGGCGAGCCAGGCGCTGCTCGGCGCGCTGTTCGGCCAGTGGCAGGAGGCGGTCGCGAAGGCGCGGCCCAAGGCGCAGGTGCGCGCGTTCCTCGCCCAGCCGCGGGAGATCGTGACGGCGGCGGGCGGCAACATCGCCCGCGCCAACCTGCAGCGCGGCATCGTCGACCGGCTGGGCGACCGGCTCGCCTTTGGCCGGCGCTTGGCGCAAATTGCCGGCGGCGACGCCAGCAAGCCCGCCGGGTTCTTCAACACGATCAAATATGATAACTGGCTGGCGGCCAACCCTCTCCCGAGTGCGGGCGACGCGATCGGCGTGCTGACGGTGGCCGGCACGATCATCGACGGCGAGGCCGGCCCGGGCACGGCGGCGGGCGACACGATCGAGAAGGCGGTGCTCGACGGGCTGGCCAAGAAGACGCTCAAAGGCCTGGTCGTCCGGGTCGATTCGCCCGGCGGGTCGGCGCTGGCGTCCGAGCAGATCCGCGTCGCGGTGCTCGAGGCCAAGCGCCAGGGGCTGCCGGTGGTCATCTCGATGGGGTCGCTGGCGGCGTCGGGCGGTTACTGGGTGGCGACGGCGGGCGACGTGATCTTCGCCGAACCGTCGACGATCACCGGGTCGATCGGCATTTTCGGCATCATCCCGACGTTCGAGACCGCGCTGGCTAAGATCGGCGTGACGTCGGACGGGGTGCGCGCGACGCCCTTGTCGGGGCAGCCCGACGTGATCGGCGGGACCAACGCGGTGACCGACGCGATCCTGCAATCGGGGATCGAGAACGGCTATCGCCAGTTCCTCGCCCGCGTCGCGACCGCGCGGCGGATGACGCCGGCGCGGGTCGACTCGATCGCGCAAGGCCGCGTGTGGGACGGCGGCACCGCGCGGCAGCTGGGGCTGGTCGACCGCTTCGGCACCTTATCGGACGCGGTGGCGGAGACGGCGCGGCGCGCGAAGCTCGATCCGGCCAAGGTGCATACGGTCTATCTGGAGAAGCAGCCGGGCTGGGCGGCCAAGCTGGCGGAGGGCTTCGCCGGGCAGAACGAGGACGAGCGCGCGACGCCGTCGGGCGACCTGTTCGCGCGGGTCGGCGGCGAACAGCGCCAGATGATGGCGCGCGCGCTGGGCGAGATGCGGCAGCTGGCGACGGGCACGTCGATCCAGGCGCGCTGCCTGGAATGTGGCGGGTTCGGGCCGGCGGCGTCGACGGCGGGCGATCAGGCGCTGCTCGACCTGATCCTGGCGCGCCTCGGCTTCTGAGCCGGGCATGATCGCGATCCGGCCGGCCCGTCCCGAGGACGCCGGCCGGGTGTCCTCGGCTATGCCCATGCCAGCCGCTTCCGCGAGCGACCGGCCTACGCCCATGCGGTGGAGACCTCGATCTACCTGGCCGACGCGGCGCAGGGGCGCGGCACTGGCCGGCTGCTGTACGGAGCGTTGATCGAAACGCTGTGCGCGCAGATTTCACCCAAGTGATCGGGTCGATTTCGCTGCCCAATGCCGCGTCGGTCGCGTTGCACGAGGCGGTCGGGTTCCGCCGGGCGGGGGTGTACCGCGAGATCGGCTACAAGGCGGGCTGCTGGATCGACGTCGGGCTGTGGCAATGCGCGCTGACCGCGCCAAGCGCGCCGCCGAGGACGCCCCGGCGGTTGACGGCGTAAGGGTTGAAGGGACCTGAGCCATAGCTGGGCGCGGTTCACACTCAAGCAGATCCAACAGCACAAATACCAGCTTGACCGGTAACTCTACATATGTTGAATGACGCTATGGTACGTAATCGGCGCCCATCGAAGCAGATGCTCACGCTCCTGGAGGCGCTGTCGGTGCGAGCGCAGCAATGGCGTCACGGCTATGACCTGATGAAGGAGACCGGCCTGCTGTCCGGCACCTTGTA
>CAXTRJ010000198.1:0-5491 GCA_964246585.1 uncultured Sphingomonas sp. | reverse complement strand
GCGCTGCCGAGCGGGCTGGCGGCGGTGGCGATCGCGGCGATCCAGATGCCGCGGGGCAAGCATTATCTGTCGGATGTGATCGTCGGCGGCGCGATCGGCTGGATCGCCGAGAGCGCGGTCAGCGGGGTGTTCCGGTGGGGGGAACCGAAGCTCGTTCGCCTGACGCAAGACCAGTTCTCCCGAGCGAAGGAAGAGCTAAACCGGCGAAGGTCAGGGCCTAGTTGAGATAACCTGTAAGTACCGAGGGTCACCACTTGGCAGCGTTTCGTGACTGAACTCCGGCTTTCCAGGACATGCGGTAGCGGGGTGCTATTTCTTCAGATCGACCGGTGATCCGATCCGATCACCCGTCACCGGCCACACGCGAGGAACCGGCTTGCCGGTGATGACCATGACGGGCACCCGCACCGCCAAAGACGTGAAGACGTGGATCTCGGTCGGCAGGTCGCCGATGAGTTGCGTAACGACAACACTCGTATTTTCCCCGCCAGCAGGAGGCTTGGTCGGCATGGCCAGACACGTGTTGGTGAAACGGCGGATCGCGCTCGGCTTGCCATCCGCCGCGACATCGATCTGAAAATGGCCGCCAAAGGGGATGCGGTCGGAATTCACCTGTGGCGTCAGGAAATACACCGGAACGGGCCCGTTCGCGGTTTCGGGCGGCAGGACCACGGTGTTGAACGTCGCCTTTTCGCAAGGGCCGGCGTCGGGGGATGCGGCGATCGCCTGCCGCGCCGTCGCCAGGGCCGCGATCATCCGCCGGGTCGTCGGCGCGATCGCGCGGTCGTCCGTTGCGCCAAGCACCTTGCCCTCGACGAGCTTCCCGTCGGCGAGGCGCGCGATATAGACCGCTTGCGGCTCCGCACCCTTGTCAAAGAAGATCAGGCGCGGCGTCTCGGCGGATCCCTCGACGATGTATCCCGCCACCTTCGTCGCGGGATCGCGTAACTTGGCGAGCATGTCGTCGGTGCCGAGCCACGCCGCCCGGTCGTAGGCGTACATGATCCGGCCGCGTTCGCTGGCGCGGGCCAGCGCGGCCGCGTCGTCCTGGGCGGTCGCGGGCGACGCCGCCAGCGCCGCCGCGAGGAACCACCGGCTCATGCTTCGCATCGCTTCAACCTCCCCACGTCGTGGTCAGGGTAAACGAAGCGCGCGCGCGATCAACCCGTGCGTCAGCCGGCGACGGCGGCCTTGAGCGCGTCGACTAGGTCGGTGCGCTCCCAGGTGAAATGATCACCCTCCGCCTCGCGGCCGAAATGGCCGTAGGCGGCGGTGCGACGGTAGATGGGGGCGTTGAGCTTAAGGTGCTCGCGGATGCCCTTGGGGGTCAGGCGGACGAGTTGGGGCAGCACCGCCTCAAGCGTCGCCTCGTCGACGGCGCCGGTGCCGTGGGTGTCGACATAGACCGACAGCGGCTCGGCGATGCCGATGGCGTAGCTCAGCTGGATGGTGCAGCGCGTGGCGAGGCCGGCGGCGACGACGTTCTTCGCCAGGTAGCGCGCGACATAGGCGGCGGAGCGGTCGACCTTGGTCGGATCCTTGCCGCTGAACGCGCCGCCGCCGTGCGGCGCGGCGCCGCCATAGGTGTCGACGATGATCTTGCGGCCGGTCAGCCCGGCGTCGCCATCGGGGCCGCCGATCTCGAACAGGCCGGTCGGGTTGACGTAGATCTTGTCGTCGGCGGGCAACCAGCCGTCGGGCAGGATGTCGGCGAAGACGCCCTTCACATAGTCGCGCAGGCGCGCCTGGCCCTCCGGATTCGAGTAATCGGCCGAATGCTGGGTCGAGACGACCAGCGCGGTGGCGCCGACGGGTTTCTCGTTCTCGTACTGAAGCGTCACCTGGCTCTTGGCGTCGGGCTCCAGGAACGGCGCGGCGCCCGAATGGCGGTCGGCGGCCATGCGCTCCAGGATCTTGTGGCTGTAATAGAGCGTGGCGGGCATCAGCCCGGGGGTCTCGTCGGTGGCGTAGCCGAACATGATGCCCTGGTCGCCGGCGCCCTCGTCCTTGTTGCCGCTTTCGTCGACGCCCATCGCGATATGGGCGGACTGGGCGTGGAGGTTGTTCGAGAAATCGAATGTCCGCCAGTGAAAGCCCGACTGCTCGTAGCCGATCTCTCGCACGGTCGCGCGGACGGCGGCCTCGATCTCGTCGAGCGCGCCGGGTGCCCAGTCGCCGTCCTCGTACACGCCCTTGCAGCGGATCTCGCCGGCGAGCACCACCATATTGGTCGTGCACAGCGTTTCGCAGGCGATGCGCGCCTCCGGATCCTTCAACAGGAACAGGTCAACGACGGTGTCGCTGATCTGGTCGGCGACCTTGTCGGGATGGCCTTCGGATACGGATTCGGAGGTGAAGAGGTACGAGCTGCGCATGGGGTCTCCGGGGCTCATATAAAGATTGCTTTATATGGCCCTAGCGATGGCGGCGACGTAAGGCAACGGCGAGGATGAGCATCGCGGCGGCGACGGCGACCGCCAGCCAGTTGCCGCCGCGGGCGAAGAGGGTGGGCGGGAGCGCGGGCGGGACGGGCAGCTCGACCGCGCCGGCGACGTGGCGCGGCACCGAGGCGAGCAGGCGACCGTCGGCGGCGATGATCGCCGAGATGCCGTTGGGGGTCGAGCGGAGCACCGGAAGCCCCTCCTCGATCGCGCGCATCCGCGCTTGCGCCAAGTGCTGCGGCGGGCCCCATGCGCCGAACCAGGCGTCATTGGACGGGTTAAACAGCATCGCCGGGCGACGCGCCGGGTCGACGACCTCGCCGGAAAAGATGATCTCGTAGCAGACCTGGACGCCGACCGCGCCGAAGCCGGGCAGCTCGATCGCGCGCGGGCCGGGGCCGGGCAGGAAGTCGATCTTGCCGGGGAGGATGCGCGACAGGCCGATCGGCTCGAGGATGGCCCGCATCGGCAGGTATTCGCCATAGGGGACGAGGTGGGCTTTATCGTAGCGGCCGGTTATGCGGGCGAGCGCGTCGAGGCCGAACACGCTGTTGCCGGCGCCGACCAGCGCGCCGTCGCGGTCGAAGGCGAGCGCGTTGCCGCCGATCAGGAGGGCGTCGCGCAAGCCGAGGTGCTGGGCGAGGCGGGCGCGGACCTGTGCCGGCTGCCCGCCCCGATAATAATCGGCGGGGTAGCCGTCCTCGACATAATGATCGACCGCGCCCTCGGGCCAGACGATCAGGCGCGGGGCGCCGCCGGCGCGGCCGCTGAGCGCGGCGAGGCGGTCGACCATGCGATCCTGGTGACCGGGGATGGCGCGGGCCTCGATGCCGATATTGGGCTGGACGACGCGGACGCGGGGGTGATCCGCGGATACGAAGATGCTTCGAGAGCCGGAGAGGCCGATCGCGGCGAAGGCGAGCGACGCGGTGGTGACGGCGGGCATCGTCCAGCGGCGCTGCGCCAGTAGCAGCAGCGACGCCGCCGCGACGATCGTCACGCCCGACAACGCATAGGTGCCGATCCATGCCGACAGCCGGGCGACGCCGATGACGGGCAGCCACATCGTGCCAAGCGGATCCCAGGCATAGCCCGTGAACATCGTGCCGCGCAGCCATTCGGTGGCGATCCAGGCGGCGCCGGCGACCAGCGCGAAAGGCGCGCCGGGACGTGTGGCACCGTCCCCGACCGCGCGCGGGCTCGCCAGGCGCCAGGCGAGGCCGGCGGCGAGCATCGGGTAGACCGCGAGGTACAGCGCCAGCGCGACCGGCGCGAGATAGCCGAGCCAGTGCGGCATCTCGTCTTGATAGGTAAAGGCGTGCTGGATCCAGTTGTTGTTGATGGAGAAATGGCCGACGCCGAACAGCCAGCCGCGCCACAGCGCCGAGCGGAGCGTGGGGGCGTCGTGAACGAGAAGGAGCCACCAGGCGAAGGCGAGGAGGGTCAGCGGCCACAGCTGGAGCGGCGCGAAGCCGAGCGCGGCGGCGGCGCCGAGGAGGAGGCTGGCGGAGGCTGGGTAGCCGGTCATCGGCATGGTCGACGAGGTAGCGCCGGGTCGTTTCAGTGTAGCCATGGCGCGACGATAGAGGATGCGTGCGTTCCCGTCATGCCGGACTCGTTCCGGCATCCATCGTCGTACGCGCGAACCGGCCGGGGAGGCCGGAACACCGATGGACCCCGGAACAGGGCTCTCCTGAGCTTGTCGAAGGGTCCGGGGTGACGAAAACTTGGCGAGGTTGTAGGACCTCCACATGACGCTGCGCCCGTTCCATCTCGCCTTCCCGGTCCACGATCTCGCCGCCGCGCGCGCTTTCTACGGGGGCGTGCTCGGGTGTCGCGAGGGGCGGTCGAGCGATGCGTGGGTCGATTTCGACCTGGGCGGGCATCAGATCGTCGCGCACCTCGATCCCGCCGCCAAGCCGGTCGCGGTCGAGAACGCGGTCGATGGCCACGACGTGCCGGTGCCGCATTTCGGCGTCGTGCTGACGATGGCCGACTGGCGGGCGATGGCGGCGCGGGTCGCGGCCGCCGGCGTCGCGTTCGGCATCGCGCCGCACGTCCGCTTCGTCGGCCAGCCGGGCGAGCAGGCGACGATGTTCTTTCGCGACCCCAGCGGCAACGCGCTCGAGTTCAAGGCGTTCGGCGATGACGCGATGTTGTTCGCCACATGAGGATCGAAGCATGAGCCACCCCGTCACCGTCGATATCCCCCACAAGCTGGGCAAGGCCGGCGTGCGCCAGCGGCTGGACGGGGGAGTCGGCAAGATCGGCGCGATGATCCCGGGCGGGGCGACCGTCGACCACCGCTGGGACGGCGACACGATGCACTTCACCGTCAGCGCGATGGGGCAGCAGGTCGCGAGCCAGGCGACGGTGTACGAGGACAAGGTTCACGCGGTGGTCGACCTCCCCGCGTTCCTCGGGCTGTTCGCCGGCAAGGTGAAGGCGGTGATCGAGAAGGAAGCGCCGAAGCTGCTCCGTTAGGAGGAACCGGGCGGGGTCTCGCCGGTTGGCCGGTGAAAGGAGTTCAGACGGTGAAGCGTATCGCTGGGGCCGCAATGATCGCGGCGGCGCTCGTCGGCTGTTCGGACGACGCCCCCGCCCCCGTGCAGGTCGCGGCGAACGGCGCCGCGATGATGCCCGCGCCGCCCTGGGCATCGTAGCGGGCGGGCGGATTCGTTATTAGTTCAAGGCTTCTGAGCTGCTCGGCGGGCAGAGCCCGCAGGTAGTCAGCCAGTTCCGAGCCCGTCATGGGTTGGCGCCTACCATCGATGAGCACCAGCACGCCCGTGCGGCCGCGCAGGGCCAGGTTGTCGTTGCCGTCTACGGTTACGCCGGGCGCGCGGGCGAGTACGTCCAGCGTGGTGTTGCCAGCGGCCAGCGTCGAGCCTTCCACGTTCACTACCACGCGGTCGGCAAGGCGCTCGTACAGAGGTTTCTGGCTGGTTACTTTTATTTCCTTGAGTTGGGTAGCGGCGCTGGCTTGCAAAGCAATAGCCGGGAAATTTTGCCCCCCAGCTCCCAGTTCAAATGAAGAGCTCCAGTAGCGG